>NZ_CP121017.1:4727500-4916686 GCF_041468085.1 Tistrella mobilis | reverse complement strand
ACACGGCGGTGACGGGCGGTCGGGTCAGTTCTGGAACCAGGGCAGCCCCGCCGCCTTCCAGCCGTTGACCGTACCGCGGTGCCCGTCGGGGCCGACATCCCCCTCGAACCCGCCTGCAACGTTGAACGCCGTTTCATACCCGGCAGCCGTGGCCGCGATGGCCGCAGCCCGCGAGCGAGCGCCACTGCGGCACAAGAACAGCACCGGCTGCTCGCGGCCGACACCGGCCTCGGCCAGCGCATTGGTGAAGTCGCGATTGGGCGCCATCTGCGGCCAGACCTGCCACGAAATCAGCTGCGGCTCTTTGCCCAGGGGCTGGAGCAGCGGCAGGCCCACGAACATCCATTCCTCGCGGGTGCGCACGTCGACCAGAACCGCGTCGGGCTGCTGCTCCAGAAAAGCCCACGCCTCTTCGGGCGTGACGTCGCCGGCATAGCCGGCCTGGGCGCCCGTACGGGCCGATGCGTTGCGGCGGATGTCGTCGGTGCTGGCCATGGCGTCGCCTCGTGGCTCCTCTGGCAGATCAGGACGAAGGGATGGGGGACGCGACAGACAAAGGACACGCGCATGGCCCGGGGCCACGGGATCCGCACGGTCAGGCCCTGGGGCCCCCTGCGGACAAAGCCTCTGCGTCATCATTCGATGTTCATGCATCGAACGACGCGACGTCCACATCCGCTCTTCGAAAGGCTTGGGAAACAGGTCGGTCGGAACCGCCGGCGGGCACACCTCGGGTCCAGTGGATCAGCTGCCTGATCAGGCATCCGGTCCGGAACCTCCGGTACGCTCGGCCGCTGTGGGGACGGACCTGCATTCGATGGGGCCTAGACTAGCCCCGGGCCGTGCGGCTGGCAACGGGTCCGAAATGCGAACGCGATCTTTTGACGCAACGCATTACCCCGACACAACGACGCACGGTATGCGGGTATCGCATACCGTGCGTCGAAGCTTGTCGGGCTGCCTGCGATCATATGCGAAGAATCACGGCCGAAGGTTCCGGAGCCCCGGATTCCAGCCATCATCCGGCATCGGACCGCCGCGGGCTCAGGCCTGCGACAGCGCCTTCACGCGCGCGCTGAGGCGCGAGATCTTGCGCGAGGCGGTGTTGCCGTGCAGCACGCCCTTGTTCACGCCGCGACGCAGTTCCGGCTCGGCGACGGCGAAAGCGGCGACGGCGGCATCCTTGTCGCCCAGAGCAAGGGCCTTTTCCACCTTCTTCACGAAGGTGCGGATGCGGCTGATACGAGCGCCGTTGATTTCGGCCCGGCGCGCGTTGCGACGGATACGCTTCTCGGCGGAGACATGATTGGCCATCAGGGTCGGCCCTTCGGATACGTTCGGGACAAAGGGAAACTCAGGCCGCGGACGATAGGTGCGGTCCACGATTGAGTCAAGACGTTATCGGCAAAGCCGAAAGCGCTCCGTCCGGAACGCCGACGGCCGTTGCCGTGCAACCACTGCGATTCCCGCCGACACGGTGCCGTGTCGTAGCTGGCCGGCGAGATCTGGTCAGCGGGTCAGCGGTTTTTGAACTGGGGCTCGCGCTTCTCCGAGAAGGCGGTCATGCCTTCGCGGCGATCCTCAAGCGCAAAGCTCGAATGGAACAGGCGGCGCTCGAAGCGCACGCCCTGGGTCAGCGTGGTCTCATAGGCGGCATTGACCGCCTCCTTGGCCATCATCACCGAAGGCAACGACTTTGCGGCAATGGCCTGGGCGACCTTCAGCGCCTCGTCGAGCAGCTCGGCCACCGGCACGATCCGGCTGACCAGCCCCGCACGCTCGGCTTCCTCGGCATCCATCATCCGGCCGGTCAGGCACATTTCCATGGCCTTGGACTTGCCGACGAAACGGGTGAGGCGCTGGGTGCCGCCCGATCCCGGAATGGTGCCGAGATTGATCTCGGGCTGGCCGAACTTCGCATTCTCGGCCGCCAGGATGAAATCGCACATCATCGCGAGCTCGCAGCCGCCGCCGAGCGCATAACCGGAGACCGCCGCGATCACCGGCTTCTTACAGCGGGTCACCCGCTCCCAGCGCGAGATGAAGTCCTCCATGTAGACGTCCTGGAAGGACTTGGGCAGCATCTCCTTGATGTCGGCACCGGCTGCAAAAGCCTTTTCGCTGCCGGTCAGCACGATTGCGCCGATCGCGGGATCCGCCTCATAGGCGTCGAGCGCCGCATTCAGCTCCTCGATCAGTTCGGCGCAGAGCGCGTTCAGCGCCTTGGGCCGGTTGAGCTGGATAAGCCCGACGGCGCCGCGCGTGTCGACCAGGATGTTCTTGTAGGACATGTGGGTCTGCTCCCTCCGCGATCCCGCGCCGGCTTCACCGGGGCGGCGGATGCGGGATCCTTCGCCGCCTGCCTGGTCCCGAAGCCGGTCGATGAAGACTGACGTTCCGACGCCCGGCGGCCTCCCGGCAGGGGCGGGAGCCTGGCTGTCAGGGGCGCGCAGCACCCTCTGCAGGTGCCAGCACGAAATGCACGACCAGACGGCCGGAGGACTGCTCGGCCGTGTCGATCGTCAGGCGCTCGGTGCCGCGGGTGAAGGCGGCGATACCGGCACCGGATGCAGCGGCAGCACCCCCGACCTCGCGCCAGCCCAGTTGGGGCAGGGCGTCGCGGTAGAAGCGCATCACCTGCGCACCGGTCACACGACCAACTGCGTAAGCCTCTACGATACGCCCGTCGGGCTTGTCAAACGTAAAGCCCCCCGCGTCCTCGGCGAGGCCCGGAGCCAGTGGCAGATCTTCCACCTGCCCCAGAAATTCTGTGTCGGCGGCCTCAACGGGGCTGAGACCGGCGGTCATGGGGCCGGCGATCGCGAGCGCCGCAAGGACGATCATGGTCCGGAAAACGGTCATGCCTGACACCGGGAACAGAAATAGGTGGCGCGGTTCGACTGAACGGCACGCTCTATGGTACCGCCGCAGCCCTCCCGCGAACAGGGGGCGCCGGCCCGGTCGTAGACCCGGAAACTGTGCTGGAAGTAGCCGAGTTCGCCCGAGGCGCCGACGAAATCCCTGAGTGTGGACCCTCCGGCCGTGATCGCCCGGTCGAGCGTCGCGCGGACCGCCGCCGCCAGCCGGTCGCAATCATCGGCCGACAGGGTTCCGGCACTGCGGGCCGGGTGGATGCCGGCTTCGAACAGGCTCTCGCTCGCATAGATGTTGCCCACCCCCACGACCACGCGCTGATCCAGCAGCAATGCCTTCACGGGCGCCCGCCGCCCCTCGAAGACTCGGGCGAGATAGGGGCCCGAAAAACCGTTACCGAGCGGCTCCGGCCCCAGATGAGCGAAGAGGTCATGGGCGTCCAGATCGTCGGTGGCGGCGATGTCCATCAGCCCGAACCGGCGCGGATCGGCAAACAGAATCCGGGTGCCGTCGTCCAGGCGGAAGACGACATGGGTATGGGGCGCATCCGCCACGGCCGTCGACGGGCCGTGATGGAACGCGACCGGCGGCGGCGCATCCTCGATCACCAGCCGGCCGGACATCCCCAGATGGACGATCAGCGTCTCGCCCCCCTCCAGATGCAGGCGCAGATACTTGGCGCGACGATCCGCCGCGATCACGGCACGGCCTGTCAGCCGCTGCACGAAACCGGCGGGCAGCGGGCGACGCAGATCCGGGCGCCGCGCCTCGACTTCGACGAGGCGGCGTCCGATCATCCTGGGGGCGATGCCCCTGAGCACGGTTTCGACTTCGGGCAGCTCTGGCATGGGGGCGAGGGTAGCGCAATGCCCCGGCCCGCGCTATGTTCCCTCGCGCACCCGTACCCGAAGGTTCCGAGGACGAGCGATGTCAGTGATCGACGAGCCCGCCGGCCGGCATGCCGGCGACGAGCGCCCTGCCGATTTCGGGTTCACCACCACGACGGTCGGCGAAAAGCGCCGCATGGTGCGCGGGGTGTTCGACAGCGTCGCCCGGCGCTACGACCTGATGAACGATCTGTTGAGCGGCGGTGTCCACCGGCTGTGGAAGGACGCAATGATGGACTGGCTGGCGCCGCGGCCCGGTCAGCACCTGCTGGACGTCGCCGGCGGCACCGGCGATATCGCCTTCCGCTTCGTCGACCGTGCCCGCCGCAATGCCGGTTCGGCCGCCGCCAATCTGCCGCCGGCCCGGGTGACGGTCTGCGACCTCACCCCTGCGATGCTCGATGTCGGCCGCGACCGCGCGGTCGATCGCGGCATCCTGGACGGCATCGACTGGGTCGCCGGAAATGCCGAACTGCTGCCGGTCAGATCGGCCTCGGTCGATGTCTACACCATTGCCTTCGGAATCCGGAACGTCGCCGACATTCCTGCAGCACTCGCCGAGGCGAGGCGGGTGCTGAAACCCGGCGGCCGGTTCATGTGCCTGGAATTCTCTCAGGTGCAGGCCCCGGTGCTCGACCGGCTCTACGATCTCTATTCCTTCAAGGTGCTGCCGCAGGTGGGCCGGGTGGTCGCGCGCGATGCCGCGAGCTATCGTTACCTCGCCGAAAGCATCCGCAAATTCCCGAGCGCCGACCGCTTCGCCGGGATGATCGCGGACGCCGGCTTCCGCCAGGTCAAGGTGCGGCTGCTGTCGGGCGGCATCGCTGCCCTGCACTCGGCCTGGAACGTCTGAGCGCCCGCCCCTCCCGATCGGACCCCCATGTTCTCGACCCTGCGCCACCTGCTGCGGCTTTCGCGCATCGGCTATGTCCTCGCCCGTCACGGCGCGCTCTTTCCGCTGGAACAGCTGGCAACCCAGCATCCGGCGGCAGGCTTCGCGGGCCGGACCGCCCGGCGGCTGACCCGGCGTGACCTGCGCGAGCTGGCGGAAGGCGAAAGGCTGGCCCGGGCGCTCACCGCCCTCGGCCCCAGTTTCGTGAAGCTCGGCCAGGTACTGTCGATCCGCGCCGATCTGATCGGCGAGACGGTGGCGCGTGATCTGGCCCGGCTGCAGGACCGGCTGCCCCCCTTCCCGGGAGCGGATGCCCGGCGGATCATCGAACAGTCTTTCGAGCGGCCGATCAGCGATCTTTTCTCGCGATTCGACGATGTGCCGGTGGCGGCCGCTTCTGTCGCCCAGGTCCATTTCGCCGAGACCACCGACGGCCGCGAGGTTGCAGTCAAGGTGCTGCGCCCGGGCGTCGAGAGGGCGCTTGCCACCGACCTTGCTTTGTTCGCCTGGATCGCCCGCTGGCTGGAACGCATGCTGCCCGGCAGCCGGCGGCTGAAGCCGGTCGAGGTGGTCCGTACCCTCTCGGAAGTGGTGGCGATCGAAACCGACCTGCGGATGGAGGCCGCGGCCGGACAGGAGCTGCGCGAGAATTTCGAGGGCGACGCCGGCTTCATGGTGCCCGAGATCGACTGGATGCGCACCGCCGCCCGGGTGATGACGCTGGAGCGGATCACCGGCGGCGTGCGCGCCGACGACACCGCAGCCCTGGAAGCCGCCGGGCTCGACGGTCGCGAGATCATGGCCAATGCCGCGCGGGTCTTCTTCCTGCAGGTGTTCCGCGACGGCTTCTTCCACGGTGACATGCATCCGGGCAATCTGTTCATCCTGCCCGACGGCCGCATCGCCGTGGTCGATTTCGGCATCATGGGCCGGCTGGACCGCCAGTCCCGCCTCTATCTGGCCGAGATGCTGCGCGCCTTCCTCACCCGCGATTACGACGCGGTGGCCGACGTGCATTTCGCCGCCGGCTTCGTGCCCCCCGATCAGTCGCGGCCGCTCTTCGCCCAGGCCGCCCGCTCGATCGCCGAGCCGATCCTGGGCAAGCCTCAGAACGAGATCTCGATCGGCCGGCTGCTCGCCCAGCTCTTCCAGGTCACGACCACCTTCCAGATGGAGACCCAGCCCCAGCTGCTGCTGCTCCAGAAGACCATGGTCCAGGCGGAAGGCATGGCCCGGCTGCTCGATCCCGGCGCCAATATGTGGGTGCTGGCGGAGCCGCTGATCCGCGAGTGGATGACCGCCAATCTGGGGCCGCGCGCCCGCGCCGAGACGGCTGCACGCGAGATGATGCATCTGGCGCAGCGTCTGCCCCGGATCCTGGATCGGCTGGAAACCCTGAGCGATCCCGAGCGGCCCCGCCCGGTGATCATGAGCGGCAGCCGGCTCTCCGCGGCGATCGGCGGCGGCTTGGTGGTGGCCCTGCTCTGGCTCATCCTGGGCTGAGCGGGCAAGGGCGCGCCCCATCCGCAAAATCACCGGGGAAAAACGCCCGTTCGCCTTGTCTCTTGCACGGCGACGCCAGGGCGCCTAGTTTAACCACACCACGCCTTGCGCAATTGCGCAGGTTCCACATGACGGCCCCCGCCAGCCGTCGGATCCCAAGCGGAGGGTCCGGTGCTCACCGGCAAGCGCATCCTGCTGATCGTCACCGGCGGCATCGCCGCCTATAAGGCGCTCGAACTCATCCGGCTGCTGCGCAAGGCGGGCGCCGGGGTGAAGGTCGTGATGACCCGTGCGGCCGGCGAATTCGTGACGCCCATGTCGCTCGCCGTGCTGTCGGGTGAGGAGGTTCATACCGACCTTTTCTCGCTGAAGGACGAGACCGAAATCGGCCATATCCAGCTGTCGCGTGCCGCCGATCTGGTGGTCGTGGCCCCCGCCACCGCCGACATCCTGGCGAAGATGGCAGCCGGCATCTCCGACGATCTGGCAACCACCCTGCTGCTTGCCACCGACAAGCGGGTGCTGGTGGCGCCGGCGATGAATGTCCGGATGTGGTTCCACCCGGCAACCCAGCGCAATCTGAACCAACTCGGACGTGACGGCGTGCTGATGGTCGGCCCCGACGAGGGCGAGATGGCCTGTGGCGAGTTCGGTCCCGGTCGGATGGCCGAACCGGCGGCGATCGTAGAGGCCATCCGCGCGGCCCTTGCCGAGGACGGCCGCCCTGCCCTGACCGGGCCGGAGACGGTGCTGATCGACGCCCCCGGCCCCCTCTCCGGCCGGCATGCGGTCGTCACCAGCGGCCCGACGCATGAACCGATCGACCCGGTGCGCTACATCGCCAACCGCTCTTCCGGCAAGCAGGGCCATGCCATCGCCACGGCGCTTGCCGCCCTCGGCTGTCGGGTAACCCTTGTCACCGGCCCCACCCGTCTGGCCGATCCTGCGGGTGTCGACACCATCCATATCGAAAGCGCCCGCGAGATGCTGGCGGCGGTCGAGACAGCCCTTCCCGCCGATATCGCCGTCTGTGCCGCCGCCGTCGCCGACTGGCGGCCGGCGATCGAAGCCGGGCAGAAGCTGAAGAAGCAGCCGGGCGGTGCGCTGCCGCCCGACATCCGGCTGATCGAAAACCCCGACATCCTGCGCATCATCTCCGGTTCCGGCCCCTCGCGCCCGACCCTGGTGGTGGGCTTCGCCGCCGAGACCGAACAGGTACTGGACCATGCCCGGGCCAAACGGGCGCGCAAGGGCTGCGACTGGATCGTCGCCAATGACGTCTCCACCGGTACCGGCACCTTCGGTGGTGACGACAACGCCGTCCACCTGATCGATGCCGACGGCACCGAAAGTTGGCCCGCCATGACCAAACAGGCGGTGGCGGACCGGCTGGCCCGCCGCATCGCCGATCATTTCACCACGCGCACCACCAAGGATCCCGTCTGATGGACCGCCACCTCCGGATCGGGGTCGTCCGCCTCGATCACGGCCGCGACCTGCCGCTCCCCGAGATGAAGACCGCCGGTGCCGCCGGGCTCGATCTGCCTGCCGCCGTGCCGGCAGACGCGCCGATCATGCTGGCCCCCGGGGGGCGGGCCCTGGTCCCGACCGGCCTCACCATGGCGATCCCGGAAGGCTACGAAGGGCAGGTACGGCCGCGCTCGGGCCTGGCCTTCTCCCAGGGCGTCACCGTGCTCAACGCCCCCGGCACCATCGATGCCGATTACCGCGGTGAGCTGAAGGTCCTGCTGGTCAATCTGGGCGATGCGCCGGTCGAGATCACCCGCGGCATGCGGATCGCGCAGCTGGTGATCGCCCCGGTCACCGCCACCCGTCTGGTCGAAGTCGAAGCGCTGGACGATACCATCCGCGGCGCCGGCGGCTTCGGCTCCACCGGGCACTGAGACAGAAACCCGGGCCACCGCGGAACGGCCACAAGGGGCCGGAGGTCCCGGACAGACCCGGGTTCATGAACAGGATCGAAACGGAAACGCCCATGCTCAGGCTGTCGAAGAAACTGCTGTTCGCGCTGGAAGCCGTGGTCGACATCGCCCACAACGGCGGTGCCGAGCCGGTCCAGAGCAAGGAGATCACCCGCCGTCAGGGCATCCCGCAGCGGTATCTCGAACAGGTCATGCAGCAGCTGGTGCATGCCGAGATCCTGGAAGGCGTGCGCGGCCCCCGTGGCGGCTACAGGCTGGCACGCGAACGACGCAAGATCACGATCGGCGACATCGCCCGCGTGGTACGCGCCATGGAGAAGGCCGACGACCCCATGGCCGATCCGGCAGGATCCGATCTGGGCCACAAGGTCGTCCGCCCGGTCTGGCAGGATATCCAGGACGAGCTGATGGAACGCCTGGACGGCATCACCATCGCCGATCTCTGTCAGCGCGCAGTGGAACAGGGCATCCGCAGCGAAGCCATGACCCGCATGGATTTCTCGATCTGAGGCGACGGCCGCCCCTGCCCCGCGGCCGCCCCCAAGAAGGAGCGCAGTCGACATGACCGATACCTGGCAGCCGACCCCCACTCACGGCCGTGGCCGGATCTACGACAACGTTATCGACACCATCGGCGACACGCCGCTGGTCCGCCTCTCGCGCCTTGGCGCCGCCAAGGGCGTGAAGGGTGAGGTTCTGGCCAAGCTTGAATTCTTCAACCCGCTCGCCTCGGTCAAGGACCGTATCGCCGGCGCGATGGTCGCCGCCGCCGAGGCCGAGGGCGCCATCGGCCCCGACACCGTGCTGGTCGAGCCGACATCGGGCAACACGGGCATTGCACTTGCCTTCGTCTGCGCCGCAAAGGGCTACCGGCTGATCCTGGCCATGCCCGAGAGCATGTCGATCGAACGCCGCAAGATGCTGAAGCTGCTGGGCGCCGAGCTTGAGCTCACCCCGGCGAAGCTGGGCATGAAGGGCGCCATCGCCCGCGCCCAGGAGCTGGTGGACGGCAATCCGAATGCGATCATGCTCCAGCAGTTCCGCAACAAGGCCAACCCGGCCGTGCACCGGGTGACGACCGCCGAGGAGATCTGGGCCGATACCGCCGGCAAGGTGGATGTCGTCGTCGCCGGCGTCGGCACCGGCGGCACGGTCACCGGCATCGGCCAGGTGCTGAAGCAGAAGAACCCGGCGGTGCGCATCGTTGCGGTGGAGCCCGAAGACAGCGCAGTGCTGTCGGGCGGCCTGCCCGGCCCGCATAAGATCCAGGGCATCGGTGCCGGTTTCGTGCCCGAGATTCTGGACCGGTCGGTGATCGACGAGGTGCTGACGATCGCCAACGAGACCGCCTTCGACTATGCCCGCACCCTGGCGCGGACCGAAGGTATCCCCTGCGGCATCTCGTCGGGTGCCGCCGTGGCGGCCGCGGTCGAAATCGCCCAGCGGCCCGACATGGCCGGCAAGACCGTGGTTGCGATCGTCCCCTCTTTCGCCGAACGCTATCTCTCGACCGATCTCTTCAACGGTCTAGAGTGATCCTGCCCGCGGCCGCGACGCTCTCGTCGCGGCCGCATCCTTCTGCCGCGGAATCCCGCCCGTCGTGGACGACATCGAACTCACAGACGCCGAAATCGAACGCTACAGCCGCCAGCTGGTGCTCCCGGAATTCAGCGAGGCAGCGCAGCTGGCCCTGAAACGCGCCCGGGTACTGCTGATCGGCGCAGGCGGGCTGGGGGCACCGCTCGGCCTCTATCTGGCCGCAGCCGGTGTGGGCACGATCGGTATCGTCGATGCCGATCGGGTCGATCTCAGCAATCTGCAGCGCCAGATCATCCACCGCACCGAGGATATCGGCCGGCCCAAGGTCGAAAGTGCCGCCCGCGCGATCCGGGCGCTCAACCCGGAGATCCGGGTCGAAGTCCACGACAGCCGGATCGATGCCGGCAACGCGGCCGCGTTGATCGGCGCCTATGATCTCGTCGCCGACGGCTCGGACAATTTCGACACCCGCTTCCTGGTCAACGATGCCTGTCATCTGCTGGGCCGCACCCTGGTCTCGGCGGCGATCCTGCGTTTCGACGGCCAGATCTACACCTTCCGCTCCCATGCCCACCGATCAGGCGGCCCACGCCTGCCCTGCTATCGCTGCCTCTACCCCGCCCCCCCGCCGCCGGGGCTGATCCCCAGCTGCTCTTCGGGGGGCATCATCGGTGCGCTGGCGGGCATGGTCGGCTCGCTCCAGGCGCTGGAGGTGGTGAAGGAGCTGACCGGCATCGGCGAGGGTCTTGCCGGCCGGATGCTGATCGTGGATGCGCTGTCCAACCGCTTCCGCACCGTCCGCCTGCCCGCCGATCCGGCCTGCCCGCTTTGTGGTGACCATCCGGTCATCACGACCTTCGGCGATAATAGTGCATGATGAGGCACGTTTATGATTAGTGACAGATCATATACTGGACTCATCCTCGAGTCGGGCAGCCTTACTCGTGTCCATTATGGCCTGGCCATGGCCGCGGCGGCGCTTGCGCTCTCTCAACCGGTGGTGTTGTTCTTCACCAACGCCGCCCTGCTGACCCTGCGCGCCCCGGCCCCCGACGGCAAACCGGGCTGGGCGACCTCCCCGCTCGCCCCCGAGCTCGCCGCTGCAGGCATCGCCGGTGATGCCGCAAGCTGGGATGCCGGTCTCACCGCCCGTGGAGCCGCCGGCTTCGAAGACCTGATCGAGGCCTGCCGCGACCTCGGCGCCCGCTTCATGATCTGCGACATGGGCCTGCGCGCCATCGGGCTGGAGCGCGGCGCGCTCAGGGACGACCTTCCCTTCGAAGAGGGCGGGCTGGTCAGCCTCTACCGGATCCTGGGCGACGCCGGACGGCTGGTGGTCATCTGACCCTCCAAAGACGAAGGGCGCCCCAAGGGGCGCCCTTCGTCTTTGGACTGACAGCCGGTAAGATCAGAACGGCAGCACCCGATCCGGCGGCGTATGGCCGTCGATGAAGGTCTTGATGTTGATCAGCACCTTCTCGCCCATGTCGATGCGCGACTCGAGCGTGGCCGAGCCCATATGCGGCAGCAGGACGGTGTTGTCGAGCTCGACCAGCTTGGGGTTCACCGCCGGCTCGTGCTCGAACACGTCCAGCGCCGCACCGGCCAGCTGGCCATCGCGCAGCATGCGGGTCAGCGCCGCCTCGTCGATCACCTCGCCACGGGCGGTGTTGACGACATAGGCGTCCTTCTTCAGCAGTCTCAGCCGCCGTGCCGACAGCAGATGATAGGTAGCCGGCGTGTGCGGGCAGTTGACCGATACGATGTCCATCCGGGCCAGCATCTGGTCGAGGCTTTCCCAATAGGTCGCCTCAAGCGGTCCTTCGATATCGGCGTGCAGACGGTTGCGATTGTGATAGTGGATCGACAGGCCGAAACCGCGGGCACGGCGGGCCAGCGCACGGCCGATACGGCCCATGCCGATGATGCCCAGGCGCTTGCCCCAGATCCGGCGGCCGAGCATGTGGGTGGGGCTCCAGCCGTTCCACTCACCCTTGCGGACCATGCGCTCGCCTTCCGGCACGCGCCGTGCCACCGCCAGGATCAGCGCCATCGTCATGTCGGCGGTATCTTCCGTCAGCACGTCGGGCGTGTTGGTGACGGTGATGCCGCGCTGACGCGCCGTGGCGAGATCGATATGGTCGGTGCCGTTGCCGAAATTGGCGATCAGCCGCAGCTGCGGCCCGGCATGGGCGAGCACGCCGGCATCGATCCGGTCGGTCACCGTGGGTACAAGCACATGGGCGGTCTTGACCGCCTCGATCAGCTTGTCCTGCCCGAACGCGACGTCGTCATGATTGAGCCGCGTGTCGAACAGCTCCATCATGCGCGTCTCGATCTGCTCGGGCAGCTTGCGGGTGACCACAACCACCGGCTTCGGCTTCACCATCGACACTCTCCCATAGACCGCCCACCTTGCGGCCGCCCAGCGTCCGGCCCCGGGGCGTATTATCCAGGCGTCCTGTGCCGGGCGCAGGAACGACCCCGCATCTGGCGCCCTGCCCGACGGCACCCGCCCGGTCCCCCTTTCTTAGCAAATCGGCCGGTGCGATACAAACCGGCCGACCGATTGCGTGACGATCCCCTGCAGCGTAAGGTCTGGAAAGCCCCGGCAGGGCGCTCCTTGACCAGGGTGGCCGCCGGCCGGCGCCGCACTTATGCTTTCAGGCCCGCCCTTCAGGACCGATCCCTCTCATGCCCGACCGCATCACCGCCCGCCCCCGTTTCGCCTTCCTGCTGACGCTGTTCGTCTGCCTGGCCATGATCGGAGGCGCCGCGCTGTTCTTCACGGCCGGCGCCGCCGATGCGCCCACCGCCGAAGAGGCGAAGGATGCCCCGGCCGAAGACGAAGGCGGCGCCAAATGGGTCGGCCGCAGTGCCGAACGGCCGCCGCTCCCGCGTTTCGTGTCACTGCGCTCTGCCGAGGTCAATGTCCGCACCGGCCCCGGCACCCGCTATCCGGTGGCTGCGATCTACAATCGCAAGGACCTGCCGGTCGAAGTGACCGCCGAATACGAAAACTGGCGCAAGATCCGCGATGTCGAGGGGGCCGAGGGCTGGGCACATATGAGCCTGCTGTCGGGCCGGCGCACCGCCATCATTCAGGGGGAGGTCCGCACGCTCTACAACCGCCCCGCCGCCGATGCCGTGCCGCTGCTGCGCGCAGAGCCGGGCGTCGTTGGCCGGCTGATGGCCTGCGAGCGGAACTGGTGCGAGATGGATATCGCCAACACCCGCGCATGGATCCGCCGCGACGAGATCTGGGGCGTCTACCCGGACGAAGATTTCCATTGATGCCGGAGACACGGCGCCGTCAGGCGCCGTGGTCATCACCCTCGGGCACCGTCTCGTCCAGACTCTCTTCCAGGCTGATGAGCGAGCGCCGGAACCGCGCCGCATGGGCACGCTCTGCACGGGCAAGGGTCTCGAACCACTCCGCTGCTTCGATCTGGCCCTCTTCGCGGGCCACACGCGCCATTTCGGGATAGACGCCGGTCGCGTCCTCTTCCTCGCTCGCAATCGCGGCGCGGAGATTTTCCGGGGTCGTGCCGATGGGAAGCCCGGTCGCCGGGTCGCCCCCCGCCTCTTCCAGGAATTCCAGATGGCCCAGGGCATGACCGGTCTCGCCCTCGGCAATCGACCGGAACACCGCGGCCACGTCGTTGAAGCCCTCGATATCGGCCTGACGGGCGAAATAGAGGAAGCGGCGATTGGCGGCCGCTTCAGACATAAAGGCCCGGATCAGATTGGCCTCGGTGCGCGTGCCGCCAAGCGGCGGTTCGGCGGCCGGGATGCGGTCGTCGGAACGGTCGGTCATGGGGTACTGGCTCCGTGGCTCTCCGGTTCGTGATCCCGCCGCCCCGCCCCCATGCCGGGCATCAGCGGACGCGGATGATCACGTCGACACGGGCGATGGAGGCATCGCCCGGCGGTTCGGGCAGACGGGCGATCTGGACCGCATCCCCGGGGATGTCCTGGAGATGGCCGCCGTCTTCATAGAAGAAATGATGATGGTGGCTGACATTGGTGTCGAAATAGGACCGGCCGCTGTCGACGACCAGCTCGCGCAGCAGCCCAGCCTGGGTGAACTGGTGCAGCGTATTGTACACGGTGGCCAGCGACACCGGGAGCGCCGCCGCCTGCGCCTCGCGGTGCAGCTCTTCGGCCGTCACATGACGGTCGGTGCCGTCGAGCAGCAGGCGCGCCAGAGCGAGACGCTGCTTGGTCGGCCGGAGACCGGCGGCCTTGAGCTTCTCGAGCACGGCGGTATAGGTGCGGTTGGTGGACATTCCCGGCTCTCGTCTTGTTGAAGGTCCGCGACGCGCCATGGGAAAGTCGCGTAGGGACGGTCAGTTAGCCAGGAATTTAGGTGCGTTCCATTCTGAGTGCAAGGCCGGAGACCGGGGAAGCCCCCCGATCTCCGGCCGGAAGATGCACATCAGTCACCGGTGCGGATGCGTTCGACGAGCTGACGCACGGTCGGGACGAAGCCGTTCGAGTAGAACGGATCTTCGGCGAAACGATAGGCGTTGTGGCCGGCGAACATCAGCTCGTGCTCGACATCCGAGCCATGGGCGATGTTCTGAAGCGTTTTCTGGATGCAGAAACTGCGCGGATCGGCCCGACGGCCGGTGGTGCCCTTCTCGTTGGCCGCCCAGTTGCTGAACTGGCAGGCCGACAGGCACCCCATGCAGTCGATCTGATCGATATGGATCTGCTTCGCCGCGGCAGGGTCGACGAAGATCAGCGTGCTGTCCGGGGTCTTCATCGCTTCGGTATGACCGTCGGCGATCCAGCCCTGGGCGCGTTCGAAATCATGCGCCGTGACATAGACCGGACGGCCGCGCGCACCGATCGGCAGCGCCACCTCATGATCGCCCACGGGCTCGGTGGTGTACGCGATCTGGCGATCGCTGCGGCCGCGGAGCTCCTGCAGGAAGTCGTTGTTGACCGCCGAGGAATAGAAGCCGGTCGGGCTGAAGCGGTGCAGATAGACATCCCCCGGCTTCAGCGTCCGCAGCCGCTCTTTCCAGGCGTCGGAAATCGGGCTCTCCTTGGTGAGCAGCGGCCGGGTACCGAACTGGAACGCCACCGGCGCCACCTCGGGGTCATCCAGCCAGTGCTCCCACTCGCGCAGATACCAGACGCCGCCGGCCATGATGATCGGCACGTTGGGGATGCCGATCTCTTTCATCAGCTCCCGCAGTTCCCGCACACGCGGATAGGGCGACTGCGGCTCGCGCGGGTCCTCGGCATTCGACAGGCCGTTATGGCCGCCGGCAAGCCACGGATCCTCGTACACCACGCCGCCAAGGTACTCGGCAAAGCGATGATAGGCACGCTTCCACAGCGCCCGGAAGGCGCGGGCCGACGAGACGATCGGGTAGTAGTAGACCCCGTGCTCGGCGGCAATCTGGGCCACGCGATAGGGCATGCCGGCGCCACAGGTCACGCCGTGGATCAGGCCTTTGGCCCCTTCCAGCACGCCCTGAAGCACCGTCTCGGCGCCACCCATCTCCCACAGCACATTGACGTGGATCCGGCCTTCGCCGCCCGCCAGCTCGTGGGCGATGCGCGCCTGGGTGATGCCGCCGCGGATGCCGTAGGCCACCAGCTCGCCATGCCGCTCGCGGCGGGTCTTGCCGTAATAGGTCTGCGGGATCGGGCGGCCGTCGGCGTCGAAACTGTCGGCATTCACACCCGAAAACGTCCCCACGCCGCCGGCTGCAGCCCACGCGCCGGAGCTTTCGCCGTTCGACACGGCGACACCTTTCCCGCCTTCGACCAAGGGCAGGACTTCCCGTCCGGACAGGAGGATGGGGTTCAAGGGCTTCACGATGCCTCCGCTACTCGTCCTTGCGTTCTTTTTGTTCAAAGCGACGGCCCGGGCCGGCGGTTCCGCCGTCCGATCCGCGCCGATGCGTTCGAACCGATCCGCCCATGGCCGGGCCTCGGGACCAGGCCTTGGGCAGGTTCGCCGGTTAACTGGCCATGGTTTTCCATGAAGTCCAGCCCTGCCCGCCGTGGTTTTTTGCACCGCACCCGCAGGCACGCGCCCTGGAAGCGAGGCAGTCGGCAGACATGGCGACGCCGGCCGGCGATTTCCTGAAGGGAAGGCCACCGGCCGGCGCGTCGTCATATCACGGAATGCGGGGCCGCGCGATCAGCGCGGGCCGCGGGGCTTGCGCGGACGGTCGCCGCGATCCCGGTCACCACGGGGCTCGCGGTCGCCACGCGGCTCGCGGTCACCGCGGGGCTCACGATCGCCACGCGGCTCGCGATCGCCGCGGGGTTCGCGAGGCTCACGGGTATCGGGCAGCTCCTCGCCGGTCGCCTGATCGACGACGCGCATCGAGAGCTTCACCTTGCCGCGGTCGTCGATGCCGAGCACCTTGACCTTCACCTCGTCACCCTCGTTGATCACGTCGGTGACCTGGTTGACCCGCTGGGCCGACAGCTCCGAGATGTGGACCAGGCCGTCGCGGGTGCCGATGAAGTTCACGAAGGCGCCGAACTCGACCACCTTCACCACCTTGCCGGTGTAGATGGTGCCGACCTCGGGCTCCGCCACGATGCCCTTGATCCAGTTGATCGCGGCATCCATCGCCTTGCCGTCCACCGCGGCGACGCGGATGGTGCCGTCATCCTCGATATCGACCTTGGCGCCGGTCTGCTCGGTGATCTCGCGGATCACCTTACCGCCGGTGCCGATCACTTCGCGGATCTTGTCCTTGGGGATCGAGATGGTCGTGATCCGCGGCGCATTGGAGCTGACCTCCTCACGCGCACCGCCCAACGCCTCGGCCATACGGCCCAGAATGTGCAGACGGCCGTCGCGCGCCTGGCCCAGCGCGACCTTCATGATCTCTTCGGTGATGCCGGTGATCTTGATGTCCATCTGCAGGGCCGTGATGCCCTGATCGGTGCCGGCCACCTTGAAGTCCATGTCGCCAAGATGATCCTCGTCGCCGAGGATGTCGCTCAGCACCGCGAAGCCGTCATCTTCCTTGATCAGACCCATGGCGATGCCGGCGACGGGTCGCGCCAGCGGCACGCCCGCATCCATCATCGACAGCGAGCTGCCGCAGACGGTGGCCATCGACGACGAGCCGTTCGACTCGGTGATCTCCGACACGATGCGAATCGTGTAGGGGAAGGCCGACTTCTCGGGGAGCACGGCGCGCAGCGCCCGCCAGGCCAGCTTGCCATGGCCGATCTCACGGCGGCCGGGGCTGCGCATCGGGCTGGCTTCACCCACCGAATAGGGCGGGAAGTTGTAGTGCAGCAGGAAGTGCTCGCGGTATTCGCCCTCAAGCATGTCCATGATCTGCTCGTCCTGGCCCGTACCCAGCGTGGTGACCACCAGCGCCTGGGTCTCGCCGCGGGTGAACAGCGTCGAGCCGTGGGCCCGCGACAGCACACCCACTTCCGAGACGATCGGACGGACGGTCTTCAGGTCGCGGCCGTCGATGCGCACGCCTTCCTTCAGGATCCGGCCACGGACGATCTTGGCTTCGAGCGCCTTGAACGCACCGGAGACCAGCTGGGCTTCAAGGCCCTCGCCGGCGACCAGGGTCTCGACGGTCTTCTCCTTGACCGCCTTGACCGCCAGCTGGCGCTGCTGCTTCACAACCTGGCGATAGGCCTCTTCCAGACCCGGACGGGCCACGGCCTCGACACGGGCTGCCACGGCCTTGGCGGCCGGGTTCTCGGGCAGCGGCCAGGGGTCCTTGGCGCACTCCTCGGCGAGGTCGATGATCGCATCGATCACCGGCTGGAAGCCTTCATGACCGAACATCACCGCGCCCAGCATAACCTCTTCGGTCAGCTCCTTGGCCTCGGATTCAACCATCAGCACGGCTTCGTCGGTACCGGCGACAACCAGGTCGAGCGCGGTGTCGCCCATCTGCGAGCGCAGCGGGTTCAGCACGTACTCGCCATTGATGTAACCGACACGTGCGCCGGCGATCGGCCCCAGGAAAGGCACGCCCGAAATGGTCAGAGCGGCAGAGGCTGCCACCATCGACACGATGTCGGGGTCATTCTCGGTGTCGTGGCTCAGCACGGTGCAGATGATCTGCGTCTCGTTGCGATAGCCATCGGCGAACATCGGGCGGATCGGGCGATCGATGAGACGCGAGGTCAGCGTCTCCTTCTCGTTCGGGCGGCCCTCACGCTTGAAGAAGCCGCCGGGGATCTTGCCCGCGGCGAAAGCCTTCTCCTGGTAATTGACCGTCAGCGGAAAGAAGTCGACGCCGGGCTTCGGCTCGCGGGCGGCGACCACCGTCGCCAGCACGGCAGTCTCACCGTAGGTGGCGAGCACGGCACCATCGGCCTGGCGCGCAATCCGCCCGGTCTCGAAGGTGAGCTTGCGCCCCGCCCACATGACTTCCTTGCGATAGATCGTAAACATCTCGTCTCTCTCTTCCATTCCATCGGCGGGGCGCTCCGGGTGTTGCGGGCCGGGCTCCGCCGGACCCTGGCCTCCAACATCCCGAACGTTTCTGCCCATCGCCCGGCCATCTGCCGGGACGGGGGGTCCCGCGGGCGGACCGCCTGACCTTGCGCCCGTTCTCGTTCCGGGGCGCGTTCCCGGCCTCATCCGGCCGGGCGGCGATCCGCGTCGCGGCCGCATCCGGAACGAAATCCGGACCGGCCGCATGCTCCGTCGGGGGTTCCTGATCACTCCACCTGCCCCGACGGCGACGACATGCCGCGCGCCATCCCATGACAGCCGCGAGCCGGGACCCGGTTCGACCAGAGGCGGATCCCGGTGGATCCGTCGGCCGGGGAGCGGGTCCTCTCCCCCTTTAATCTCCCGCACGGCGGCGGATGGCAGATCCATCCGCTGCGATAGGACACACCCCCGTGCGTCAGGTGGCCCCGGATGACAAAAGGGGGGACGCGATCGCCCCCCCTCCGGCCATCAGATCACTTACGCAGACCCAGGCGCTGGATGACTTCCTTGTACCGGGCCTCGTCGTTGCGACGCAGATAGTCCAGCAGCTTGCGGCGCTGGCTGACCATCTTCAGCAGGCCGCGCCGGGAGTGGATATCCTTGGCATGGGTCTTGAAGTGTTCGGTCAGGTTGCGGATCCGCTCGGTCAGGATCGCGACCTGGACTTCCGGCGAACCGGTGTCATTGGTGCCGCGGGCATATTCGGTGACCAGCTCGGTCTTGCGCGACTTGGTGATCGACATCGGGTGTCCTTCCTTGATCAGGCGGCGCTGGTGGCGCCGAGGTTGAAGCCGCGCACCGAACGAAGCAATCCGTCCTCGGCCCGGGCGAGCGCCACCAGGCGCCCGTCGAGCGTCGCACGAACCAGTCGTCCTTCGGGAACGGCCATATCCCGCAGCGGGCGCCCGTTTCTGAGCGCATCGGCTTCGGGACCGGTCAGGGCCAGCGCCGGGATGTCGTCCAGCGCGGTCTCGACCGGAAACAGATGGGTGTCGAGCGCGGCACTATGCACGAGCGCTTCGAGCTTTTCCAGAGTGATTGCATGGGCTTCGCCGAATGCGCCCGACCGGGTCCGCCGCAGCATCGACAGGTGTCCGACCGTGTCGAGTGCCAGCGCCAGATCACGGCCCACCGCCCGGGCATAAGTGCCCTTGCCGCAGGCCAGCCGGAAGCGGGCATGGTCCGCGTCCAGGATCTCCAGCAGTTCCAACGCATCGATCCGCACCCGGCGCACCGGCATCTCGGGCGTCTCACCGGCCCGGGCCAGCGCATAGGCGCGCCGGCCGGCCAGCTTGATCGCCGAATAGGCCGGCGGCACCTGGTCGATCTCGCCCAGGAAGTCCGGCAGGGCCGCACGGATCGCCGCGGCGTCGGGACGATGATCGCTGGTCTCCAGCACCTCGCCCTCGCGGTCGTCGGTGGCCCGGGCCTCGCCCCAGTGTAGGTCGAAGATATATTCCTTCGCGCCGTCCATGGCATGGGCGACCGTCTTGGTCGCCTCGCCCAGCGCTATCGGCAGCACGCCCGAGGCCAGCGGATCCAGCGTGCCGGCATGGCCGACCTTGGCGGCCCCGGTCAGCCGCTTCACGGCCGCGACTGCCTGTGCTGAACTCATGCCCTCGGGCTTGTCGATGGCGAGCCAGCCGTCGATCGGCAGGCCGCGGCGTCGGCGTGCCACGCGCTCAATCCTCCCGGTCGCCGTCCTCTGCCACATGATCCTCCGCCACGTCATCCTCGTCGTCGAGGTCGCGGCGGATCACCGGCTTGGCCAGCAGGCGGTCGATATGAGCGGCATAGTCGAAGCCGGTATCGAGCCGGAACAGCAGCCGGGGCGTGAATTTGAGCGAAACCTGCCGGCCGATGCCCCGCTGGAGCGTCGAGGCAGAACGGGCGAGCGCTTTGATCACGATGTCGGCACCGTCGCTGTCCAGGCCCAGCGGCGAGACATAGGCGGTGGCGGTACGCAGGTCCGGAGTCATGCGCACCTCGCTGACCGTAATCGGCCGGCCGTCGAGATCGGGATCGTGGGTTTCGCCGCGCATCAGCAGTTCCGCCAGGACCTGGCGGATCTGTTCACCGACGCGAAGCTGGCGCTGGCTGGGACCGGCAGCGCCCTGGGCGCGTTTGGACATGGCTTCCCTGCCGTTCATCGAAAGAATGGGTCGGAATGCGTGCGGGCCGGCCGGGAAGGATCCCGGCCGGCCCGCATCGCGGTCATTTCCGGCTCTGCGGCTCAGACCGGGGTCTTGAGCTCGGCGGCGATCTCCTCGACCTCATAGGCCTCGATGACGTCGCCGGCACGCAGATCCTGATAGTTCTCGAAGGCCATACCGCATTCCTGGCCAGCCCGGACCTCACGGACATCGTCCTTGAAGCGCTTGAGCGAGCTGAGCGAGCCCTCGTGGATGACCACGTCGTCGCGGAGCAGGCGCACCTTGCTGTCGCGGCGGACATAGCCCTCGGTGACGGAACAACCCGCGATCTTGCCGACCTTGGTGATGGCGAAGACCTCGCGGATCTCGGCCTGACCGGTGATCGTCTCGCGACGGATCGGCGACAGCATGCCTTCCAGCATGCTCTTCACGTCGTTGGTCAGATCGTAGATGACCGAGTAGTAGCGCAGTTCCAGACCAGCCTGGCGGGCCAGATCGCGGGCCTGGGCGTTGGCACGGACGTTGAAGCCGATGATCAGGGCGTTGCTTGCCTGCGCCAGCGTGATGTCCGACTCGTTGATGCCGCCCACCGCGCCGTGCAGCATGCGCACCGCGACCTCTTCGTTGCCGAGCTTGGCCAGCGTGGCGGTGATTGCTTCCAGCGACCCCTGCACGTCGGCCTTGACCAGCACCGCCAGCTCCTTCTTGGAACCGGCCGAGATCTCGGAGAGCATCTGCTCGACCGTGCCGCGGGCCCCCAGGGCAGTTGCGGCACGGGCGCGCTGCTCGCGCTCCGAACGGAAGGCCGAAATCTCGCGCGCCTTGCGCTCGTCCTCGACCACCACCAGCTCGTCGCCGGCCTGCGGAACGCCCTGGAGACCCAGGATTTCCACCGGCACCGACGGCCCGGCTTCCTCGACCTTGCGGCCCTTGTCGTCGATCAGCGCGCGCACACGGCCCCACTGGCTGCCGACCACGAAGGCGTCGCCGGTCTTGAGCGTGCCCTTCTGGACCAGCACGGTCGCGACCGGGCCGCGGCCCTTGTCGAGCTTCGCCTCGACCACGGCGCCCTGGGCGGCGCGATCGGTGTTGGCACGCAGTTCCAGAACCTCGGCCTGCAGCAGGATCGCTTCCAGCAGCTTGTCCAGGTTCTTGCCGGTCTTGGCCGAGACCTCGACGGCGATCACGTCGCCGCCCAGCTCTTCCAGGACCAGTTCGTGCTGGAGCAGCTCGTTGCGCACCCGTTCCGGATTCACGCCCGGCTTGTCGATCTTGTTGATCGCAACCACGATCGGCACACCGGCCGCCTTGGCGTGATTGATCGCCTCGACGGTCTGCGGCATCACGCCGTCATCGGCCGCGACCACCAGGACCACGATGTCGGTGACCTGGGCGCCGCGGGCACGCATGGCGGTGAAGGCCGCATGGCCCGGCGTGTCGAGGAAGGTGACGTGGTCACCGGTCTCGAGCTCGACCTGATAGGCGCCGATATGCTGGGTGATGCCGCCGGCCTCGCGGGCCACGACATCGGTCTTGCGCAGCGCGTCGAGCAGCGAGGTCTTGCCGTGGTCGACATGGCCCATGACGGTGACGACCGGCGCCCGGGGGGTCAGATCGTCATCGGTATCCTCGACACCCAGGATGCCCAGCTCGACGTCGTCCTCGGCAACCCGCTTCACCCGGTGACCGAATTCGGTCGCGACCAGTTCGGCCGTGTCCGCATCGATCGCCTGATTGATGGTGGCCATCACGCCCAGCGTCATCAGCTTCTTGATGACGTCGGCACCGCGAACGGCCATGCGGTTCGCCAGTTCCTGCACCGAGATCACCTCGGGCACGATGACGTCGCGGACCACACGGGCCTGCGGCTCGGCCTGACGACCGGCCCGACGCATGCGCTCACGCTGGCGACGCATCGCGGCCTGGCTGCGCTGACGCTCACTCTCGTCACCGTCGACCAGACGCTTGATGTCGCCCTTGCCGCCACGACGACGATCGTCGGTGGTACGCGGGGTCGGGGCAGCGCGCTTGCTTGCGGCTTTGGCGCGGCTCTCTTCCTCGTCGCGCTCCACCTTACGCTCACGGGCACGCTCCGCGGCCCGGGCCCGGGCGCGCTCGGCATCCTCGTCCAGCGGGGTCGCAGGCACCGCCGGAGCGGCACCCGCCGGCGGACGCCCGGCACCGGCCGGCCGTTCAGGGCGCGGACCGCGATCGCCACCCGGGCGATCGCCGCTACGGAAGTCGGGACGGTCGCCGCGCGGACGATCGCCACCCGGGCGGTCGCCACTGCGGAAATCGGGACGGTCGCCACGCGGACGATCGCCGCCCGGACGGTCACCACTGCGGAAATCGGGGCGGTCGCCACGCGGACGATCGCCACCCGGACGGTCGCCACTGCGGAAATCGGGACGGTCGCCACGCGGACGATCGCCACCCGGGCGGTCACCGACGGGGCGATCACCACGCGGACGATCACCGCTGCGGAAGTCCGGACGATCGCCGCGCGGACGATCGCCACCCGGGCGGTCACCACTGCGGAAATCGGGACGGTCACCACGCGGGCGATCGCCGCCCGGGCGGTCGCCACTGCGGAAGTCCGGACGATCACCACGCGGACGATCACCACCCGGGCGGTCGCCACTGCGGAAATCGGGGCGTTCGCTGCGCGGCCGCTCCGCGCGGACCTCACGCTCGGGCTGGGCCTCAACTACCGGCTGGGGACGGGCGGCGGCGGCAGCGGCCGCAGCAGCTTCCTCGGCCGCGCGACGGGCAGCCTCTTCGGCCGCCTTGCGGGCGGCTTCCTCGGCCGCCTTGCGCGCCTCTTCCTCGGCCTTCTTCCTGGCCTCTTCCTCGATCTTGCGACGGGCTTCCTCTTCGACCTTGCGCCGCGCCTCTTCTTCGGCACGACGGACCTCTTCCTCGGCCCGGCGCTTCTGGTCCTGGATCGCCTGTTCCAGCGCCCTCAGGCGCACATCCCGCTCGTCCTGCGTCAGGCCGCCGTCAGCGGCGGCGCCGCGCGCACGTCCGCGACCGCCGCCGGAACCGCCCCGGCCGCCCTGCTCGGGCACCGACACGGTCCGCTTGCGCTTGACCTCGACCGTCACGGTCTTGGAACGGCCGTGCGAGAAGTTCTGGCGAACCTGCGCGCCTTCGCCCGCAGGCTTCCTCCTCAGCTCAAGACGCCCGGCTCCCGACAGGCTGAGCGCCTTCTTCTGGCCGTCCTCGTTGGTCTCGCTCATATCGCTCCGGTTATCCGTTCTCTCTCAAGCCGGCCGACACCCGGTCGACAGGGTAGGGGGCATCCCTGAAACCCGCGAGGCGCCCGGCTTCCGCCAGGAAACGCTCCGCGAGCCGTCCTTCGGCAATTGCGACGTTGACCGCGTTCTCGCGTCCGAGAGCGCGGCCCATCTCGTCACGCGTCAACAATGCTACGACGGGAACGCCCTTCAGCGCCCCCATGCGGGATACGGCCACGTCTCCGGCATCAGATGCCAGAGACACGGCACCGACGGTCCCGGCATCGAGCCAGGCCCGCACTTTTTCGTATCCGGCAACAACCGCTCCCGCCCGGCGGCCGAGCCCAAGATATTCCAAACACCGGGCGGTTAGCAATCGCTCGACCGTCCCGATCAGATCTTCACCGGCCTTCACCGGTGCCTTGAAGGCCCGGGGAAAGGCCTTCCGGCGGATCGCCTGCTCCAGCAGATCGGCCCGGGCAGTCACCCAGGCGCCCCGTCCGGGCAGGCGGCCGTCCATGTCGGCGACCACGTCGCCGCCCGGGGCGACGACGAAACGGATCATGCCGTCCGGCGATCCGCTCTGTCCGGTCGCAATGCAGCGGCGCTCGGGCGCACGATCACGCGGACCGCCATCGGTCGGCAGATCCGCCGCCGTATCCGTCATCGCGCTCTCATCCGCCATTACGCCTTGCACCATCACGGTCTGCTCAGGCCTCGCTGTCACCCGCGGGGGCGGCATCGGCTTCGGGGGCGTCTTCGCCCTCGAACCAATGGGCACGCGCGGCCATGATGATCCGGTTCGCTTCCGCTTCGTCGATCGTGCCGGCAGGCAGAATCTCGATCAGCTCATCGCCGGCCAGATCGGCCAGATCGTCGAGCGTCTTGATCCCCTTCTCACCCAGGCTCGCCAGCATGACAGGCGTCATGCCCTCGATCTCGGCCACGGCATCCTCAACGCCCAACTCGCGGCGCTTGTCGTCCATCTGACGATCACGGGCTTCAAGGAAGATCTGAGCGCGGTTCTGAAGTTCGGCTGCGACATCCGGGTCGAAGCCCTCTATGCCCGACAGCTCGTCTTCCGCGACGAAGGCGATCTCCTCGATCGACTCGAAGCCTTCGGTCACCAGCAGCTGGGCGATCACCTCGTCGACGTTCAGCGCCTCGATGAACAGCCGCGAGCGCTCGCGGAACTCTTCCTGACGCCGCTCCGACTCCTCGGTCTCGGTCACGATGTCGATATCCCAGCCGGTCAGCTGAGACGCCAGACGCACATTCTGCCCGCGGCGACCGATCGCGAGCGACAGCTGCTCGTCGGGAACCACGACCTCGATGCGCTGGGTGTCTTCGTCCATCACCACCTTGGCGACCTCGGCCGGGGCCAGGGCATTCACCAGGAAGGTGGCCGGATCGGGAGACCAGGGAATGATATCGATCTTCTCGCCCTGCAGCTCGGCCACAACCGCCTGCACGCGCGAGCCGCGCATACCCACGCAGGCGCCGACCGGGTCGATGCTGCTGTCGTGGCTGGTCACTGCGATCTTGGCGCGCGATCCGGGGTCGCGGGCGCAGCCCTTGATCTCGATGATGCCGTCGTAGATTTCCGGCACTTCCTGAGCGAAGAGCTTCGCCATGAACTGCGGATGGGTACGCGACAGGAAGATCTGCGGGCCCCGGGGCTCTTCACGCACGGCGTAGATATAGGCGCGCACGCGGTCGCCGACACGGAAGCTCTCGCGCGGGAGCAGCTCGTCGCGGCGCATCACGGCCTCGGCGCGGCCCAGATCGACCACGACGCTGCCATACTCGGCGCGCTTGACGATACCGTTGATGATCTCGCCGACGCGGTCCTTGAACTCGTCGAACTGGCGCTGACGCTCGGCCTCGCGCACCTTTTGCACGATCACCTGCTTGGCGGTCTGTGCAGCGATGCGGCCGAAATCGATCGGCGGCAGCGGATCGACCAGGAAATCGCCGGGGGCGGCATCAGGCTTGCGGTGGCGGGCGTCGGCTACCGACATCTGGGTCGCCTCGTCCTCGACCTCGTCCACCACCTGGGTGTAGCGATAGAGCCGGATTTCGCCAGTCTTGCGGTCGATCGTCGCGCGGATGTCGTGGTCCTGGCCGTATTTGCGGCGCCCGGCGGTCTGGATGGCCTGCTCCATCGCCTCGAGCACGGCATCGCGGTCGATCGACTTCTCGCGGGCAACCGCATCGGCGACCTGAAGCAGCTCGTGCCGGACCGGGCCGGTGTTGAAGTTGATGTCCATGGGCGCACTCAGCTCCGGTTGTCCTGAACGGCGGCGATGAGTTCATCGGTCAGGATGAGCTTCGCCGACGAAATCTCGTCGAATGGCAGGGCCGGTTCCGACCCGTCATCAAGGCGGATGGCCACCAGACCGCCCTCACGCACGCCGGCCAGCCGGCCGCGGAATCGTTTGCGTCCGTCATGCGGTCGCCGCAGTTCCATCTTGGCCTCGAAGCCGGCGAAGCGCTCGAAATCCTTCAGCCGGGTCAACGGCCGGTCGATGCCAGGCGAACTGACCTCCAGCGAATAGGCCTCGGTGATGGGGTCCTCGACGTCGAGCAGGGCCGATACCACGTGGCTGATTTCAGCGCAGTCGTCCACCGTCATCGGCTGACCGTCCACCCGCTCCGCCATGATCTGGAGCGTGGCATTAACGCCGGAACGAAAGGTCACCCGCACGATCTCGTAACCGAGATCGCCGACGGCCGGCTCGATCAACTCCGTGATACGACGAACGACGTCCATGCGCTCCTCCGGTGGCGGGGCGACTCGCGAACCCTCTCGGGGCGGCGGTCCGACGCGGCACAATAAAAAAAGGCGGGCTTGCAAGGCCCACCCGGCGGAAGCTGCATGTGACCGCGACCACCGGCGGGCCCTCGTCCTGACGGACCCTGCCACTCCCTCACCGGGGCGGATGGCTCGTCGGCTTGGGCGCTGGCGGGATCGCCGGCGGTCCGCAATCGCGGACGCTGGTCAATATACGCATATGTCGCGGAACCGCAAGGGGTTTATCCACAGCATACCGCCCCGGGGATGCGCAGCGGTTGCAGATCCGCCCTGCGATACGGTCAAGAGCGCTGGAAACTCATGAACACCGGCACGCGCCCGGCAGCGCGGGCCTTCGCCTCATAGCGGGTCTCGATCTGGCCTTCCGGCCGCCGCTGCCAGTCGCCCGGCCGGCGGGCCTCCCAGACGAAATCGGGATGGGCGCGAACATGAGCAAGCGTCCAGGCACAAAGATCGGTGTGGTCGGTGGCTGCGATCAGCCGGCCGCCCGGCCGGATCACCCGGGCGAGACCTGCGACCGTCTCCGTCTGGATGAAGCGGCGCTTATTGTGGCGACGCTTGGGCCAGGGGTCGGAAAACAGCAGATAAACGCGGGCAAGCGAGGCATCGGGCAGGGCATCGAGCAGCTTTGCCGCATCATCGCCCAGCACCCGGACATTGCGCAGGCCGCGACGCTCCAGCTCCACCAGGAAGGCCGACATACCCCCGATATAGGGCTCGCAGCCGATGAAGCCGGTATCCGGCTCGGCCTCGGCCCGGGCAATCAGATGCTCGCCGCCGCCAAAGCCGATCTCGACTGCGATTTCGCGCATCGGCCGATCGAACAGCCGGGCGGGGTCCAGTTGCGTGCCCGGCTCCGGCAGATCGATCGCCAGCTCGGGCAGGGTTTCTTCCATTGCCCGGCTGCGCCCGGCCTTGAGCGGACGCCCCACCCGCCGGCCAAAATGGCGGCGGCCCATGCTCTCACCGGCAGCATCCGCTGCGGTCTCGGTCCCGGTGGTCCGGGTATCGTCGGCGCTGGTCATCGTCGGCACGGGTCCGGCTTGCGGCTGAAGATCGGGTCGAAAACGCAACGGGGCGGCGGCCGTTGCCGGCCGCCGCCCCGCTGATCGCACGAATGGGGATCAGAGCACAAGCTGCTTGATCGTGTCGGCGAGGTCGGTCTTCTCCCACGAGAAGCCGCCATCGGCCTCGGGGTCACGGCCGAAATGACCATAGGCCGCCGTCCGGCCGAAAATCGGCCGGTTCAGCTTCAGATGTTCGCGAATGCCACGGGGCGTCAGGTTCATCGCTTCGCGGAGCGCCTTCTCAAGCTTAGCCTCGTCGACCTGGCCGGTGCCGTAGGTATCGACATAGACCGACAGCGGGTGCGAGACGCCGATCGCATAGGCAAGCTGAATGGTGCAGCGATCGGCAAGGCCGGCTGCCACCACATTCTTCGCCAGATAGCGTGCGGCATAGGCAGCCGAGCGGTCGACTTTGGTGGGATCCTTGCCCGAGAATGCGCCGCCGCCATGAGGAGCGGCACCACCATAGGTGTCGACGATGATCTTGCGGCCGGTGAGGCCGGCATCACCGTCGGGACCGCCGATCACGAAGTTGCCGGTCGGGTTGATGTAGAGCCCGGCATCGTCGCACATCCAGCCGGACGGCAGCGAGGCCTCGATCACCGGCAGGACGGCCGCGCGGACATCCTCCTGCGACGCCGATGCCAGATGCTGGGTCGACAGCACGATCGAGGTCGCGCGGACCGGCTTGCCGTCCACATATTCCAGCGTTACCTGGCTCTTGGCATCGGGGCCGAGCACCGAGATATCGCCCGAACGGCGGGCCGTGCGCAGGTTGCGCAGGATGGTGTGGGCATAATGGATCGGCGCCGGCATCAGCGCATCGGTCTCGCGGCAGGCATAGCCGAACATGATACCCTGGTCGCCGGCACCCTCGTCCTTGTTGCCCGTGGCATCCACGCCCATGGCGATGTCAGCCGACTGTTCATGCAGCAGGACCTCGACCTTCGCCGTGTTCCAGTGAAAGCCGTCCTGTTCGTAGCCGATGTCGCGGATCACCTCTCTGGCGACACGCTCGATCGTTGCCGGAGACGTGTCGCCGTGCGAGCGGATCTCGCCTGCGATCACCACGCGGTTGGTGGTGGCGAGCGTCTCGCATGCGACGCGGGAATACGGGTCTGCGGCAAGCAGATGATCAAGCACCGCATCCGAAATCCGATCACAGATCTTGTCCGGATGTCCTTCGGAGACGGATTCGCTCGTAAAAAGATAGTTGCTGCGGGCCATGGCGCGTGTTCAACCCCTCAAGAACCGACGACGGACCACGAACTCGGAATCCGCGGTCCGGGCACCAGTGCGGGCGGCAACCGCGCCGGTGCCAGTTTAAGGACTCCGTGCGTCTGGGTTCTCGGCAGATGACGCGACCGCGCACCACCAAGCCCACTTAGCGCACTGTTTAACGTGGCGGCAAGCGGCACAAATCCGACCACGGACGATGTAGCGACATCCACGCCTACGCCGGGTGCGCTATCGACACCCTACATATTCACGCGGAAGTTTCAACTTCGTCGTCAGATGAAACTTTCACGGTGCGACGTCGGAATCAAGAGCGCTTTTTTGGGAGGCGGTCGCAAGGCCGTCACTGATGGTTCGGGCCAGTTCGACGACCCGCGCACGCGCACGCGGGTCGCGGATGCGAGAGAAATTGAAGGCCAGGGTCTGCGCTTCGGGTCCATCCATGACCAGCCAGTCGAACCCGTCGTCGATGCCGTCAGAGCCTTCTTCGGCCGTCACCGTTCCAACGTCTTCGTAAAAGAACGACACCGGAACATTGAGTGCATGCGCGATCAGGAACAAGCGGCCGGCACCAATACGGTTTGCCCCACGCTCGTATTTCTGAATCTGCTGGAACGTCAGGCCGACCCGCTGCCCCAGCTTTTCCTGGCTAAGCCCCATGAGCTGGCGGCGGAGCCGCACCCGGCCACCGACATGGGCATCAATTGGGTTCAGTCGCGTCGCCATCCGTTTCATCCCTCCTCGCTCACGGCTGCCTTCAATTCCGGCCCGTTTGTCAGGCGGATAGATGACATCACGCCATGGCATGGGTCAACCCCGGCGCGCGCATCGCAATTCCCGAAACGCGCATTCCGGGTTGCATTGCAAGGCCTACTCGCCTTTGATGACATGTGGCCCACGCTCCGATTGCCGGCTCCGGCGCCACGGCGTCGACAGGTAGCCGAACAACCGGCATGCGATCCGGCGCCGTCCGGTCAGACCCGCCACACGCGAAAGACGTCGCTCCTCAATCCGGAAGATATGCAGCCACCCTCAATTTCTCCTCCGTGGAACGCGAAGGAGAAAAGCGAGCACCAGAACGATCAGCCCCACTACCGCAACCGATCCGTCACCGACACGGGCATAAAGGGTCGGAGGCAGGGCGGTCGGCAGCGGCCCGTCCAGGACGCCCCGGCGATCCAGCTCCAGCAAGGCGATGACCCGCCCCAGCGGATCGACAATCGCGGAAATGCCGTTATTCGCCGCACGCACGAGCGGCAAGCCTTCCTCAATACTCCGCAGCCGCGCCGAGGCAAAATGCTGATGTGGCCCGGCCGTCAGGCCGAACCAGCCGTCATTGGTGACATTCAGCAAAAAGCCAGGCCGAAGGATGGTGGCGGCGCCCGCCGTCACCTCCCCTGGAAAGATCGCCTCATAGCAGATCAGCGGGCTCACCGGCGGCAGGCCAGGCAGCGCCAACGTCGCCGGCCCCGGTCCGGGGGTGAAGTCGATGCTACCAGCCGTGAGCTTCGGGAAGGGGTTTAGCTCGCGCAACGGTACGTATTCGCCGAAGGGGACCAGATGCGCCTTGTCGTAGACGCCCAGGATCCGTGCCTGATCATCGATCGCCATGACCGAATTGAACACCCGCGGCTGCGGTTCAGTTCCCGGGGGCGATCCGGCCGGAGGCGGCGTCCACTCCACGCGGGGCGCACCCGTTATCAGTAACCCGCCTGGCGGCACGGCACGGGCCAGCACCTCGCGGATCTCGGCTTCCTGCTGGGGATAGTAGCCGATCGCGGTTTCAGGCCAGATCACGTCAGTGACGGTGGCGAAGCCCGGCCCCCGGGTCAGATCGAGATGGGTGCGCAGATGCTGCGCCTTCATTCCGCCCCGCCACTTTTCCTTCTGGTCGATCGCTGCCTGGACGAGGCGGAGCTTTACCCCCGGCACCGTTGCTGTCTGATGGGTTTCGAGGCGCAGGGTACCCCACACGCCCGTCCCCAGCAGCACCGCCAGAATCAGGCCGCCGGTCATCAGTGCCGGCCGCCGGTCCTCCTGCCCCCGGATCAGTAGCAGCGCCGGGGCCGCAAAGACGGCAACGGCGAGCAGACCCATGCCATAGGTGCCGACGATTGCAGCCCCCTGCGCCAGGGCCGGGACGGCAAGGGCAGAGGCGCCGATCAGATTCCAGGGAAATCCCGTCAGGATATGGCCGCGCAGCCATTCGGCCACGATCCAGGCGACGGCCAGGAACAGCACCCGTCCCGGGCCCTGAGGGGCCGCGCGGGCCTGTACCACGCCGACGAGGCCCGTGAAGATCGCAAGCCCGGCGGAAAGCCCCAGAACCGATGGCACCGCCAGCGCCCCGAAGGCTGCCGCGTCCACGAAGAAGGCGACGCCGATCCAGTACAACCCGGCAGCGAACTGGCCGAGCCCGAAGGCCCAGCCGGTCCAGAAGCCCGGCCAGAGCCGGCCGCGCACGCCGTCGAGCAAAAGGAGGAACAGGGTGAAGGCAACGAAGCCCAGAGGCCAGGCGTCAGCCGGCGGCAGTGCCGCCGTAGAAAAGCCGCCGGCGAGTGCCGCGAGCCCCAGCCGCGCACGCACGCCAAGCCTACCGACCCGGTCGGCAAGGCGATGAAGCCGGCCTCCCGCAGCCGGACGGTCCCGATCAGCCAGAGTCACGCGGCAGTCGTGGCTTCAGGAGCGGTCACACGGATACGCAACCGCTTGATCCGCCGGGGATCGGCATCCAGAACCTCGAAGACCAGCCCCGCCGGATGCTCCACCGTCTCACCCGCTGCCGGTACACGGCCGGTCAGGGCGAACACCAGGCCACCGAGCGTGTCGACATCCTCGTCGTCATCGACCAGAACCCGATCGAGCCGCGCTTCCAGTTCCTCGACGTCCAGCCGGGCGTCCGCTTCGAAGACACCGTCTTCAACTTCCTCCAGCCGCGGCTGTTGCAGATCGTCGTGCTCGTCCTCAATCTCGCCGACGATCTGCTCGACCAGATCCTCGATCGTCACAAGACCGTCAGTGCCACCGTATTCATCCACCACGATGGCAAGATGGATGCGGGTGGTGCGCATGCGGTTGAGCAGATCGAGCACCCGCCTCGACGGGGCTTCGAACAGCACCTCCCGCACCAGTCCCGGGCTCTCCAGCGTGCCTGTCTCCCCCAGGCGGCCCACCACATCCTTGATGTGGACCATACCGACCAGCTCGTCGAGCGTGCCACGATAGACCGGCAGCCGGGAATGTCCCGCCTCGGCCATGGCGTGAAGAGCTGCGTCGATGGGTGTGGAGATCTCGATGGCAATGATGTCCGCGCGCGGTACCATCACGTCCTCGACGGTCAGGTCGCCCAGTTTCAGGACGTTGGTCACCAGCTGGCGTTCGGCGGGATCGAGCGCCTCGCGCTCCTCCTCCTCGCCTTCGATGCGCTCGGCCAGTTCAACCAGGCTCTCGCGCAGTTCGTCCCGGTCGCGGGAACGCCCGCCGCCGAGCCAGGACATCAACAGATGCCCCAGGGAAGTGTTGCCGGCCCCGCCCGAGCGGGGCCGTCTAGACGAAGATTGGTCGCTCATCGCTTCCTGCCCGATGGGCCGCCGGCGCCGACGGATCCTCATGATCCGGGCCCGGGGCCCCCTGCCCTCGGACCCAGGCCAGCCCTGCGGTCCGGTCGATCCTGTTGCCGCCCTGCCCGGAACGGCCCCCTTGATCCTCCGACATCTCAGACTCTCCAACGAAGCCGGGGGTGTCGTCAATCATCGATCTGAACGCGGCAGCAGCGCGGTACCCGCATGTTGTCCGGCAAGCCGCAGGGCCCGTTCAATCCGAGTCAGGCGCACCCTCGATTTCGGCATAGGGGTCGGCGATATCGAAGCCCGCCAGGCAGCGGATCTCAATGGCTTCCATCCGCTCGGCCTGATCGTCTTCGACATGGTCATGGCCAAGCAGGTGCAACAGGCCATGGGCGACCAGATGCATCAGATGAGCCCTCGACACCTTGCCCTGCCGGGCTGCCTCGGCCCTGACCGTTTCGGCGGCAACGACGACATCGCCCAGCATAAGCGGCGCCTCGGCGGGCAGCAGGTCGAGGACATCGTCGATCGTCTCCGGATCATCCGGATCGATGGCCTCAGCCGGAAAGGACAGGACATTAGTCGGTCTGTCCTTGTCCCGCCACTCGCGATTGAGTTCGCGCACGGCCGCATCATCCGTCAGAGTTACCGAGATTTCGATCAACCGGTCTTCCACCCGCTCAAGCAGGTCTGACGCCGCCATGGTCAGGAGGGCACCGGCCAGGCGCCCCAGTGCCTCGGAGAGCGCCCCGTCGAGCCGGCCGGCCGGCGCATCCCAGACCGGATCGGACCAGATCTCCCCGACACGTTGCAGGGTGACCTCCACCCGACCGCCGAGCAGAGCCAGGGTCTCGACATCTCCGGTTTCGTCCCCGTCGCCACCCTCTTGCACCGGCAGCCCGTTCATGCCCCGCCCTCCCCGGTCGCCTCAACGGTGGCACCACGCTCCAACTGCCGCCGCGGGCGGCGCCGGGCCTCGTCGCGGGCGTCATAGGCACGCACGATCCGGGCCACAAGCGGGTGACGGACAACGTCCGTGTCGTCGAAGGTAACGACCGGCACCTCCTTCAGCCGTCCCAGCACCGACAGCGCATCCGACAGGCCCGATACGGTGCCGGCAGGCAGGTCGATCTGCGACAGGTCGCCGGTGATCACCATGCGGCTGTTCTCACCCAGGCGGGTGAGGAACATCTTCATCTGCACCGCGGTGGTGTTCTGGGCCTCGTCCAGGATCACGAAGGCGTTGGACAGGGTACGGCCGCGCATGAAGGCGAGCGGTGCCACCTCGATCTTGCCGCTTTCGATCAGCTTGGCGACGATATCGTCGGGCAGGGTATCCTGAAGCGCATCATAGAGCGGCCGGAGATAGGGGTTCACCTTCTCCTCCAGCGTGCCGGGCAGAAAACCCAGCCGCTCGCCCGCCTCGACCGCCGGCCGCGACAGGATGATGCGATCGACCTTCTTCTCCAGGAACAGCGCCACGGCCATAGCGACCGCCAGATAGGTCTTACCGGTGCCCGCCGGGCCGATGCCGAAGACCAGATCATGATCGCGGATCGCCGACAGATAGGCGCCCTGACGCATGGAGCGGGGCGTGATCCGCTTCTTCTTGGTCTTGATGACCACTTCGCCGGTGATGTAGGCGCCTGCCTGCGCGCCGTGATCGCCGTTCCGCCCTGTCGCCGGATGCGCAATGGTGGTGGTGGCCTCTGCCGGCGGGATTTCCAACGCCTCGGTGCCGAGTGCCGCAGTGGCCGCCTGGGTGACCATACGGATCGCGGCGTCGACCTCGGCCATGGTCACGATCAGGTTGCGCTTCAGCCGCTGGTAAAGGCCGTCCAGCACGTCGGCGGCGGCATCCTGGGCGCTCTCGCGGCCCTGGATCGCCAGCCGGTTGCCACGGCTGACGATGTGCACGCCAAGCTGGCTCTCGATCCGCACCAGATGCTCGTCATGTTCGCCGACCAGCAGCGCGAGCAGATGGTTGTCGTCGAAATCCAGGATCACCGCATCGGTATCGGCTGCGGCAACCCGCTCGGCGGCCATAGGGGTGCGGCCGCGTGCCGCGCGATCGGTGCGCCGGGTCGTCAAGAAACCACCCCGGCGGATACGGCGATCCGGCCGTTCCCGGTAACGATCTCTGCCGGCGGCCATTCCCCGCCCGTGATCCGCCCGTTCAGACTGAAGGAATTGACGGTGTCGATGTCGACCTCCACCATCCGGCCCGCGGCTTCCGCGGGTGCGTCGACCACCACCGCCTGCATGTAGGGCGAGCGGCCGACCATCTGCCCGGCATGCCGGCCGGGCCTCTCCAGCAGCACCGGCAGGCGCCGCCCCGTCATGCTGGCATTGAAGGCACGCTGCTGGGCCGAAAGCAGGTCCTGCAGCCGTTGCAGGCGCTCCGACTTCACATCTTCCGGGACCTGGTCTTCAAGGTCCGCCGCGGGTGTGCCGGGGCGCGGGCTGTATTTGAAAGAATAGGCGAGCGCATAACCGACCCGCTCCACCAGCCGCATGGTTGCCTCGAAATCGGCATCGGTCTCACCTGGGAAGCCGACGATGAAGTCCCCGGACATCGCCATGTCGGGGCGCACCTCACGCAGCCGGTCGACGATGCGCAGGTAGTCTTCGGCGGTGTGCTTGCGGTTCATCGCCTTCAGGATCCGGTCGGATCCCGACTGCACCGGCAAGTGCAGATAAGGCATCAGCTGCGGCAGGTCGCGATGGGCCAGGATCAGGTCGCCGCCCATGTCACGGGGGTGCGAGGTGGTGTAGCGGATCCGGGCGATGCCGTCGATTTCGGCAATCGCGCGCGCCAGCCGGGCCAAGGTCCAGTCGCCCGCCGGGCCGCGGGCCCCGTCAGGGGCCGCGCCGTGATAGGCGTTGACGTTCTGACCAAGCAGCATCACCTCGCGCACGCCGTCGACCGCGAGCGCACGAATCTCGTCCAGAATGGCACCCGCCGGGCGGCTGTATTCCGCACCGCGGGTATAGGGTACGACGCAGAAGGTGCAGAACTTGTCGCAGCCTTCCTGTACCGCCACGAAAGCGGTATGGCCGCGCCGGCCGGTCGCGGCCGGCAGGTGGTCGAACTTGGCTTCGGTTGGAAAATCGGTTTCGACCACCGCCTGACCCCGACTGGCGCGTTCCACCATGTCGGCCAGACGATGGTAGGTCTGCGGGCCGAAGACGATGTCGACGAAGGGGGCGCGGGTGCGGATCTCGGCGCCCTCGGCTTGCGCAACGCAGCCGCCAACAGCGATCAGCCGCCCCTCGGGACCACCCGCTGCGCGCAACCGCCCCAGATCGGAATAGACCTTTTCGGCTGCCTTCTCCCGGATGTGGCATGTGTTGAGGATCACCAGATCCGCGTCTTCCGCGACCTCGGTCGGCGCAAAGCCCTGGGCGGCCAGTACGTCCGACATGCGTTCGCTGTCGTAGACGTTCATCTGGCAGCCATAGGTCTTGATATAGAGCTTCTTCGTCACCCTCGCCTCGGGCCTCGTTCTGATCGGGCCGCGGTCGGTTGACCGCCTCACCCGCAAGATATCAGCCGCGCTGCGGCCGCTTCAAGACACACACCCGGCCCTCTTCAGGCCCGGGCGTCCTCGTGGGTCGCATCGCCCTCGACGGCATCGATTTCCTGGGGGTCGAGCGGCTCATCCTCTTCAGCCACCTGAAGAGCACCACCCTCCACCGCCGGACCGCGTTGTGCCAGGGCCTGGCCGATAAGGGCGAGCGCCGCCGTCGACCGGCCCTGCAGCGCAAGGGCAACCCCACCCGCCACCGCCTGCTCGCAATAGCGGGCAAGCGCTTTGCGGTCCTTGAAGTCATCGATCGTAACCGGCGGATGGAAAACCAGTTCCACCCGGGCTGGTCCCAGGGTCAGCGCGTTCCAGAGATGGCCGGCCAGATCCATATCGCCATACCAGGCATAGGCCGGGCGCAACTTGCGCCCCATCGGCATACCGCGGACATGAGTATAGGCCAGAGAGACCGGCTGCACCACCAGCGGTCGGCCACCGGGCCGGCGATCCGCCACCGAAAAGAAGGCCGTGCGGAAGGGCAGCACCCGCTGACCGTCATTGCTGGTGCCTTCGGGAAACAGAATAAGCCGATCGCCCGCCTCCAGCCGCTTCGCCACTTCGTCGGCCTGTTCGGCCGTACGGCTGCGCTGGCGCTTCACGAACACGGTACGCTGCAACTTGGCAAGGAGGCCGTAGAGCGGCCAGTCCGCCACCTCGCTCTTGGCGATGAACGAGCCGTCGATCACCGACCCCAGCACTGAGATGTCGAGATAGGAGCTGTGGTTGGAAACGAACAGTGCCGGCCGGTCGCGAACCGGCGTGCCGACCACATCGACGTCGAAACCGATGAGCCGGCACGTCAGCCGGTGGTAGAAGCGCGGAAACCGTACGGCACCAGGCAGCTTCAGCGCCACCAGTGCCGCCTGTACCGGAATCAGTGCCGCCGTCACCGCCAGATAGATCGGCAGCAGCACCACGGCCCGCAGCCAGCCGGTCATGCGCCCTCGTCGCCGGCCTTGCCCCGGCCGCGCCCCGACCCGCCCTCGTAACGGTCCCGGTAGCGCCCCGTGATCAGGTCGCTCTTCACGATCATGCAGACGTCGGTGGTGTTGAACTGCTTGTCCACGACGGCACCGTCACCGACGAAGCCGCCGAGCCGCAGATAGCCCTTCACCAGCGGCGGCAATTCGGCAAGCGCGCGGGTGGCATGCAGATCGCCTTTTGCCACCAGATCCATCGAGACGTAGCGCTCGGGCACCGCCACGGGCCGCAGGGCCTCCGGCGCCAGATGATAATGGTACAGATAGGCGAGCTGGGTCTTCAGCGCATCAATGTCGGTGCCGTCCAGGCTCGCGCAGCCGAACATCAGTTGAATATCATAGTGCTCAAGATAGATGGCGATCCCGCGCCAGAGCAGCTGCATGGTCGATCGGTTGCGGTATTCGGCCGCAACGCAGGACCGGCCAAGCTCCAGCAACTCGCCCTCCACAGTCATCAGCGGACTGATGTTGAACTCGTCGGCGGTATAGAACCGGCCATGAGCAAGAGCCACGGACCGGCGCAGCAGCCGATAGGTGCCGACCACCGTCGGCGCCCCGCTCGGATGAGCCTCGTCAATCACCAGAAGGTGATCGCAGATCGCATCGAAACCGTCCAGATCGCGCTTCACAGCCGCCATCTCGGGGCTCGGCTGAGCGTGACGTTCCTCGTAGAACACGTGATAGCGCAGGCGCTGGGCCGCCTCGATATCGTCGGCTCCGTCCGCGAGGCACACCCGCAGATTTCCGGAACGCAGGCCGAGGTCGGGTTGGAGTGTTTCGGTCATCCGAACATGCCCTGAAGTCTCGCGGCGATGAGGACCGGCCACCGGGGTAGCCGGTCGTGGGTGAAGAGACGGACCGGAGCATGACCCTCCGTCCCGGGATCCCGGACGATCCCGGAGAGGGCCCGCGCCGGCCGGCGGCGGGGCGGCCTGTCAGGCCTTGCCGGCGTCCGTGTCGTCGTCCTGGGGCTGATCCAGCGGAATGCCGTACAGTTCCAGACGATGATCAACCAGTCGATAACCGAGCTTGCGGGCGATCTCCTGCTGAAGGCGCTCGATCTCGGTGTTCTGGAATTCGATCACGGTTCCGTTGCGCATGTCGATCAGATGATCGTGATGCTCTTCGGGAATGGTCTCGTAGCGGGCACGGCCGTCGCCGAAATCATGCCGTTCCAGAATGCTCGCTTCCTCGAACAGCCGCACCGTCCGATAGACGGTGGCAATGCTGATCCGCGGATCAACGGCACTGGCCCGGCGGTGCAGCTCTTCGGCATCCGGGTGGTCGTCGGCTTCCGACAGCACGCGGGCGATCACCCGGCGCTGGTCGGTCATCTTCAGACCCTTTTCGAGACACAGACGCTCCAGTCGCGACATCTCCAAGATGGCCTGGCTCCTTGGGCAGAAAGGGGGGCGGAACACGCGGATGACCGGTCTGCGCGCTTCTGCATGGCGCGGCCCCTGTTCCGTCCGGAACGGAAGCCATGCCATTGTCGCGCTTTCGGACGACCGTCATGAACGGAGAAGGACCGCCGCATCGGAGGCACGGTCCCCGCAAATCGGTCGTGACGGGATGGTCTGGAAGACCAACCCGCCGGTCAGGCCATTATCTGACAGCAGCCGCGCAACGACAAGCGGCGGGCGCCACAGTCTTCCGACCGGCGCCCGCAAAATCGTCGGCCGAAGCAGCTGCGGGCCGGATCAATCCGCGTCGCCGCGGCCCCGACGGCCAAGGCCGATGCGCTTGGCAAGATCGCTGCGCTGACGGGCATAACCCGGCGCGACCATCGGATAGTCGTCGGCCAGGCCCCAGCGGCGGCGATATTCTTCCGGGGTCATGTCGTAGGCCGTCTTGAGATGGCGCTTCAGCATCTTCAGCTTCTTGCCGTCTTCAAGGCAGATGATGTAGTCGTCGTGCACCGACTTGCGGATCGGCACCGCCGGCGTCGGACGCTGCTCTTCCTCACGCGGCTCGGGCTCGCGACCAAGGCCGGCAAGGCTCTGATAGACCTCGCCGATCAGCTGCGGCAGTTCGCCGGCCGACACGGTGTTGTTCGCGACATGGGACGACACGATCTGTGCGGTCAGCGAAAGAAGATCGAGCGGGCTCGGATTTTCGGCCATGATGTGGTCTGGACCTCGGTGTCTCGGGCGGAAATCAGGGTCGGGAGCAGATGTCAGGACAGGCCGGGTCTCCCGCGGGAGGCCCTTGATTTCGACGATCCTGGGGACGACGTCGGGGCCTGAGGGCCTGGCGGCTCGTCTGTCCGACCGGGATGACAATGACGAGGATGGACATCGGCGCTGATGTCCGGGCTCGATACCGGGACCGGCCTCCGCCCTGGATGGCCGACACCGGGACGCGCCCGTCCCTCATACTCCGAGACGACGACCGGATGGTTCGCAATGAAACCAAGTGCAGATCGCTTTCTCGACGTCACGCATGATGTCTGCCCGATGACGTTTGTCAAAACAAAATTAATGATCGGGAAGATGTCCGGGGGCCAGATCGGTGAAGTCCGACTGAAGGCGGGTGAGCCTCTGGAGAACGTGCCGCGGTCGGTTGTGGAACTGGGGCACCAGATCGTGGACCTTTCGGCCGAAACGGACACGCCGGACGTGTGGCGGCTGACCTTCCGGATCGCCGGCGGATAACGAAATCTCGGACGAATTTCAGGCGGGAACCAAAGGCAGTTCCATGACTTCGGCATCCACCGCCGGGGCCTTGCCGCGGGCGTAGTAACCGCGCCGACGACCTGCGATCCGGAAGCCTGCCGACAGATAAAGAGCCCGCGCCGGCATGTTGTCGATCGCCACTTCCAGCAGCAGCCGGTCTACCCCGCGGGCAGCTGCCCAGATCACCGCCCCGTCGAGCAGACGCCTTCCCAATCCGCGACCGCGGCAGGCCGGATCGACGGCGATCGTCAGGATTTCGGCCTCGCCGGCTGCCGCCTGCACCATAACCATGCCGGAAAGCGCAGGCTCAGAGCCCAGGATCATCGCGGCCACCGTCGGCAGGGCCAGCAGATCGCGGATGGCATCGGCACTCCAATGCGTCTCCCACGGAGCATCGAAGGCCCGGGCATAGAGTGCGGCCATGGCCGGTGCCGCAGCGGCCGTTGCCGGCGCCAGATCATGAGCGCCGGTCACGGCGTCTCTATCCCGCTGGGGGCCGGCGGCAGGGCGTCCGGTGCCCTCAGATAGAGCGGCACGGGTGGCGTCCTGCCTGCCTCACCCGCCATCAGGTGGCGCTCTGCAAGACCGATCAGATCGGCTGCATCGGGTTGCCCATGCCCGTGCGGCAGATCGTCACGGACCAGATCGACCAACCCGTGGACGTCCAGCAGCGGGCGCAGCAGCCGCGCACCTGCCCCGACCGCCAGCGCCGGACGGGCGACCAGATCGGCTGCCGCCGCCTCGGGCGTTACCGCCGAAGGCTCACCCGTGCTGCCATCGGCAGCGACGCGCTGAACATAGACCTCGCCGCGCCGTGCATCGATCACCGCCAGCATCTCGCGACCGGCCACCTCTGCGGCAGCACCGGCGGCCAGCAGTTCAAGCGTCGTCACGCCCAGCACCGGGCAGCCGGCTGCCAGCGCCAGACCACGAGCGAAGCCAAGCCCGATGCGCACGCCGGTGAAGGTGCCGGGCCCGCGGGTCACCGCCACGGCGGCCAGCGCCGCCGGTTTGACGCCCGCCTCGTCCATCAGCCCCTTGACCAGAGGGGCCAGCCGCTCTGCCGCAGCCCGGGCATCGGGCAAAAAGACCCGGGCCACGACCTCTCCGTTGCGGCCGATTGCCGCCGACGTCGCCCCCGCGCATGTGTCGAGTGCCAGAACTGCCGTTCGTCCACCGAAGGTCATATGTATGTCCGTGCCCCCGGAGCCGTGCCTTGTGCTAGGGTTCCCTCGCCGCATAGCACGGACGGGACAGCTGATGTTAGAAGAAATCCTGAGCGAGCGGGACGGGGTCGATCTCGACATCGCCTACGCCACAACCCGCAACTTCACCGGCCGGCCGATCTATGCCCGTGCCGCCTGCTTCCTGCATCCCGAGGCCGCAGCGGCGATGCGCCGCGCCATCGCCATCGCCGCACGCCAGGGGCTGCGCTTCCGGATCTACGACGCATTCCGGCCCTCGGAAGCCCAGTGGAAGCTGTGGGAGCACACGCCGGATCCGAATTTCGTCGCAGATCCGCGCCGGGGCTCGCCTCATTCCCGTGGGGCCGCGGTCGACCTGACCCTGATCGACGGCGCCGGCCGGGTGCTCGACATGGGGACCGGATTCGACGACTTCACCCCGCTGTCACATCACGGCGCCACCGGCATCGCACCCGAGGCCGAGCGTAACCGGCTGTTGCTGATGGGAATCATGACCACCGCGGGATGGGATTTCTACCGGAATGAATGGTGGCATTATCAGCTCTTCGATGCCCGGCGCCTGCCGGTGTTGAGCGACACGGCCGCTGGCACGCGGCTGATGCCCGCCGGCTGACTGCCGGAACCTGACGCGATCACGAGGGGAGATCCGCCGAGATGTCGATCGAGGGACGCAAGCTGCTGATCACCGGGGGGACCGGCGCGCTGGGCCGCGCGGTGGTGCTGGCCGCGCTGGACCGGGGGGCCGAGGTCGCCGCGACCTGCCTGGTCGCAGAGGAATGCGCCGCCGCCGAACAGGCATTCGGCGGCCGGGCAGTGCTGGTCCAGGCCGATCTGGGCAGCGAAGACCAGACCGCAACCGCCGTGGATGCCGCGGCGGCAGCCCTGGGCGGCCTTGACGGCATCGTCGCCATCGCCGGCGGCTTCGACATGGGGCCGCTTGCGGAAGTGGATGGCAGCCGCTTCGATGCGATGATGTCGATGAACGCCCGCAGCTTCTATCACACGCTCCGGGCCGGCGTGCCGCATCTGAAGGCGGCCGGCGGCGGATCGGTCACAGCCATCGGCGCCAGACCGGCGGTGGCGGGAGCGGCACAGATGGCGGCCTATGCCGCCTCCAAGGCCGCGGTGATATCGCTGGTCCAGAGCCTGTCGCAGGAGCTGCTGGCCGACCATATCCGTGTCAATGCAGTGCTGCCGTCAATCATCGATACCCCCGCCAATCGCTCCGCCATGCCCGATGCCGATCATGCTGCCTGGGTCACGCCCGATGCCCTGGCGAAGATCATCCTTTTCCTGACCTCGTCGGAGGCCGCCCCGATCAGCGGCGCCCTGGTGCCCGCCTATGGCCGCGCCTGACCGACCGCCTGCGGCACCCGGCCGCCGCGCCCTGGTCCTGATCCCGCCGCGTAAGCGCGACCGGCTGGCCAAGGGATTCGACCGGGACGAGCTTGAACGTCGCCTGATTCGTGCCGGCTTCCGTCCCGACATTCCGGATCTGGACGGCCCCGATGCCTTTCCGGAAGCCATCCGCGCGGCCGGCGCCTCGGCGGAACCGCCGGCGCTGGTGATGGTCGGCGGCGGCGACGGCACACTGTCCGCGGTCGCCGATGCGATGGCGGAAACCGGGCTGACACTCGCCATCCTGCCACTCGGCACCGCCAACGATCTCGCTCGCACCCTCGCCATCCCGACCGACCTCGCCCAGGCCGTAGACGTGGCGCTGAAGGGGCGCGCGCAGCAGATCGACATCGGCACCGTCGATGGCCGCGGCTTCTTCAATGTCGCCAGCATCGGCCTGTCGGTCGACGTCGCCGAAGCTCTGGACGGCGAAGAAAAACGCCGCTTCGGTCCGCTTGCCTATCTGTTCGCACTGTTCCGGGTGGTCACCCGGCATCGCCGCTTCCACACCATCCTGACCGTCGATAACCGGCGGGTGGAAATGCGGGCGATCATGGTGGCGGTCGCCAATGGCCGCTATCACGGCGGCGGGCTGACCGTCGCTCCCGATGCAGCCATCGACGATGGCCGGCTGGACGTTTATGTGATCGAGCCGGTTTCCCACTGGCGCATGGCTTTGCTCTTGCCGGCGCTGCGTCTCGGGACCGCCGGTGCCTGGATGGGGGTCCACCGCATGTCCGGCCGTGAGGTTCGGGTGGAGACACCGTCCAAGCCGAAACGGATCAATGTCGACGGCGAGATCCTGACCAGAACGCCGGCAAGCTTCGGCCTGAAGCGCCGGGCGATCCGGGTCATGACCCCCGACCGGCCGGCCGCCACCCTGCCCGGCACCCGGAACCGTTCCGATCCCCCGTCACCCCCACGCGCTCCGCACCCGGCGCCGCCTGAAGATCAGGAGGAGCAGATGCATCCCGAAGAGGAAGGCCTTGCCACCGAGGCCGAGATTGCCCTGCAGGATCTGGCCCGTGCCGCCCGCGAAGGCGTGGCACTGACCGAACGGCTCGCCCTTCATGCCGGCCCGCATCTGGGCGATGAGGTGGTAACGGCGCTCGGCCGGATCGGCGGTGCCTGGGGCCGGATCGCCATCACCGCCGACGAGGCGCTGGATGCGATGGACCTGCCCACCCGCGACGCCGATGACGACCGGGCCCTGATCGAGGATGTGGTGAACTGGCTGGAAGGCCTTGTCGGCATGCCGCTGGATCAGCGGGTCAGCCAGCGCCTGCATCAGGCGGCAACCCGGATCGAGATCGCCATCGAAGAGGTCCGCCAGGTCGGCCAGACCGGGGTGGCGGAAGTGGTTACGGCCGCCTATGACGAGGCGTGGTCGCTCATCGTCGCCACGCTGCCCGATCCTGACGGTGGCGGCGCTTCGGACTGAGCCATCTCGTCGTCCTGGGTGACACCGCGGATCATCGCCCTGAGCTTGGCGACATAGCGCGGGCCCAGTTCCGAATAGGCGCTGAGCCCGCCCGCCAGTTGCAGCGGATCGGGCAGCGTGCCGTCCAGCCGCGCCTCTGCACGATGCCGACGGAAGGCGGCATAGGCGCGGTGGGTGTTCAGATTGTGGACATAGGCCGCGACCGAGGCGGTGATGTCGGGAAAAGCGCGCGCCACATGGGTGGCGCCACGCTTGCGGGCCAGCGGCATCACCCCGTCGGTCAGCCGCCAGGCCCGTTCGCCGAACAGGGCATGGGCCTCATGTGCAAGACGCGACCGGCCCCAGCCGCTTTCCAGCGCGGCCTGGGCGGTGATCAGGGCCGGCGGCACGGTGTCGACCCGCACCAGCAGCCGCACCGGATCGTCGGCGGGAACGCCGTAGCGGACGGCGATGGCCGCCACCCGCACGTCCAGCCCGCGCGGCGGCCGGCGGCCTTCCGCCCGGGCGTCGGCCACCAGCGTCACCAGCGCCCGTTCCAGCCGCACACGGGCATTCACCGCCCGGATGGCGGGGTCGAGCGTGTCGCGGAACAGGGCCTTGCGGGCATCGGCATCAAGCGCCCCGGCCAGCTCGGCCGGAAGCCCCCCCGGCGCCACTGCCTCGGCACGCCGGAGGTCGAGAGCCGCCAGCGTCGCCGGAGACAGGCCCAGGCCGCCGGCCGGCCGCGGCAGCACGCCTGCAGCAGATCCGAGCACGACCAGCCCGGCCGTGACGGCGACGGCCAGGCAGGTCAGACGGTAGCGGCGTGTCATCACCTGGAAGGCCGGTTCAGATCAGACCTGACGGACCTCGACCACTTCGGGCACATAGTGCTTGAGCATGGTCTCGATGCCGTTCTTGAGCGTCATGGTCGAACTGGGGCAGCCCGAGCAGGCGCCGTGCATCTGCAGATAGACGATGCCTTGATCGAAGCCCTCGAACACGATGTCGCCGCCATCCTGGGCTACGGCCGGGCGGACCCGGGTGTCGATCAGTTCGCGGATGGTCGCGCTCACCTCGTCCTCGTCCGCAGCCGGGGCCGCGGCGGCATCACCATCTCCGGTCAGCACCGGGCGGCCCGAGGTGAAATGTTCCATGATGTCCGACAGAATCAGCGGCTTCAGCAGCATCCAGTCGGCCTGTTCGGATTTGGTGACCGACACGAAGTCGGCCCCCAGATAGATACCCTCGACACCGTCGATGGCGAGCAGGGTGCCGGCCAGCGGCGAACGGGCCGTGTCGTCGCCGCGTGCGAACTGTGCGCCCCCCTCGGCCACCTCGCGGCCGGGCAGGAACTTCAGCGTCAGCGGATTGGGCGTCCGCTCGGTCTGGATGAACATCGGACCTGATCCTCTCTGCGGCTTTCGGGTGACGGAACCCATGCCGTCTGTCGTGTCCTGATTTGGCACCTTGAACCGGCGGGATCAAGACGTCTTCGACGCACCCCTCTCCTGCACGGTCCCGCCATGTGGCTCGATTGCACGTCGCGGGCGATGATCCCGGGCAAGCACCGTGTAGACGGTGGGCAGCACGAACAGGGTGAACAGGGTCCCGATCATCATGCCCGAGACGATCACCGCTCCAAGACCGAACCGGCTTGCGGCCCCGGCGCCCGCGGCAAAGAGCAGCGGCACCAGACCGAAGACCATGGCCGCCGTGGTCATCAACACCGGCCGGAGCCGGATCTCCGCCGCACGCCGGATCGCCTCGCGCCGCGCCAGCCCATGATGCAGCTGCAGCTCATTGGCGAATTCGACCATCAGAATGCCGTGCTTGGCGATCAACCCGATCAGGGTGACGAGGCCGATCTGGGTATAGATGTTGAGTGTGGCCGCCCCCATCGCCAGCGGCGCCAGCGCACCGCAGATCGACAAAGGTACCGTGATCAGAATGATCAACGGATCGATCAGGCTCTCATACTGGGCCGCCAGCACCAGGTAGATCACCACCAGGGCCGCCAGGAAGGCCATGGCCAGGCTCGCGCCTTCCTGGACGTATTGACGGGAATCCGACTGCCAGTCATGACTGAACCCGGCCGGCAATGTCCGCGCCTCGCCGTCGAGAAATGCGACCGCCTGTCCCATCGAAACGCCGGGCATCGGGATCGTCTGAATGGTGGCGGCGTTCTGCTGGTCGAACTGGCCCAGCCGATTGGGCTCCACCCGCATCGATATCTCCGCCACCGCCCGAAGCGGCACCAGCGTGCCGTCGCGGCTGCGCAGGAACTGGCTGCCGAGGGCGTCCGGGGTCAGCCGCCCGGCCCTGAGGCTCTGCGGAATCACGTCATAGGACCGGCCGGCCATGGCGAAGCGGTTGACGTAGTTCTCGCCCACCAGCACCGCCAGCGTTTCACCGATATCGGCCATGGCGATCCCAAGGCTCGCCGCCTTGTTCCGGTCGACCGATACCTGCACCACGGGCCGGTCGTAATTCAGGTCGCCATCGACCACCACGAACAGCCCGCTCTCCCGCGCCCGCTGCTTGATCTCGTCCACGGTCCGGTAGAGCACGTCATGGGGCTCGGCTGTGCGCAGCACCATCTGCACCGGCAACCCGCCCGTCGAGCCCGGCAGCGGTGCCGGCTGAAAGACGAAGATCGCACTGCCCTCCACCGCAGCCACCGCCTGCTGCAGCCCGGCCTGAACCTCCGAGGCTGTACGGTTGCGGGCCTCCCAGCGGGAGAGGTTGGCGCCGCCGAAGCTGGCCGCCGGTCCGTCGGTGCCGTTGATGATCCAGGTGCCGACCGTCTCGGGCATCGCCGCAAACACCTCGTCCAACCGGGCCGCAAACCGTTCAGCATAGGCGAGACTGGCATGCTGGGGTGACTTGACTGCCGCCAGCACCGAAGCCTGATCCTCGACCGGCGCAAGCTCCCGCGCCGGCATCTGATAGAGCAGCGGCAGGCTGAGACAGACCCCCAGCGCCACCAGCCCGGTCGCCCAGCGATGGCGGAGCGACAGGCCGAGCAGGCGCCCATAGCCGCGGGTGAGCGTGCCGAAGACCCGTTCAGTCGCCTGCGCGATCCGGCTCTCGTGGGTTTTCGCCGTCAGCAGCAGCGCACTCATCACCGGCGAGAGGGTGAGCGCCACCACGCCCGAGACGACCACCGCTCCGGCCAGCGTCAGGGCGAATTCCCGGAACAGCGCTCCGGTCAACCCGCCCATCAGCCCGATCGGCGCATAGACCGCAGCGAGCGTCAGGGTCATTGCCACCACCGGCCCCGCCACCTCGCGGGCGCCGATCAGCGCGGCCTCGAAAGCTGTACGCCCGTCCTCGATATGGCGATGGATATTCTCGACCACCACGATCGCATCATCGACCACCAGGCCGATCGCCAGCACCATGGCGAGCAGAGTAAGCAGGTTCAGGCTGAAGCCGAAGGACAGCATCAGGGCCGCCGCCCCCAGCATCGACAGCGGAATGGTCACCACCGGGATCAGCACGCTGCGCAACGAACCGAGACAGAGGAAAATCACCGCCACCACGATCACCAGTGCCTCGGCCAGGGTGTGCAGCACCTCGTCGATCGAGGCCTGGATGAAGCCGGCAGTCTCGTAGGCAAGGTCGACGCGGACATCGGGCGGCAGAGTCCTGCCGATCGCAGGCAGCAGGTCGCGGATGCCGTCGACGATCACCAGCGGGTTGCCGGCAGGCGTCGGGAACAGCCCGAGGAACACCGCCGGTTCGCCATCCATCACCGCGCTGGTCTGGGTGGAGGCGGCGCCCAGCTCGACCGTGCCGACATCGCCCAGCCGGACCAGCCCCCGGGCATCATCGCGGATCACCATGTCACGGAAGCCGGCGACGTCGGTGAGGTCGGTATCGACCGAAAGGTCCGAGAGCACATAAAGCCCGTCCAGACGCCCGGGAGCGGCCTGGACATTGTTGGCCCGGATCGCGGCCGCCACGTCGGCCCCCGTCAGCCCGCGCGCCGCCAGCCGGTCCGGATCGAGCCAGAGCCGCATGGCCAGCTTCTGACCGCCGAAGACCTGGACCTTGGCGACACCATCGATGCCCGAGAACATCGGCTCCACCACCCGTGACAGATAGTCGGTCAAGGCCGGCATCGGCAGGGTATCGCTGGAGAAGCCGACATAGGCCACGGCCGTCGAATCGCCTGCCGAGCGCTCGATCACCGGATCATAGGCCGCTTCGGGCAGGCGGTAGCGGACCGACGACACTTTGGCCATCACCTCGGTCATCGCCCGGGTCGAGTCGCGGTTCAGCTCCATCCGGATCGTCACCGTGCTCCGCCCCTGCACGGAGGACGAAGAGAGATAGTCGATCCCCTCCACCGACGAGACCGCCTGGGTGATCGGCTGGGTGACGAAGCCCTGCATCAGTTCGGCCGAGGCCCCGGGATAGTCGGTGGTGACGGTGATCGTGGCGCTCTCCAGCGCCGGATACTGCCGGATCGGCAACTGGCCGAGCGAGACCGCGCCGCAGAGCAGGATCAGCATGCTGACCACCAGCGCCAGCACCGGCCGGCGGACAAAAATGTCGGTGAAGCTCACGGCCGCACCTCCAGCGTGTCCCGCTCGACCGGCTCGACCGCCATGCCGTCTGCCAGCCGCACCTGGCCCGAGGTCACCACCCGGTCGCCATCGGCGAGCCCTGAGACGATCTCGGCACGCCCGTCCCAACGCGCCCCCACCTCGACCGCCACCCGGGTCGCGACCAGCCCGCGTGCCGGATCGGCGCGCGCCACGAACACGCTGTCGCCATAGGCGGTATAGGTGATGGCGGTCTCCGGCACCACCAGCGCCGGGGGCCCGGAGGGCCTCACCACCCGCACGCCGGCGAACATCCCGGCCTTGAGCCGCCCCTCGCGGTCGGGCAGCGTCGCCTGGATCCGGACCATCCGGGCGTCACCGATCAACGGGTCGATGGCTGTGATCTCGGCCACGAACAGCTGATCGGGCCAGGGGTCGACTGCAACTTCCACCCGCTGCCCGAGCAGCAATTCCGGCAGCGCCTGCTCGTCGAGGGTAAAATTGATCCGAAACAATCTGGTGTCGACCAGGCTCGCCACCGGGGCACCGGTTTCCAGATACTGGCCCGGATGAACCCTGCGGATGCCGACAACCCCGTCGAACGGGGCGCGGATCGCCTTCTGATCGATCAGCGCCCGGGTCCGCGCCACGGCGGCCGCTGCGCCGTCGCGCTCGGCCAATGCGTCATCCAGCCGCTCGCGTGAGGCGGCATTGCGCTCGACCAGCCCCCGTAGGCGGCCGAGACGGGCTTCGGCATTGCGCAGCCGGGCCAGGTTCTGCCGCAGCTCTGCCCGTTCCACCGCATCGTTCAGTTGCACCAGCAGCGTGCCGGCTTTGACCGCCTCGCCCGAGATGAAGTCGATGCCGGTGATCCGACCGCTGGTTTCAGCCGCCAGCAGCACCTGGCGAACGGCCTCGACCTCTCCCACCCCCTGAAAGCGCCGCGGTACCGTCACCCGTTCGGCCGTGGCCAGCGCCACCTTCGTCGCCGGCCAGACCGGGGCCGCCGGCGCGGGTCGGGGCTCCGCCAGCAGAAACCAGCCGCCGGCAAGGCCGGCTGCTACGACCAGGACAAGCCCTGCAAGCATGCTGCGAGACATGTCTCAGCCCCTCCAGCGCAGCCGGCGGCGCTGGTCGCTGGCGATCGCCACCGCGATCAACCCGCCCGCCACCGAGACATGTTCAAGGGCGAAGAACAGGGCGAGCTGTGCCTCGGGGCCGGTCTTCGACCAGAACGTATGGACCACCAGGATCGTCGCGGCCAGGAACACGGCCAGTGCCCCCGCTCCCAGCCAGACCAGCCGGTCGGCCAGAATCGCCGCCGATCCGCCGAGCAGGGTGGCCGCGGTCAGCAGGTTGAACGGGATGGCCGGCTCCAGCCCGGCCGCCCGCATCTCGGCAAGCCCGCCCTCGAAATCCACCAGTTTGGCAAGGCCCGAGGCGACGAAGACCACGGCGAGGCAGATCCTGGCGATCAGCCAGAGCCAGGCGCTGTCGAGCGCCCGTTCGATGAACCCTGTCACGGAACCGATCCTGTTGCTGAATGAAGGCCGGCGGGCTTGCCGGGCCGGATCGGCCGGACTATAGAACCTCAAGTAAAGTTGAGGTCAATGGGGGAACGGAGGATGCGGACAAAGCCGGAAGACCGTGCCGATACGCACCGGATCCTGACCGTGGGCGAGGTGGCGAAACGCGCCGGAGTTGCGGTCTCGACCCTGCATTTCTACGAAAGCCGCGGCCTGATTCGCAGCATGCGCAGCGCCGGCAACCAGCGCCGGTTCCCGGCGGCGGTGCTGCGCCGGATTGCGATCATCAAGGTGGCCCAACGTGCAGGGATCCCGCTTGAAGACATCGGAGCAGCACTCGCCCCCTTTCCACCCGATGCGAAGCTGAGTGCGGCCGAGTGGAAAGACATGTCCTCGCGCTGGCGGGCGATGCTGGAGGCGCGCATCATCCGTCTCACCAGGCTGCGCGACGAGCTGGATGGCTGCATCGGTTGCGGCTGTCTGTCGCTCGCCGATTGTCCGCTGCGCAATCCGGGCGACGCGCTGGGCCGCGAGGGGAGCGGTCCCAGGATCCTCGAACGTCCCCCAGGGGGCCGCGCCTGAAAGACACGGGCGCCGATGAATCTGGGACAACCGTCAGCTTTACCACTCGACGCGGGCACATCGAGCCACGATATGAACGTGGGCTGTCCGTGCCGACAGGCCCCAACCCGATGCCTGCAGGACGATCCGATGATGGAAGCCGAACGCCTGGACGATGTCTCAGTGCCGCGCACCCCCGTGCGTCGTGCCGCCGCGGTCCCGTCGGTGCTGGGCCCGGATCCGATCGGTGAGTGGCTTGCCCAGGAAGGTCCCGGCCTGCCGGTGGGGGAGCTGATCGCCGGCCTGTCCGAGCGTTTGCTGGCAGCAGGTGTGCCGATCGATCGCGCCACCCTGCATCTGCGCCTTCTGGACCCGCAATTCCGGGGCGTGTCGATCGAATGGCGTCCCGACCAGCCGGTCGAAGAGATCCGCCGCGCCCATGGCGTGGAACTGACCGAGGCCTATCTGCGCAGCCCTTTCATGCTGGTCGCCGAACACGGCGTCGGTGTGCGTCGGCGGCTGAGCGGTCCGAATGCCCAGACCGGCGATTTTCCGATCCTGGCCGATCTGCACGAAGAGGGCTTCACCGATTACGCGATGATGCCGCTCGCCTTCCATGACGGCACGCCCAATGCCCTCTCGCTCGCCACCCGCAATCCCGGTGGCTTCAGCGAGGGCGATCTGCGCCGGGTGTCATCCCTGCTGCCGATGGTGACGCTGGCGGTGGAGGTGATCAGCCAGCGCGGTCAGGTCCGTACCCTGCTGAAGACCTATCTGGGCGATGATGCCGGTGAACGCGTGCTGGCCGGCACCATCAAGCGGGGCGATGTGGAGCGAATGAATGCCGCGATCTGGTTTTCGGACCTGCGCGGCTTCACCGCCATGTCGGAGCGGGTGGCGCCCGAGGTGCTGATCGCCACGTTGAACGACCATTTCGAGGTGATGAACCGGGCGATCACCGCCCATGGCGGCCAGGTGATGAAGCTGATCGGCGATGGCGTGCTCGCCGTCTTCCCGACCCCGGTGCGCGAAGGGGCCTGCCCCTATGCCGGCTGCGCGGCGCTGGATGCCGCGCGCGATGCCGTCCGTGGCATGGCGGAACTGAACGCCCGCCGCCGGGCACTGGGCCAGGAACCATTGGCCTTCGGCCTGGGCCTGCATGCAGGGGAAGTGCTCTACGGCAATATCGGCGCGCCGGAACGGCTCGATTTCACCGTCATCGGCCAGGCCGTAAACGAGGCAAGCCGGCTGGAGGTTCTGGCCCGCGATCTGGGCCGCACGGTTGCGATCTCCTCCACCATCGCCCGGATCGTCGAGCATATGGGCCGCAGGCTCGAACCACTCGGCACCTTCCATCTGCGCGGGCTCGCCACCGAGGAAGAAGTCTTCACCCTGCCCGACGACTGCGAGGATTGCGGGACAGATCCGCAGGCCGCCGCCCTGCCGGTCGGGTAGAGTCAGGTAAGGCGCAGCAGATCGTCTTCCGACAGGTTGCCGGGCACGATCGTCATCGGCACCAGCAACTCGCCTGCCAGTTGGCTCGCCAGCCAGCGCACGAGTTTGCCCGGCCCTTCCGACGGCGGGCGGGCGGCAAGCACGATCATGCCGATATCCTTGTCCTCACGCATCTGGCGCAGGATCTCGTCGCCGATCGGGCCGACACGGACCAGCAGTTCGGGCATCAGCCCGGCAAAGGCGTTCACCTCGGCCGCAATTTCCTGCAACACCTGCTCGGCCTGCTCACGGAGTTCCTCGGCAATCAGATTGCCGACCGACATCCAGTGCTGGTTCTCGGCCGGCTCGATCACGGTCAGCAACGTCACCCGGCCACCGCGGGCGCGGGCACGCCGGCAGGCATAGCGCACAGCCACCCGGCTATGGGCGCTGCCATCGACGCAGACCAGGAATTTGACGGCAGGCCGGGGCTTGGGCACGGCCGCAGGTTCGGGGGTCGAAGTCTCGTCGGCCATCGGATGACAACCTCCTCAGAAGCGGCGGAAGACGAAGCCTGCGGTCCAGCCGGCCGTCAGCGCGATCAGTACGGCGGCGATGCCGTAGCCAAGCGGCTGTTCATGGGCCAGGCGGGCGATATTGTCGCCCAGCCCGTCCTTGCGCACGAACAGCGGCGTGGTCTGGGCGGCGACCACACGGCCTTCATTCACCAGGAAAATTTCGGCCCGGTAGCCGCCGGTGGTGACATTGGACGGGAAGGCGACATTCACCCGGAACAACCGGTCCCCCAATCGCGAGATCGGCTGCACCGCAGGCACGAACAGGCCGGCCTGCTGACGGTTCCGGATCAGCGCATCACGGAACACGGCGCGTTCCTCGGGCGCCGCATCCTCTCCGCCCGGGAAGTCCAGACGCTCCAGGCCGATGCGATGCCGGGCCAGCATCTGGTCGTTGGTGAAGGTGTCGAGCGGCGCGCTCGCCCCCACCCAATAGAAGGCCGGTACCTGATTGAAGCGGATCGTGCGGGCATTGATCCACATGCCGAGGATACGGTCCTTGCGGCGGATATCGACCGTCTCGGCCGGCCCGCGGATCACCACGATCACCTCCCCCGGACCTTCGGTCGCGCCGAACAGCAGCAGTTCGGTACCGGTAAAGCTGGAGGTGATGGAGATCAGATGGCTTGAAAGATCGGCCACCAGCGGCTGCGCCCGGGCACGCAGGGTACCGGAGACCGCCGTCACGAGGGCAGCCGCCAGGGTCAGCAGAAAGACCAGCAGGGCCGGCAGCCTGGCGATGCGCAGCATATCGGCCATCAGCCCGGCCCCACGACCACAGCCGAGAACAGCTCGTCGGGCCGGATCACCAGATCTGCGCCGATCTTGATCGCGGTCAGCACCACCACCGCTGCCAGCAGGCCGCGCAGATGCTCGCCGCGCAGCTTCGTGGTCAGTCTGGAGCCGACCTGCGCGCCGATCACGCTGCCAACCACCAGGATCGCCGCCAGCACCAGATCAACCGCCTCGGTCGTCACGGCATGCATGACGGTGACGTTCATCGACACGAACAGGATCTGGAACAGCGACGTGCCGACCACCACCAGGGTCGGCATGCCCAGAATGTAGATCATCGCCGGGATCATGATGAACCCGCCGCCGACCCCCAGGATCGCAGTCAGCACACCGACCCCCGCCCCCAGCACCAGCGGCAGCAGGGCCGAGATATAGAGCTTCGACTTGCGGAAACGCAGCTTGAAGGGCAGCCCGTGCATCCAGTTGTGCTGATGACGCTTTTTTGCCGGCTGATTGCGGACCAGCAGGCTGCGCACCGATTCGATGCCCATCAGGACACCGATGACACCCAGGAACAGCACATAAGAGACGCCGATCACCAGGTCGATCTGACCGATCGCCTGCAGCCAGCGGAAGATCAGGATCCCGACGCCGGATCCTGCCAGACCGCCGATCAGCAGCACGCCGCCCATCCGGACATCGACCGTACCACGGCGCCAATGGGCCAGCAGGCCCGATACCGAGGCCGCGACCACCTGATTGGCCCCCGTCGCCACCGCCACCGGTGGCGGCACGCCCACGAACATCAGCAGCGGCGTCATCAGAAAGCCACCGCCGACGCCGACCAGGCCTGAGAGGAAGCCCACACCCAGCCCCATCAGCAGGATCGCGATCGCATCGATCGACAGCTCGGCGATGGGGAGATAGATCTGCATGACGGTCCGTCTGGCGCGGGGACCGGTCCTGAAGGCGACCGGGCCGGACCATTCTGGTCCGGCCCGGCAGCGCTTGCAACCCGAAGACCGCGGTTTTCCGCGATCCGGGCCATGTCGTGAGGATCCGTCACTCTGGTGTGACAGTGTGATCCGTCCGGATCAGGGGCGCAGCAGACCGATCGTCTCGCGCACCTCGGCCACCACCGGGTCGGCGATAGCGCGGGCACGATCGGCACCCTTGGCCAGGATCCGGTCGATCTCCGCCGGATCGGCCATCAGGCGCTTCATCTCTTCGGCGATCGGACCCAGTTTTTCAACGGCAAGATCGGTCAGCCGGGTCTTCACCGTTGTGAAGGGCGCGTCGGCATAGTCAGCCACCACCTCGTCCGTGGTGCGGCCGTCCAGCGCAGCATAGATCCGGATCAGATTGGCGACTTCGGGCCGACGCTCCGGCTCGTAGGTCACGCCGGGCTCACTGTCCGTCCGAGCCTTCTTCAGCTTCTGAGCGATGGTGTCGCGGTCATCGGTCAGGTTGATGCGCGCATAATCCGACGGATCGGACTTGCTCATCTTCTTGGTGCCGTCGCGCAGCGACATCACCCGCGTCGCCGCGCCCAGGATCATCGGCTCGGGCAGCGGCAGCACGTCCTTCTCATAAAGCTGGTTGAAGCGCTGCGCGATATCTCGGGTCAGCTCCAGATGCTGCTTCTGGTCCTCCCCCACCGGCACATGGGTCGCCTTGTAGGCCAGGATGTCGGCCGCCATCAGCACCGGATAGGCATAGAGGCCAAGGCTCGCCTTCTCGCGATCCTTGCCGGCCTTCTCCTTGAACTGGGTCATCCGGTTCAGCCAGCCGATCGGCGTCATGCAGTTCAGCAGCCAGGCCAGTTCCGAATGCGCGGTCACGGCCGACTGGTTGAAGATCACGCAGCGCTCGGGATGGATGCCGGCGGCGATATACGCGGCGGTCAGTTCACGGGTCTGCCGGATCAGCGCCTTGGGGTCCTGCCAGACGGTGATGGCGTGCAGATCGACGATGCAGAACACCGACTCGTAACTGTCCTGCAGCGTCACCCAGTTGCGGATGGCGCCCAGATAGTTGCCGAGATGCAGGTTGCCGGTCGGCTGTGCGCCGGAGAAGATCCTCGCCATCTGGTCCTCGCCTTCGGCATCAGCGGGCCGCCCGCCGGGTGTGGATGCCGGCCGGAGCTTGGGTCCGCGATGCGCGGTTCAATGGAAACGCGCCTATATCACGCGCGGGCCGGGGTGCGGTCAAGCACCGCCGACACGACGATTTTTCACGGAAGAGGCGATGCGTCCGGCTCAGATCCGGTTGGCGGTGGTCAGGACGCCGCCGATGCCGACAAAGGCCGCCCCGGTGGCACGATTGAACCACCGGCCATGCCGCCCCAGCCAGGGAGCGATGCGCCGCGCCGCACCGGCCAGAATCAGTTCGTAGACGAATTCGACCACGGCGAAGGTGCCGCCCAGAACCACCAGATGGGTCAGGAACGACACGCCGGGCACCATGAACTGGGGCAGAAAAGCGGCGAAGAAGATCAGCGCCTTGGGGTTCGACACCGCCACCAGGAAGCCCTGGGTGAACAGCCGCCAGGGGCCACCCCCGGCAATGCGTCCCTCTGCGTCCTCAAGCGTCACCGATGGCGGCGGCGCCCGAAAGGTGCGGATGCCCAGCCAGACCAGATAGGCAGCACCGATCCATTTGGCGATGGTGAAGGCCTGTTCCGAGGCAGCCAGCAGCGCCCCCAACCCCGCCAGCGAGGCCGCGACCAGCACCATGAAGCCGGTCACCCCGCCCGCAGCGGTGAAGGCCGTCCGGCGTACGCCGAAGCGCACGCCGTGATTGAGCGACAGGAGCCCGTTCGGTCCGGGCGTCAGTGACAGCCCGGCAGCCGCCGCCAGATAGATCAGCCAGATATCGAGCGTCATGGGCCCCCCACGTCAGAAACCGCCCGTTGGGCAGGGCCCCATGCTACGCCCGGCTGCGGGCGCCCGTCCACACCAAGTCAGGCTGGGGTAACGTCAGGCGGCAGTCCCCTGGGCATCGAGCGCATAGCCGGCGGAACGCACGGTGCGGATCAGATCGGGCAGGTTCTCGCCGTTCAGCGCCTTGCGCAGCCGGCGGATATGAACATCCACCGTGCGCGGCTCCACATAGATGTCCTGGCCCCAGACCCCGTCGAGCAGCTGCTCGCGCGAGAAGACCCGGCCCGGATGCTCCATCAGGAAGCGCAGCAGGCGGAATTCGGTCGGCCCCAGATGCACGGGCTCGGCCGAACGGGTCACCTTGTGGGCCGCCAGATCCATCTGCAGATCGGCGTAAGAGAGCACCTCTTCCGAGAAAGCGGGGCGGATGCGGCGCAGCACGGCACGGATCCGGGCAACGACTTCCTGGGGCGAGAAGGGCTTGGGCACATAGTCGTCGGCACCGCTGTCCAGCCCGCGCACCCGATCGGTCTCTTCGCCCCGGGCGGTGAGCATGATGATCGGCAGGTTGCGGGTCTCGGGGTCGCGGCGCAGCTGACGGCAAAGCTCCAACCCGGACAGCTTGGGCAGCATCCAGTCCAGCAGCAGGACGTCGGGCTTCACCTCGCGAATGCGCCAGAGCGCTTCCTCGCCGTCATTCGCCTCCTCGACGGCGAAGCCTGCGCGTTCGAGGTTGTAGCGCAGGATGGTAACGATCGCGGTTTCGTCTTCGACGACCATGATCTTCGGACGCATCGCTCGGATGTCCTCCAGGAAGTCTAGGTGGCCGGCACCAGAGCCCCGAAGGGAGTGCCGGCCGGTCAGAGGGCGGGGTGCGCGCAGGGGAAGAGGTGGTCCGCCGGGCGGACCACCGGGCCGTCAATCGTCGAGAACGGCGTCGCCCGACCGGTCGAGAACGGTCTCGGCCTTGGGGCGGGCGGTGTCGGGTTTGGTGCCCTCGACCACGAAAATCACCTGCTCGGCGATGTTGGTGGTGTGATCGCCCATCCGCTCGATGTTCTTGGCGATGAACAGCATGTGCGTGCAGGCCGTGATGTGCCGCGGATCCTCCATCATGTAGGTCAGGAGTTCGCGGAACAGGCTGTTGTGCAGTTCGTCGACCTCGGCGTCGTTCTGCCAGACCGCGCGGGCACGGCCGGCATCACGCTCGACGAAGGCGTCGAGTACATCCTTGAGCATGCGCTGCACCACCGCGGCCATCCGCGGCAGCACATGCACCGGCCGAACCGGGGCAGACTGGTTCAGGATGATCGCGCGCTTGGCGGCGTTCTTGGCAAGATCGCCCATGCGCTCCAGCTCGGCCGCGATGCGCAGCGAGGCGAAGGCCAGGCGCAGATCGTTGGCGACGGGCGCGCGCAGCGCGAACAGCCGCACCACCTGATCCTCGATCATATCCTCCAGGCCGTCGACCTTGCTGTCGCCCGCGACGACATCGCTTGCCAGCTCGCTGTCACGGCTGGCGATGGCGCGCATCGCAAGATCGATCTGCGCTTCCACCTGTCCGCCCATGCGGACGATGTCGTTGCCGAGGCGTGCGATCTCTTCGTCGAAGGATTTCACGATGTGCTGACCGGAAATGGGCATGAGACTGGTCTCCCTGGCGGATCCGGTCAGCCGAAGCGGCCGGTGATGTAGTCCTGGGTCCGGACCTCACGCGGGTTGGTGAACACCTGCTCGGTGTCGCCGAACTCGACGAGCTGGCCCAGATGGAAGAAGGCGGTGCGCTGCGACACACGGGCCGCCTGCTGCATGGAGTGCGTGACGATGGCGATGGTGTAGTTCTCGCGCAGTTCGTCGATCAGCTCCTCGATGCGTGCGGTCGCGATCGGATCCAGCGCCGAGCAGGGCTCGTCCATCAGGATGACCTCGGGATCGACCGCGATCGCACGGGCGATGCACAGACGCTGCTGCTGACCGCCCGAGAGACCGGTGCCGCTTTCCTGCAGGCGGCTCTTCACCTCTTCGTAAAGGCCGGCACGCTTCAGCGACCGCTCGACGATCTCGTCCAGTTCTTCCCGGCTGTCGGCCAGGCCGTGGATGCGGGGACCGTAGGCGACGTTGTCGTAGATCGACTTCGGGAAGGGGTTGGGCTTCTGGAACACCATGCCGACCCGGGCGCGCAGCTGCACCACATCGACCATGCGGTCGTAGATATCAGCCGTCTCCAGCTTCACCTCGCCCTGGATCCGGACATTGGGGATGGTGTCGTTCATCCGGTTCAGGCAGCGCAGGAAGGTGGACTTGCCGCAACCCGAGGGGCCGATCAGCGCGGTCACGCTGTTGGCGTGGATGTCGAGATCGACGTCGAACAGCGCCTGCTTCTCACCATAGAACAGGTTCAGCTTGCGCGCGGTCATCTTGGGCACGAGGCCGGAAGTCATGGGCGGGCTCTCCGCTGAAGGTCTCTGATCCGCCCGGCAGGGCCCCGCGAAGGACGCCCCGGCCGGGGGAGGAGGAAGGTCTCCCGTACCGGCTTACCAGCGGCGCTCGAAGCGCCTGCGCAGCAGGACGGCAATCGCGTTCATGATGATCAGGAAGCCGAGCAGCACCAGGATGGCGGCGGCGGTCTTCTCGACGAAGGCGCGTTCCGGACTGTCGGCCCAGAGGAAGATCTGCACCGGCAGCACCGTCGACGGCGTGGTGAACCCACCCGGCACGTCGGCGATGAAGGCGACCATGCCGATCATCAGCAGCGGCGCCGTCTCACCCAGCGCCTGGGCCATGCCGATGATCGTGCCGGTCAGGATGCCCGGCATGGCCAGCGGCAGCACGTGATGGAACACCACCTGCACCGGGCTCGCACCCAGCCCCTGCGCCGCCTGACGGATCGAGGGCGGCACCGCCTTCAGCGCGGCACGGGTCGCGATGATGATGGTGGGCAGGGTCATCAGTGCAAGCGTGAAGCCACCGACCACCGGCGCCGATCGCGGCATGCCGAAGAAACCGATGAACACCGCCAGACCCAGCAGACCGAACACGATCGAAGGCACCGCCGCGAGATTGTTGATGTTGACCTCGATCAGGTCGGTCCAGCGGTTCTTAGGGGCGAACTCCTCCAGATAGATCGCCGTGGTGACGCCGATCGGGAAGGAGAGGATGAAGCAGATGAAGAGGGTAAGCGCCGAGCCGACCGTGGCCCCCCAGATGCCGGCGAGCTCGGGCGAGCGGCTGTCGGCACCGGTGAAGAAGCGGGTGTTGAAGTCGCGACCGACAGCGTCCTTGGCAGCGAGCGCGTCGTACCAGCCGAGCGTCTGATCGTCGACCGGCCGCTGCGCCTCGGGCAGATCGCGGTCGATCCAGCCCTTGTCGAGCATGTCGAGATTGCCCGAGGCCGTCAGCCACACCGTCTGGGTGGTGCCGATCAGATCCGGGTTCTCCAGAACGAAGTCACGCAGCTCGAAACGGGCGTCGCGGCTGAACAGTCCCAGCGCCTTGAGCACGTCCCGGCGCTGGGTGGCGCCGAAATTGTCGCGGACGATGTCGGTCAGCAGGCCGGTGTAGTTGGCATCGGCGAGCGTCTTCGGATCCCGCGTGCCCTGCGGGTCCAGCCGGGCCGGGTCGAGATTGACCTCGACCGCGATCTGCGTCTGGGTGAAGGCGCCGAGGCCCTGGCCCGCCAGCGTGCCGATCAGCACGACCAGCATGACGATGGCCAGCAGAACGGCCCCCAGGCCATAGGCCTTGAAGCGGCGCTCCGAGCGGCGCCGGGCCCTCAGGCGGGCGGCAGCCGCCTGACCGGCGTGGGGGCTCTCCCGCCCGGCCATCGGTGCCTCGGCGGGGTTCAGGGTGCTGTCGGTCATGACCTGTTGCTCCCGTCGCTCAGTCATAGGCCTGGCGATATTTGCGGACGATGTGCAGGGCCACCACGTTCAGCGCCAGGGTCATGACGAACAGGACCAGACCCAGCGCGAAGGCCGCGAGCGTCTTGGCACTGTCGAATTCCTGATCACCGACCAGCAGGGTGACGATCTGCACGGTGACGGTCGTGACCGCCTCGAAGGGGTTGGCGGTAAGGTTTGCAGCCAGACCGGCGGCCATCACCACGATCATGGTCTCGCCGATGGCGCGCGAGAAGGCGAGCAGGCAGGCGGCGGCGATGCCCGGCAGGGCCGCCGGCAGGATCACCAGCTTGATCGTCTCGGAGGTGGTGGCACCAAGGCCGAGCGATCCGTCGCGCAGCGTCTGGGGCACGGCGTTGATCACGTCGTCGGCCAGCGACGACACGAAGGGAATGATCATGATGCCCATGACCAGACCGGCGGCGAGTGCCGATTCGGAAGCGGCATCGATGCCAAGGCTCTCGCCGAAGCCGCGGATCAGCGGCGCCACCGTCAGTGCGGCGAAGAAGCCGTAAACCACGGTCGGGATACCGGCCAGGATCTCGAGCAGCGGCTTGGCCATCGCACGGGTTTTCCGGCCGGCATATTCCGACATATAGATCGCCGCCAGCAGGCCCACCGGGATCGCCACCGCCAGCGCGATGAAGGTGATCAGCAAGGTGCCCGCAAAGAGCGGAATGATGCCGAACGAGCCCTCGGCTGCCACCTGGTCGGCACGGATCGCGATCTGCGGGCTCCAGTGCAGGCCGAACAGGAAGTCGAGGATTGGGATCCGCTGGAAGAAGCGGATCGATTCGAACAGCACCGAGAACACGATGCCGATGGTGGTGAAGATCGACAGCGTCGAGGCCACGATCAGCAGGATGCGCAGGATCCGCTCAACCCGGTTGCGGGAGCGGAAATCCGCGGTGATCCGCCGATAGGCCGCGGTGAGTCCGGCAAGCGCCAGGGCAAGACCGATGCCGGCGAAGGCCAGGTTCACCGTCCGGGTCAGACCGGTGATGATCGAGGCCGCCTCGCGTACTGCGGGGCTCGGGTTGGACGAGACGATATTGCCGGTGGCGAGGTTGTAGGCGTCCGCCATGAACAGGTTCACGGCACCGGTACCGGCCGCCATCACGTCTTCCGGTATCACGTCATGGACGGCGCCGTTGACGATCGGGGTCCGGGCCACGATCCAGACCAGCGCCAGCAGCACCGCCGGCAGGCCGCACCACAATGCCACGTACCAGCCGTAATAGCCGGGGCGCGAATGCAGGGTGGAGAGCCTGCCATTCGCAAGCGACACCGAGCGCCGCCGTCCGAGGTAGAATGCCACCGCGCTCAGGATGAGCACGATGAGCACGAAGGAGCTTACCGTCATGCGCCGCCTCTGCCTTCAGGCATCGGGCCGGTTGGGCCCTTCAGGTTCGCGGGTTCCGCGAGGTCGCGGACGAAACGTTCGATGCAGCCGTTCTGTCGCAGCCGCTTCGTATCGGGCCGGCCGGAGGGCAGGTCCCGGCAGGCGAACGGCGGCTCCGGCGGTGCCAGCCTGCACCGGACGAAGCCGCCGGGTCGTCATGCGATGGTCGGTAGCGGCCGCACCGGTCACCCCGTGCGGCCGCCAGACGTCCGATCACATCTTCAGCGGGGTCAGAGCCTGGGCGTTCTTCGACACCTCGGCGCGCTCCGCGTCCGGCAGGGCGATCAGGCCGCGCTGGGCCAGATAGCCGACCGGGCTGAAGGCGTCTTCCGAGGTGAACTCGGTGACATATTCCTTGATGCCCGGCACGGTGCCGACATGGGCGTTCTTCACGTAGAAGTACATCGACCGCGAGACCGGATACTCGCCGCTCGAGATCGCGTCGTATTCCGGCGCAACACCCTCGACGGTGGCAGCCTTCACCTTGTCGCCGTTCTGCTCAAGGAAGCTGTAACCGAAGATGCCGTAGGCGGCCGGGTTCGAAGCCAGCTTCTGCACGATCAGATTGTCGTTCTCGCCGGCTTCGATGAAGGCGCCGTCTTCGCGGATCGACTTGCAGACCGCGCCGCGCATCTTCTTGTCCTCGATCGCCTTCACGGCGTCGAATTCCTCGCAGCCATGCTCCATGACCAGCTCGACGAAGGCGTCACGGGTGCCCGAGGTGGGCGGGGGGCCGAGCACCTCGATCGGCTCGTTCGGCAGCGAGCCGTCGATATCCGACCAGTTCTTGTAGGGGTTCTCGACCAGCTTGCCGTCGACCGGAACCTGCTTCGCCAGCGCCTGCCAGATCTGGGCGCGGGTGATGTTCATGGCCGGGCCGTTGACCGCATTCGCCAGCACGATGCCGTCGAAGCCGATCTTCACCTCGGTGATCTCGGTCACGCCGTTCTTGGCGCATTCCTCGACCTCGGACTTCTTGATCCGGCGCGAGGAATTGGTGATGTCGGGGTGCTGGGTGCCGACGCCGGCGCAGAACAGCTTCAGGCCGCCGCCCGAACCCGTGCTCTCGATGACCGGGGTCGCGAAGCCCGAGGTCTTGCCGAATTCTTCGGCGACCGCGGTGGCGAAGGGATAGACGGTCGACGAGCCGACGATGCGGATCTGATCGCGGGCAAGGGCCGGAGTGGCGACCGCAACGATCGCAACTGCCGACAGAAGCGCGGCTTTCTTGAACACCGTTCCAACTCCTGTTGGATGTTCGTCATGTGTGCTGGCTGGCGGCGGAACACCACCAGGCCCGATCTCGAAACGCGGCAGGCGGCGTCGTGTTTCCACCCGGCCTCGCGTCACACATGGTCTAATCCTGCTCGACGACGGGAATATCACAGTTTCATGACGGAATCATGACACACGTCGCCGCAGCCCTCCAGAGATTCTCCCTGAGCAACTGCTTGTATTTCCTTGGATTAATCCAGAAGAACGGGCATTCGCACGACCCTGCCGACAATCTGGCCAAACTTGTCTATACCTCCTGGACCATCCTTCGGAAGCGACTGTCATACAAAGGAAAACCGCGGCAGTGTGACCTGCCGCGGCCTGATCTGAACGCATGGCTGCCGTCACGTGGTGCGGCATCAGCCCTGCACGGCGAACTCCTGGCGCAGCGTGCGCTTCAGGATCTTGCCCGCCGTGTTACGCGGCAGGGCATCGACGAAATGCACCGCTTTCGGCACCTTGTATGGCGCCAGACGCTCGCGGGCATGGGCCAGCAGTTCATCGATGCCGACCTCCTGGCCGGGCCGGAGCACGACCAGAGCAGTCACCGCCTCGATCCATTTGGGGTCGGGCAGGCCGATCACGGCCACCTCCGACACTGCCGGATGGGTGAAGATCGCATCTTCGACCTCGCGGCTGGCCACGATCACGCCGCCGGTCTTGATCACGTCCTTCACCCGGTCGACGACGTAGAGGTACCCCTCTTCGTCGAAATAGCCCACATCACCCGAATGGAACCAGTCGCCCGAGAAGGCATCAGCGGTCTCGTCGGGCTTGTTCCAATAGCCGGTCAGCAGCTGCGGCGAACGGTGAACGATCTCCCCCTGCACGCCCGCCGGTACATCGTTCATCTCGCCATCGACGATCCGGGTCTCGACATTCATCACCGGCCGGCCGGCAGAGGCGGGACGCGCCTCATGCTCATCGGGGCCGAGCACGGTGGCAAGCGGGCCGATCTCACTCTGGCCATAGCAGTTATAGGGCCGGGCGCCGGCCAGCCGCCGGCGCAGCTCCTGCAGGATCGGCACCGGCATGATCGAGGCGCCATAATAGACGTTCTTCAGGCTGGAGAGGTCGCGCCGATCGAAATCGGCATGGCGCAGCAGGCTGATCCATACGGTGGGCGGCGCGAAGAACGAGGTGATCGCCTCTTCCTCGATCAGTGCCAGGCACTGTTCCGGCACCGGCGTCTGAATCAGGATGGTGGTGGCCCCCACCAGCAGCTGGGGCATGGTGAAGCAGTGCATCTGGGCCGAGTGGTAGAGCGGCAGGGCTGCGAGCGCCCGATCACTGCCCTTCAGATTCAGCTCAACGATGCAGCTGGTGTACTCCGCCAGCAGCGCACGATGGGTCATCATCGCCCCCTTGGGCGCCGCCGTGGTGCCCGAGGTGTACAGGATCTGCGCCAGATCCTCGTCGGCAAGCCCGACCTCCAGCGCCTCCGTCCCGGCCGAGCCCAAGGCCACCTGAAGCGGATCGAAATCCTCGCCCCCCGTCATCGGGATCGCAAAGGCGAGCTCCACCTGCTCCGCCACTGCCCGGGCGGTCCCGGAGAGATCGGGATCATAGATCAGCCCGCGCGCGCCGGACTGCTCCACGATGTAGTGCAACTCGGTCTCGGTCAGTGCGTAGTTGATCGGCACATGGACGAGGCCCGCGCGGAGGGCGCCCAGCCAGACCAGCAGATAGGTGTCGGAGTTGCGGGCATAGACCGCCAGCCGGTCGCCGCGGTTGAGCCCGGCCTCGATCAGCCGGCGGCCGATGGCATCGGCGGCGCGGTTCACCTCGGCGAAGCTCCAGCGCCGGTCGCCGTGGCGGAGCGCCAGGCGGTCGCGGAACTTGGCGGCCGCACGGCGCACCGCATCATTGATGGTGTTTCGGCGGATCAGATCCGACATGGCGTTCCCTCAAGCTTCGATCTTCTTGCACCGCAAGGCGGTTCTTCAGCTCATAGCATGAATCCGGGTTCACGGGGCAGCGGAAGCGGCCACGGCAGCAGTGCACAGGATGGCGTGCGGGGATGTCAGGAAGCGGCTGCAGCCGGCGCACGGCCGTTGCCACGGCCGGCGAGCGGCAGATAGACCGTGAAGCACGACCCCTCGCCCACCCGGCTGTCGATCGCCAGATGGCCGCGATGGCGGTTGACGATGTGCTTCACGATCGCCAGCCCGAGACCGGTTGAGCCGACCTGGCGCGACCGGGCACTGTCGACGCGGTAGAAACGCTCGGTCAGCCGCGGCAGGTGCTCCCGCGGGATGCCGTCGCTCTGGTCGGTTACCGAGAAACCCACCGCCTCCAGGGTTGCAGCCAACCCCACAGGCCGCGGTGCCTCGGTGGTGCGGAACAGACGGATCGTGATCCGGCTGTCATTGCGGCCGTATTTGATCGCATTGTCGATCAGGTTCTGCGCGACCTGGGTCAGCTCGTCCGGATCGCCAAGTGCCGGCACCAGGGCGTGATCGGCCATGACCTCGATCTCGATTCCCCGGGCATGAGCCTTGAACTCCAGCCCCGAGATAACGTCGTCGATCACATCGGTGAGGTCGACCGCCGCTGCCGGCGGCATGTGCTCATTCATCTCGATCCGCGAGAGCGACAGCAGATCGTTGACCAGCCGCGACATCCGCCGGGCCTGATCGTCCATGATCGACAGGAAATGCTCGGCTGCATCCGGATCGTCACGGGCAGGCCCGCGCAGGGTCTCGATGAAGCCGATCAGTGTCGCGAGCGGCGTGCGGATCTCATGGCTGGCATTGGCGACGAAATCGGCACGCATCTGTTCCAGCTTGCGGATCTGCGTCAGGTCGTGGAGCGCGATGACCGCACGGCGGGCATCGGTATGCTCATCTCCCGCCCGCAGCGCTTCGATATGGGCCTTGTATTCCCGACGGTCGGGAGCGGCGGTCGAGAACACCACATCGGCAAACTCGCCGCGCATCAGCGCCTGATCAACCGCGTCCAGCAGGGCCGGATGGCGCAGCACGGCAACCAGCTCGCGCCCGACCAGCCCCTCACCCATCGCCTCTTCGGCGGCGCGATTGGCCGAGCGGATCCGCACCTGATCATCGACCGTCAGCACCAACAACGGCAGCCGGTCGAGAATCTGACCGAAATCATCGGCCTGAACCGCCAGCCGCTCGGCACGGCGGCGTTCCTTGAGCCAGAGCCGGAGCATGGCACGGGCGATGTCCTGGACGATCCGTCCGCCCGGTGGCGGGGCCGGGCGTTCCTCGCCATGGGCAAGCGCTTCGGCGAAATCGCGCAGGGCATGAAAGCCGCCGAGCAGCAGGCGGGCGACGGCCATGGAGCCGACAATCGAAACCGCCACACCGGCCAGCGCCCAGTGCCAGTCGAGCGCACCGGCAAAGCACAGGCCGCCAAGCGTGCCGACGGCGGGAGCGGCGATTGCCGCCGTCGCGCCGAAGAACCGCCTGATCTCATTCCGGTCGAATACCGCCATGTTCACCCGCCATCGGCCGCGCCGCGCCTGTCTGTCCCGCATCTGTCCGTCGCGGACGCGGGCCGCCAGACTGCCCGAGCCCGGCGGCCGGTCAAGCAGCCTGCGCATGAAAGTTTTACGACGCGCGCATCCCCGGGGACACGCGCGTCGCAAAGAGGCAGGAGGAACCCCGGAAGAGGGAGAGCGGCCGCGATCAGCGGCCGGCCTTCTCCTCCTGATCGAGGATGGCGTCATGGGCGGCCACGGCCGCGATGTTCACCATCTCGGCCACGGTCGCGCCCATCTGCACGATCTGCACCGGCTTCGACATGCCGCGCAGGATCGGGCCGATCTGCACACCGCCGCCCAGCTTCTGCAGCAGCATGGCCGAGATGTTGGCGCTGTGCAGGCCGGGCATGACCAGCACATTGGCCGGCCCGGTCAGGCGCGAGAACGGGTAGTAGCGCTGCATCAGCTCTTCATCCAGCGCCACATCCGCCGACATCTCGCCATCGAACTCGAAGCTGACCCCGCGCTCTTCCAGGATCCGGCAGGCCGCCCGGATACGGTCGGCCTTCTCGCGATGCGGGTTGCCGAAATTGCTGTAGGACAGCAATGCCACCCGGGGCTCCAGTCCGAAGCGCTTGGCCGATGCCGCTGCCTGCATGGCGATGTCGGCCAGAGCCTCGGCCTCGGGCAGTTCGTTCACCGTCGTGTCGGCGATGACGATGGTACGGCCGCGGCTGACCATCACCGACAGGCCGATCAGGGTCTCGTTCGGCTGAGGGTCGATCACCAGCTGCACGTTCTCGAGCGCGACCCAATAGTTGCGGGTCAGGCCCGTGATCAGGGCATCGCCATCACCGCAGGCCACCATGCAGGCGCCGAAGACGTTACGATCCTGGTTCACAAGGCGCTGGACGTCGCGATAGAGATAGCCGCGGCGCTGCAGGCGCTTGTACAGGAAGTCGGCGTAGACCTTGTTCTTGTCCGACAGCCGGGCGTTATAGATCTCGATGTCGAGATCCGATCCATCGCCCAGACCCAGGCGCAGCATGCTCGCCTTGATCCGCTCGTCGCGGCCGATCAGCACCGGCTTACCCAGGCCCGACTTGGCCCACTGGATGGCGGCGCGAATAGTCTGCTCTTCCTCGCCTTCGGCGAAAACGACCCGCTTCGGGTTCTCATGCACACGCTCGATCAGCCGCTCCAGGCTGTCGGCGGTGGGATCGAGCCGGGCCCGGAGCGCGCGGACATAGCGGGGCGCGTCGACCAGCGGCTTGCGGGCGACGCCGGTCGCGGTCGCAGCCTTCGCCACGGCAACCGGCACGGTCGACATCAGCCGCGGATCGAACGGCGCCGGGATGATGTAGTCGGGGCCGTACTGCATGCGGCGGTTGCGATAGGCACGGGCCACCTCGTCGGGCACGTCCTCGCGCGCCAGGCTCGCGATCGCATAGGCGGCCGCGATCTTCATCTGTTCGTTGATCTCGGTCGCCCGCACATCCAGCGCACCGCGGAAGATGTAGGGGAAGCCCAGCACGTTGTTGACCTGGTTCGGATAGTCCGACCGGCCGGTGGCGACGATGGCGTCGTCGCGGACCTGGGCAACCTCTTCCGGGGTGATCTCGGGGTCCGGATTGGCCATGGCGAAGATGATCGGCCTGGGCGCCATCGAAGCCAGCATTTCGGGGGTGAAGGCCCCCTTGGCCGACAGGCCGAAGGCGACATCGGCGCCCTTCAGGGCGTCCGCCAGGGTGCGGGCATCGGTTTCCACCGCATGTGCCGACTTCCACTGGTTCATGCCGTCCTGGCGGCCCTTGTAGATCACGCCCTTGGTGTCGCAGAGAATGGCATTCTCATGCGGCATGCCCATGGCCTTGACCAGCTCCAGGCAGGCGATACCGGCGGCACCGGCGCCGTTCACCACCATGCGGATGTCGCGCAGCGACTTGCCGGTGATGTCGAGCGCGTTGATCAGCCCTGCCGCCGCGATGATCGCAGTGCCGTGCTGGTCGTCATGGAAGACGGGCACGTCCAGCAGCTCGCGCAGGCGCTGCTCGATGATGAAGCATTCCGGGGCGCGGATGTCTTCCAGATTGATGCCGCCCCAGGTGGGGCCCAGGAAGCGCACGCAGTTCACGAATTCCTCGACGTCCTCGGTCGAGACCTCGATGTCGACCGCATCGATATCCGCGAACTTCTTGAACAGGACGGCCTTGCCCTCCATCACCGGCTTGGAGGCGAGCGCCCCCAGGTTGCCGAGCCCGAGAACTGCGGTGCCGTTCGAGATGACGGCGACCATATTGCCCTTCGACGTGTAGTCGTAGGCCTTGTTCTCGTCCTTGTTGATGTGCAGGCACGGCCAGGCGACGCCGGGGCTGTAGGCGAGCGACAGGTCGCGCTGGGTCATCAGCGCCTTGGTCGGCGTGATCGACAGCTTGCCCGGCCGGTCGCCCTGGTGGAACTCCAGCGCCTCCTGCTCGGTCACGTAATACTTCTCGCCATCCATCCGGGTAGCCCTTCGGGTTTTTGATCTTCTCTGAGGTCAAGACGACGGCCCGCCCCCCAGGCCGCAAACGGCCGCAACCCTTGCGCGGGTTACGAAAGGCAGACACTGTAACGAAATTTCAAGGGATCGTCGCGCGACATGATTGGGGCCGCATGCCGTGCAGGCAGGGGGCCGCTGGCTCCGTTCTCCGTCTCCGCCGCCACCGGCGGAGAGGGCACCGCCGATGGGTCATACAGTTTTATAAATCATCGGCTTCCGGTCGCATTATTCCAAAAGGTCGCGGTTGTCCGTTTTTTTATAGCCGAACCCGGTCCATGTGTCGACGGGTGAAACCCACCCCGGATAAGGGGATCCGGTGGCGCCCCTTGTCGGGTGCCGGGCTCTCGCGCTAGGGTCGGCCGGCCCGCAGCCGACCTTGCGGCCCACCCCCTTCTGCCGAGCTGCCCGATGACCAGATCCCGCCCGCGGACCCCCGACGACCGGCCCGAAGCTGCGGCCGACGACGAGATCGCCGGTGCCACGCCGATGATGGCCCAGTATCTGGCGGTCAAGCGCGAGCATCCGGGCTGCCTGCTGTTCTATCGCATGGGCGATTTCTACGAGCTGTTCTTCGACGATGCGATCGAGGCCGCACGCACGCTGGATATCACCCTCACCCGCCGCGGCCAGCACAAGGGGGAGGACATCCCCATGGCCGGCGTACCGGTGCATGCGGCAGAGCATTATCTGTCGCGGCTGATCCGCGCCGGCCACCGGGTGGCGATCTGCGAGCAGACCGAAGACCCGGCCGAGGCGCGGCGCCAGCGGGGCTACAAGGCCCTGGTCCGACGCGAGGTGGTGCGCGTCGTCACCCCGGGCACGATCGTCGAGGATACGCTGCTCGACGCCCGTCGCTCCAACAATCTGGTGGCCCTCGCCCGGGCCGACAGCCGTCTGGCCCTGGCCTGGGTCGACGTCTCTACAGGCGAGTTTGCGGTGACCGGCATCGAGATGGCTGCCCTTGCCGCCGAGCTTGCGCGGCTGGAGCCCTGCGAACTGGTGGTCGCCGACCGGCTGCTGGAAAGGCCCGAAATCGCCGCCGCCCTCGCCGAACTCGGCCCCGCCCTCACCCCGCAACCCGCGGCCCTCTTCGACCCGGGTGCCGCCACGAAGCGGGTCATGGAGCATTACGGCGTGGGCGCGCTCGATGCATTCGGCATCGAAAGCCGCGCCGAAGCCGCCGCCTGCGGCGCGCTGATCGACTATGTCATGCTCACCCAGAAGGGCCGCGTACCGCATCTGTCGCCGCCCCGGCGCGAAGGCGTGGAAACGGTGATGGCGATCGATCCCGCCACCCGCCGCAGCCTTGAAATCGTCCAGACCATGGCCGGGGAGCGTCGCGGCAGCCTGCTCGGGCTGATGGATCTGACGGTGACCGGCGGCGGCGCGCGGCTGCTCGCCCGCCGGCTGTCGGCGCCGCTGACCGATCCCGAGGCGATCGGCGCCAGGCTGGATGCGGTTGCTCATCTGCTCAATGACGACCTGCTGTCGGAAGACCTGCGCGAGCTGCTGGGCGGCATGCCGGATCTGGAGCGAGCCCTGCAAAGGCTGTCGCTCGGCCGCGGCGGCCCCCGCGATCTGCGTGCCATCGGCGACGGTCTCTTCCGGGCGGGCGAAATCCGCGACCGGCTCCTCGAAGACCGCAAGGGCTTCGGTGACCTGCCCGACGAGCTGGCCCGGGGCCTTGCCGCGCTCGGCTCTCATGGAGCCCTTGCCTATCGGTTGCGCAGTGCAATCGAGCCGGAACCACCGCTGCTTGCCCGGGATGGCGGCTTCATCGCCCGTCATTTCGACCCTGCACTCGACGAATTGCGCTCGCTCGCAACCGAGGGGCGCCGCCATATTGCCGCGCTGGAAGGCGAATGCCGCCGCGACACCGGCATCACCTCGCTCAAGGTCAAGCACAACAACGTGCTGGGCTTCTTCATCGAGGTCACACCCGCCCATGCCGACAAGCTGGCAGGCCGTGACGGCTTCATCCATCGCCAGACTCTCGCCAACGCGGTGCGGTTCACCACCGTCGAACTGGGCGAGCTGGAAACCCGCCTGACCCGCGCCGCCGATCAGGCACTCGCCGCCGAGATTCAGGCCTTCGAGCAGCTGACCGCCGAGGTGGTCGCGGCCGCCGATGGGATCGCCGCGGCCGCCGCAGCCCTTGCGGTGATCGACGTCTCGGCCGCGCTCGCCGAACTCGCCCGCGCCCGCAACTATGTGCGCCCCGAAATCGACCGCAGCACCGCCTTCGCGATCGAGGGCGGCCGCCATCCGGTGGTGGAAGCCTTCGTCGAGGCAAGCGGCGGCGGTCGTTTCGTTGCCAATGACTGCGATCTGGGGGGGCCGGCAGGACAGGCCGGGGATGACGGCAGGCCCGGTCTCTGGCTGCTGACCGGCCCGAACATGGCCGGCAAGAGCACCTTTCTGCGCCAGAACGCCCTGATCGCGGTAATGGCCCAGGCCGGTAGCTTCGTGCCGGCGACGAGCGCACGAATCGGCGTGGTCGACCGGCTGTTCAGCCGGGTGGGTGCGGCCGACGACCTTGCCCGGGGCCGCTCCACCTTCATGGTCGAGATGGTCGAGACTGCGACCATCCTCAATCATGCCGGCCCCCGGGCGCTGGTGATCCTGGACGAGATCGGCCGCGGCACCTCCACCTGGGACGGGCTGTCGATCGCCTGGGCGGTGGTGGAGCATCTGCACGACGTCAACCGCTGCCGGGGGCTGTTCGCCACCCATTATCATGAACTGACCGCCCTTTCGGCCCGGCTCGACCGCCTGTCCTGCCACACCATGCGGATCAAGGAATGGCAGGGTGAGGTGGTGTTCCTGCACGAGGTGGCAGCCGGTGCCGCCGACCGGTCCTACGGCATCCATGTCGCCCGGCTCGCCGGGCTGCCGAGACGGGTAATCCGCCGCGCCGAGGCCGTGCTCGGCCAGATCGAACGTGGCGAGGCCGGCTCGCCGGCGGCAAAACTCGCAGACGATCTGCCATTGTTTGCCAGCCTGCGCCTGCCGGAACCGCCGCCCGCACCGGCGGCACCGGAACCCGATCCCGAAGCCGAGGCGGCGCTTGCGCTGAAGATGCGCCTTGCCGCGCTCGATCCCGACGATCTGACCCCCCGCGCCGCGCTGGAGCTGGTCTACCGGCTCCGGCGTGAAGCGCGGGGAGAGGCCCTGCCGACAGAGGACGGTCAGGCCGTCGGCAACCGGTAGTCCCTGAATGCCTCCCGCAGCTTGATCTTCCAGATCTTGCCAGTGGCGGTGTGGGGCAGTTCGTCCAGCACCACCACGTCATCCGGCATCCACCAGCGGGCGATGCGCGACTCAAGATGAGCCAGCACATCCTCGCGCGTCAGCTCCGCCCCGGCCCGGGGGGTGACGATCAGCAGCGGCCGTTCCTGCCAGCGGGGATGGGGCACACCGATCACTGCCGCCTCCAGCACCCCCGGATGGGAGACGGCCTCGTTTTCGATCTCGATCGAGCTGATCCACTCACCGCCCGACTTGATGACATCCTTCGTCCGGTCGGTGAGCCGCAGATAGCCGTCGGCGTCGATGGTGCCGACATCGCCGGTCGGGAACCAGTTCTGCTCGTCGACGGCAAGTTCCTCGCGGCCGAAATAGCCCTTCACGATCCAGGGTCCGCGAACCTGAACATGGCCGGGCGTCTTGCCGTCATGGGCGACGGCTGCGCCCGCCTCGTCGACGATCCGGACCTCGGTGCCATAGACCGGCCGGCCCTGGGTCAGGCGCAAGGTGCGCAGAGCCTCTTCGTCCAGCCCTTCATGCTTCGCCAGCGGCAGGGCCACGGTCACGATCGGGCTGGTCTCGGTCATGCCCCAGGCATGGATCATGGTCACGCCGAGCTCGCGGTCGAAGCGTTCCATCAGCGCCCGCGGCAAGGCACTGCCGCCGACGAAGACCCGTTTCAGCCGGGTCGGCCGGCATTCAGGATGCTGATCCAGATGCTGGAGATAGGTCACCCAGACCGTCGGCACGCCACCGCTGACCGTCACCCCCTCACCATTGATCAACTCCACCAGGCTTGCCGGATCGAGCCTGGAGGCCGGAAAGACCAGCTTCGATCCGGCCATCGCCGCGGCATAGGGCACACCCCAGGCGTTGGCGTGGAACAGCGGCACCAGTACCAGGATCGTTTCGGCGGCGGAGGCGGCGATGGTGCTGTCCACCGAGCAGCTGATCAGGCCGTGCAGCACGGTCGAACGGTGGCTGTAGAGCACACCCTTGGGATTGCCGGTCGTGCCCGAGGTATAGCAGAGCACGGCCGCCGCGTTTTCATCCAGCTGCGGCCAGTCATACACCGCCGGCTGGGCTGCGATCAGCGTCTCGTAGCAGAGCGCGCCCGGCAGTGTGGTGTCGGGCATATGGGCGTCATCGGTCAGGATCACCCAATGGGTCACCCCGGGCAGGTCGGCCGCCACGCTCTCCGCCACCGTCACCAGATTCAGATCGACGAACACCACCCGGTCGTCGGCATGGTTCATGATGAAGGCGACCTGGTCGCGGAACAGCCGCGGATTGACGGTGTGCAGGATGGCGCCGGAGCCCGAGACGCCGAAATAGAGTTCGTAGTGGCGATGGGTGTTCCAGGCCAGCGTCGCAACCCGGTCCCCCTCGGCGATGCCAAGTGTCGCCAGGGCATTGGCCACCTGCCGCGCCCGGGCTGCGACCTCGCCATAGCTGGTGCGGAGGATCGGGCCTTCATTGGTGCGGGTGACGATTTCCGTGGCGCCATGGGCCCGCGCCGCATGCTCGATGATCGACGAGATCAGCAGCGGCATGTCCTGCATAAGTCCGTTCACGTGAACCTCCCTGGAGCGGGTGGATTCGTGACACCCACCCTGGTCTTTCTTCGTGTCGTCGCACCGAACCCCGGTACGTTTTCCATGATGCAACGCAATAGATTGCTGCGATGCAGGGAAGAGAACCGGGTTGTTTCCGGCATTCTGCCTGATCAGGGCGCTGTTTTCTTGGCCGCAGATGCGGTCCCGCGGTTTTCCTTGCAGGGATACTTGACGCCCGAACCCATGAGCATATACCTTACCCGTGAGTAAATAATCTAACAACAGTTAGAATACGGAACCGCCATCCACTCGGACCGGCGGCTCCGGTGGCACGCGCGGCCCCCTGGTTTCGCGCCGGAACCCATCGTCCTGGGGAGGACATCCATGACGTCTCGCTGGAGGACCGCGATCGCTGCGGCCGCTCTGATGCTGTTCCCTGCGGCCGGTCAGGCGCAGGTTTCCGACGATGTGGTCCGGATTGCGGTCATGAACGACCGCAGCGGTGCCTATGCCGATTTCGGCGGGGAAGGCTCGGTCGCCGCGGCTCGGCTCGCGATCGAGGATTTTGGCCCCACGGTGCTCGGCAAGCCGATCGAGGTGATCTCGGGCGATCACCAGAACAAGCCGGATCTGGGCGTTTCGCTCGCCCGGCGCTGGGTCGACACCGAAGGCGTCGACATGATCATCGACTTCGGCAATTCGGCGGTCTCCCTCGCGGTGCAGGATCTGACCGCGAGCCAGCGGGTGGTGATGCATGTCAGCTCTGCCTCGGATGCGCTCTTCGGCCCGCGCTGCTCGCCCACCGGCTTTCTCTGGAACTACGACACCACAGCCATTGCCAATGCCATCGGCAAGGCTTCGGTCGAGGCCGGCAATGACAGCTGGTTCTTCATCACCGCCGATTATGCCTTCGGCCACGCCATGGAGGCACAGCTCACCCGGGTGATCACCGCGGCCGGCGGCAAGGTCCTGGGCCAGGTGCGTCACCCGGTCGGTACTACCGACTACAGCTCCTTCGTCCTGCAGGCCCAGGCTTCGGGCGCGAAGATGATCGCCCTGCTCAATGCCGGCGGCGACACCACCAACACCATCAAGCAGGCCGCCGAATTCGGCCTGGTCGCGGGCGGACAGAAGCTGGCCGGGACGACCTTCTATATCCTGAACGTCCACGCGCTGGGGCTTGAGGCCGCACAGGGTCTGCAGGTGGTGACGCCGTTCTACTGGGACCGCAACGACGCCTCGCGGGACTACACCCGCCGCTGGCGGGCCGCGATGAAGACCGACAAGGCCCCCACGCACAACCATGCCGGCGTCTACAGCGCCACCCTTTCCTACCTCAAGGCCATACAGGCGGCCGGCACCGACGAGGCGATGGCGGTGTCGAAAAAGCTCAAGGAACTGCCGGTCGACGATTTCTTCGGCGAAGGCGCCCATGTTCGCGCCGACGGACGGATGATGAAGGATCTGTTCCTGGTACAGGTCAAGTCGCCGGCCGAATCGAAGGCGCCCTGGGACTATTACACCGTGCTGAACCGCATCCCGGCCGAACAGGTCGTCCGGCCGATGCCGGAAGGCGGCTGCCCGCTGGTGGCAGGCGCATCCTGAGCCGGATTTCCAGGGTCGGGATCCAACGCGGAAGATTTCTTAACCACGGATGGACTATCCCGTCGGGATCGATGATCCCGACGGGCAGACCTGCGCCCGGAGGGGCCGGTCTTCTTGTCGCTTGTCCCCCCGCGCAGACGGCCGGATAGTGTCGTCCCTCCGAACCGTCCGGCCCGGACGGGGGCGTGGGATGTTCGCATCTGGCTGGTCCAGCGACGAGGAACGGGATGAACGGGCAAGGACGTTTGGCACGGTTGCTGGCACCGCAGATCCTGCGGCCGGCCGCGGCGATTGCGATGTTCGCCGTGTTCGGACTGGCGCTCTGGGTGATCCACCACGAAACCCGGACCATGTCCTTCGAGGATATCCGCGCCGCGATCGGCAATGTCGGCATGCTCGACGTCGCCGCCGGCTTCGGATTGACGGCACTGTCCTTCGTGATGCTCATCGGCTTCGATGCCCTGGCGCTCAGATCGTCGGGGATCAGGGTGCCGTTCCCGCGCATCGCCTTTGCCGCCTTCTGTGCACAGGCGATCAGCCATACCGCCGGCTTTGCGGCCCTGACCGGCACATCGGTCCGGCTGAGGGTCTATGGCAATGCCGGCGTGCCGCCCGCCGCGGTGGCGAAGCTGATGGTCTTCTGCGCCACGGCTTTCACGCTCGGCGCCGTCACCCTGGGCGGGCTTGCCGGGCTGTTCGAAGGGGGGCGGGTCGCGGCCGCCCTGAACCTGCCTGAAACCTTGGTCCATCTGGCCGGCATTCTGGCACTGGCGGCCTTCCTGATCTACGCCGTCGCCTCCGCCCGCGGCGTCGGCCTCCAGGTCCGCAGCTGGCGGATCGCCGTTCCCGCCCTGCCGGTCACCATCGGGCAGACCCTGCTTGCCATCGGCGACCTCATCACCGCAGGTGCCGTGCTCTGGGTGCTGCTGCCGGCCGATCTGCCGCTGTCCTTCCCCGCCTTCCTCGGCCTCTATGTGGTTGCGATCGTGGCAGGGGTGCTGGCTCACGTCCCGGCCGGGCTCGGCGTGTTCGAAGGCATCGTCCTGCTTTTCCTGCCCGGCGTGCCGGCGCCCGAGGTCCTGGGCGCGCTGGTCGTCTACCGGTTCGTCTACAACCTGGTGCCGCTGATCCTGGCCGCAACCTTGATCGCGCTGGCCGAGGCCGGCCGGGCCGCCGGACGGATGGCACCGGCCATCCGCCGGGCCGGTGCCGGGGCCGCGCAGATCGCGCCCATCGCCTTCGCCCTGCTCGCCATTGCCTCCGGGGCGGTGCTGCTCGCCTCGGCTGCAACCCCGGCGGCAAGCGGCCGGCTGGATCTTCTGGGCTGGTTGCCGCTCGCCGTCATCGAGACGTCGCATGTCGCAAGCGGTGTGGTCGGCCTGCTGCTGCTGGTGATCGCACGCGGGCTTGCCCGTCGGGTGGATGCGGCCTGGATGGCGGCGACCATCCTGTCGGCCCTGGGCGCCGTCCTTTCCCTGCTCAAGGGCTGGGACTGGGAAGAGGCGAGCCTGCTCGCGGTGGTCGGCCTGCTGCTGGTACTCGCCCGGCGCGCCTTCTATCGCCGCGGCTCGCTGTTGCGTCAGCCGATGACCCCGGCCTGGGTCGGCTCCCTCGCCATGGTCGTGGGGGCTGCCGCCTGGCTTGCCTGGTTCTCGTTCCGTCACGAGGCCCTGTTTTCCCAAGGCCTGTTCACCTTTGCCCTTGAAGCCGAGGCGCCGCGCAGTCTTCGGGCGACGGTCGCGGTGCTGGCGCTGGGGCTGGTGCTGTTCGCCGCCCGCCTCTTCGCCCCCGTCCGTGCCCGCCCCGGGCCCCCCACCGCAGAAGATCTGGTTCAGGCCGAACGGATCGTGGCGGCATCCACCTCCAGCACCGCACAGCTCGCCTTCACCGGCGACAAGAGCTTCATCTTCTCGGAATGCGGCGATGCTTTCGTGATGTATGCCGCCTCGGGCCGCTCGCTCGTCGCCATGGGCGATCCGATCGGGCCGCGTCATGCCTGGGCCAATGTCGCCTGGATGTTCCGGGAACTCTGCGACGCCCATGGCGCGATCCCGGTCTTCTACCAGGTCTCGGCCGAGGCCCTGCCGCTCTACCTCGATCTGGGCCTCCGGATCGTGAAGCTTGGCGAGGAGGCGGTGGTGCCGCTCACGCAGTTCTCGCTCGACGGCAAGCCGCGGGCGGAATTGCGCTATGCCCATCGCCGCGCCATCAAGGACGGGGCCAGCTTCGAGATGCTCGCCCCGGGCGAGGCTCGTCTGCTGATGCCCGAGCTCCGCAAGGTGTCGGACGTGTGGATGGAGCAGCGCCAGGCTCGCGAGAAGCGCTTCTCTCTCGGCCGGTTCGAGCCCGCCTATCTGAACCGCTGTCCGATTGCGATCGTCCGGCAGAACGGCCGTATCGTCGCCTTCGCCAATCTCTGGCCCTCGGCCGGGCGCGAGGAAATGGCGCTCGACCTGATGCGACACCTGCCCGATGCCGGCTATGGGATCATGGACTACATGATGGTGGAAATCATGCTCCACGCCCGCGATGCCGGCTGGAAGCACTTCTCGCTGGGCATGACTCCCCTCGCCGGCCTGCCGGACAACCCGCTCGCCTCGGCCTGGAGCCGGGTCGGCACCTTCATCTACGAGCATGGCGAGGGCATCTACAACTTCCAGGGGCTGCGCCGCTTCAAGCAGAAATTCCTGCCCGACTGGCGGCCGCGCTATCTCGCCTCGCCTGGCGGCACCGCCCTGCCGCAGGTCGGGCTCGACGTCGTCGCACTCATCTCGGGCGGCATCAAGGGGGTTATCGGGCGATGATCTGGCGGTCGCGGCGCCGGATGGCGCATCTTGCGGTTCTGGCCGTGCTCTGTGCGGTGCATGGGGGCGCGGCGCAGGAACCCGATCACGACACGACACATGCCAACTGGCTGGTCGACGAACCGGCTGCGGGCGCCACCGGTCCTCATGCCCGGGATCTGGCGGTGATCATCTCGGGCGACGGCGGCTGGGCCGATCTCGACCGCGATCTGGCAGCCCGTCTGGAAGCCCGTGGCGTGGCGGTGCTGGGGGTGGACGCACTGCACTATTTCTGGATCCGCCGCACGCCGGAACAGGTGGCGCGTGATCTGGCGACGCCGATCGCCGACCGCATGGCCCGCTGGAAGCGCGACCGGCTGATCCTGATCGGCTTCTCCTTCGGTGCCGGTATCCTGCCGGATGTCGCGGCCCGGCTGCCTGCGGATCTGATCGACCGTTCGGTGCTGGCGGTGATGCTCACCTCAAACACCTGGGCGAATTGGGAAGTGCATCCGGGCGACTGGCTTCTGGACAAGCCGCATGAGGAGTCGACCGATGTGGTGGCCCCCGCGCTGGCGCTCGCTCATCCGCCGATCGTCTGTGTCTACGGTACCGACGAGACCGACGTCTCTGCCTGTCCGAAGCTCACCGGCCACGCGGCGGTCATTCCCCTGCCCGGCGGCCATCATTTCGACGGCGATTACGACCGTCTGGCCGATCTTGTGCTTGCGCATGCCGATGCCACCCCCACTGTCGCCGAGGCCCGGACCGCCGCAGCGAAGTGAGCGCATCTCCGCCAACGTTGCCGTTGATCCGGACCCGTCTCCGGCGCAAAACTGTTGCCGCGGCTCCGCCGCATCCGGCGACAGATGGAGACCCCGTCCGCATGAGCAGCACCCGTAATCGTACCCCGGATCCCCAGGCTGCCTGGATCCTGGATCTGGTCAAGGCATCCGGCCGCGACCCCTACCCAAAGATGGGGGTAGAAGCTGCCCGCCGGATGTTCGACGAGGTTGTGGTGCTGCTGGATCTGCCGAGGGCCGAGCTGCCGGTCGTCGAGGATCACACCCTGCCGGGTCCGGACGGCCCCATGCCGGTCCGTCTCTACCGGCCGGTCCCCCTCGATCCCGATGCGGCCCCCCTGCCGGCTCTGCTCTACATTCACGGCGGGGGCTGGACCATCGGCAGCCTGAACGCCTATGACCGCCTTTGCCGCCATATCGCAGCAGCAGCCGGCATCGCCGTCGTCTCGCTGGATTATCGCCTGGCGCCCGAACATCCCTTCCCGGCTGCGGTCGAAGACGCGATTGCCACCTGGGCGGCCCTGCCCGGGGCAGCCGCCCGCTTCGGCATCGATCCCGACCGCCTCGCAATCGGCGGCGACAGCGCCGGCGGCAATCTGTCGGCGGTGGTGGCGCTTTCAGCCAGGGACGAGGGCATGCACCTGCCGCGGCTGCAATGGCTGGTCTATCCGGCCACCGATCTTGCCCATCGTCATCCGTCGCGTGACGATTTCGCCGAGGGCTATCTGCTCGACGACGCCACCATCACCTGGTTCCTGGACCAGTACGTGCCCGACCGGGCCGCGGCGTTCGACTGGCGGGCCTCGCCGCTGAGGGCCACGGATCACCGCGGCCTGCCGCCGGCGATGATCGTTACCGCCGGTTGCGACCCGCTCGCCGATGAGGGCCTGGCCTATGCCGAGGCGCTCAGCCGGGCGGGTGTCGCGGTCGAACACCGGGTCTATCCCGGCATGCTGCACGGTTTCATCAACACCGCGGGCGCGCTCGATCAGGCGCGCGATGCGGTGGCCCGTTCCATCGACGCCCTGAAGGCCGCATTGCGCGGCTGACGCCGACCGGAGACCCCCATCGTGAACGCACCCCTGGCCGCAGGCACCTCTGCCGGCGACGCTCTGATCGCCTATGTCGACGCCCTGACCCAGGGCCGCTATGACGCCACGCCACCGGCGGCGAACGACCCGCTTGGGGCTGCCATTCTCCGGCTTGGTGCCCGGCTTGCCGAACAGGCCAGGGAGGACACCGATCGTATCGTCGGTGCCTGCATCGATTCGGCCGAAGCCAGTGTCGGCATGGTTCATGCCGTCGCAGCCGCCCGCGACCTTGAGGCGCGCACGGCCGGCGCCGCCTCTGCCGTGGCCGAGCTTGCAGCCAGCGGCAATCGGGTGCGCGAGGGCGGGCGCCGGGCCGCCGAAGCGGCGGCCGTCGCCAATGAACAGGCAGAGGCCGGCGTGCGCCAGCTGCGTGCCTCGGCCCGTTCGGTCGCGACGCTCGCCGACGGCGTCACCGCGGCGGCCGGCCGGGTGGACGCCCTGGCGGCGGCATCCGAGCAGATCGACGCCATCGTCGGTTCGATCGAGGCAATCGCCCGCCAGACCCGCCTGCTGGCATTGAATGCCACCATTGAGGCCGCCCGGGCAGGCGAGGCCGGCAAGGGCTTCGCGGTTGTGGCCTCCGAGGTGAAGAATCTCGCCCAGCAGACCGCTGCCGCCACCGACGACATCCGCTCGCGCATCGACGGGCTGCGCAGCGAAATGGCCGCGATCGTGGCGGTGATGGGCGATGGTGCCCGCGGTGCCGCCGAAGGCCGGGCCGCGATCGACGGGCTCGGCCGCGAGATCGAGGCACTGGGCCGAGGCATCGCCGACGTGTCCCGGCAGATGACTGAGATCGCCGGCGAGATCGACAACCAGGGTGTCGCGTCCGACCGGCTGGCTGGCGACATCGCAGCCCTGGCAGACCTTGGTGCCGACAACCGCGCCGGCATCGAAGCGGTGGCCGATGCCCTCGATAACCTGGAAGGCCGGATCGGCCCCGCCCTTCAGGCGCTTGCCTCCCGCCACTTCCCCGACCAGGTCGTACGTCTCGCCAAAGCCGATCACGCGCTCTGGAAGAAACGTCTGGCGGCGATGGCAACCGGCCGGGCGAAGCTCTCCGAGAAGGAGCTGACCGACCATCATTCCTGCCGGCTGGGCCGCTGGTATTACGGTGACCAGTCTGCCGCCTGGAAGGGGGATGCCACCTTCCGCGCCCTCGAAAAGCCGCATGCGGCTGTACATGACCATGGTCGCGAGGCGGCAAGGGCGATGGCGGCCGGGCGGCCGCGTGATGCCCTCGCAGCCCTCGACCGTCTGACCAGCGCCTCAGGCGAGGTTTTGCAACTCCTGGAACGCATGGCGCCAGAGGGCCGGACAACCGGTCGAAGCTGAGCCGTCATTCTCCGAAAAGCTGTTGACCATCAAGGGATCCGGGCCACATCGTGAGCTGTCGGGAGAGGCGCCGTGCCGACTGGAAAGCCGCAGGCGGCACGTCTTCTGACCGGGTACCTGTACCGTATACCGAGACATTCATGTACCCTCGGGCCAGGGGCGATGTCGCAGGCCTCGGATCTGCCCGTCATGTGCGGCCACAATCATGCGTGAGCACTTTGCATGCCCCGTCTCCCCGACCGTTCTTCGCGGGCCTTTTCCCTGCTGATCCCGGTGATCCTGCCGGCCCTTGTTCTTGTACTGGCGATCTGCGGCCCGGCCATAAGGGCCGAAGCCGCCAGTGCCGGGGGCGCCGCGAAGCCATCGACACCAATCCGTCTCGGGGTGATGAAAGGCCCGGAGGCCGAGGTGGCCGAGGTGGTGAAGACGGTGGCTGCCGCCAGGGGACTACCGGTGGAGCTTGTGACCTATACCGACTACAGCCAGCCCAATGCGGCTCTCGCACGCGGGGAGATTGATGCCAATGCCTTCCAGCACCGGCCCTTCCTGGAGGCGGAGATAGCGGCGAAAGGCTACGATCTGGTTTCGATCGGCTACACCATGGTTCAGCCGATGGGCATCTATTCCCGGAACTACAAGCAGCTGCGCGACCTGCCCGACGGCGCCCGGATCGCCATTCCGGAAGACCTGAGCAATGGTGGCCGGGCCCTGCGGCTGCTGGCCGAGCGGGCGATGATCGGTCTGGCACCGGGGGCGAAACTTACGCCGACGCCGAAGGACGTGATGATCAACACCCGCAAGTTCCAGTTCGTCCAGCTGCCGGCCGATCAGGTTGCGGGTGCCATCGATCTCGTGGACGCGGCGGCGATCAACGGCAATTACGCCCAGGCGGCAGGTCTTGATCCGCGGAGCGATACGATCGCCATCGAGAACCGGCGTAGCAATCCTTATGGCAATATCCTTGTCGTTCGCCGCCTGGATCAGGACCGGATCGACATCCACACCCTGCTCGAAGCCTTTCAGTCGCCCGAGGTTGCTGCCTTTCTGAACACCCGTTTCCAGGGCGCGTTCCTGCCGGCCTGGTGATCCGACGCATGCCTGGGTCGGCCTTACCCGTCTGCCTAAAAATAACATATAGTAGATGTATATTTTTCTGTGTTGACTATTATCCATGTGAAATTTATCGTTCCACACAGCATTCCGCGACATCAACGGAATGGGCCCGGCACTGCCTCTCCGCCGGTCGTTCTCGTCCCCCGCAGGGCCACCGTACAGGATCGCCATCATGTTCCGCTCCTTCGCCCCGTCGCGGCCCCGGCGCAAATCCGCCGTCGAAGATGGTCGCCGCCGCCTGTTCACGGCCATCCTGGGTCTCGCTGCCCTGGTTGCCGCCTTTGCCGCCGGCGGCCTCGCCGCCCGTGCGGCAGAAGGCGATACCGTCCGGCTGGGGGTCATCGCCGGCGCGGAAGAAGAAATTGCCGAGGTGGTCAAGCAGGTGGCTGCCAGGGACGGGCTTGACGTCAGGATCATCACCTTTCAGGACTATGTGCTGCCGAACGAGGCACTCGCGGCCGGTGACCTCGATGCCAACGCGTTCCAGCACCAGCCCTATCTGGATGCCCAGATCGCAGTCCATGGCTATGACATCGTCAATGTCGGCTACACCATCGTCGAGCCGATCGGAATCTATTCCACGAAGGTGAAGACCCTGGCCGATCTGCCCGAGGGCGCGAAGCTCGGCATCCCGAACGACCCGTCGAACGGCGGCCGGGTGCTGAATCTGCTGGCGCGTGACGGCGTGATCGACCTGGCGCCGGGCAAAGGCCTCACCCCCACCCTGCTCGACATCACCGCCAACCCGAAAAAGATCGAGATCGTCGAACTCGACGCCGCCCAGCTGCCGCGCGCGGTGCCCGATCTGGATGCGGCAGCGATCAACGGCAACTATGCCCATGACGCCGGCTTTGATCCGACGAAGGACGCAATCGCGATCGAAAGCCGGACCAACAACCCCTACGGCAATTTCGTCGCCGCCCGGGCGGCCGACAAGGATGCGCCGCAGATCCGCAAACTGGTGGCGGCCTACCAGTCCGACGAGGTGAAGGCTTTCCTGGCCGAGCGGTTCAAGGGCGCGATCCTGCCCGCCTGGTAAGCCGGCAAGAGACTGATTCCGCCACGTGGATCAAGGGGTGACGGCACCTCGCCTCCGCCCCATCTCTCAGGTAGTCTGACAAGGCCGGCCGCCCGTTACGGGAGGTCCGGCCTTCGCCGTTGCACGAGGATCCCCCGCCCCCGTCGCACATACCACCGCCGTATCGCCGACATCCGAGGCCCCGATCCACATGACCGCCATCCGCAACAAGAGGCAGATCATCCACCGTCGCGCCCTGATGGCCGACATCGAGCAGCTGGTGGAGGAGACGGGCAAACCGGTGGAAAAGCTCCGGCGTGAGATCCTGGCCATGCTGAAGGAGCATCTGGCGAAGGGACGGGAGGAGATCCGCAAGCGCTTCGATGCCGGGGCCGACGGCGCCCATGTGGTGCGCGAGAACTGCTATCTGATCGACCAGATCGTGCGCACCCTGTTCGATCTGGCCACCACCCATGTTTATCCGGTCGCGAACCCCACCTCGGCCGACCGGCTGTGCCTGGTGGCGATCGGCGGCTATGGCCGTGGCGAACTGGCACCGCATTCCGACGTCGATCTGCTGTTCCTGATGCCCTACAAGCAGACCCCGCGCGGCGAGCAGGTGGCGGAATACATTCTCTATCTGCTCTGGGATCTGGGGCTCAAGGTCGGTCATGCGGTACGCTCGGTCGACGAGTGCATCTCGCGGGCACGCGGCGACATGACCATCCGCACCAGCCTGCTGGAAAGCCGCCAGCTCTGTGGCGAAATGGTGCTGTACGAGGATCTGCGCCGGCGCTTCGCCACCGACATCATGGTCGGCACGGCGGGTGAGTTCATCGAGGCCAAGCTCACCGAGCGCGACGAGCGCCACCGGCGGATGGGCGACAGCCGCTATGTGCTGGAGCCCAACGTCAAGGAGGGCAAGGGCGGCCTGCGCGACCTCCATACCCTGTTCTGGATCGCCAAATACTCCTATCGCGTCCACAATCTGTCGGATCTTGTGGAGCAGAAGGTCTTCACCGCCGGCGAATACCGGCGGTTCGCCAAGGCCCAGAACTTCCTGTGGACGGTGCGCTGCCACCTGCACTATATCGCCGGCCGGCCCGAGGATCGTCTGACCTTCGACGTCCAGACCGAAATCGGCCGGTTGATGGGCTATGCCGACCGGCCGGGGGTGCGCGGGGTCGAGCGCTTCATGAAGCATTATTATCTGGTCGCCAAGGATGTGGGCGACCTGACCCGGATTCTGTGCGCAGCGCTGGAAAGCGCCAATCAGCGCCAGCCCAAGATCCGCATGCCCAGCATCCTGATGCGGCGCGAGATCGACGGCTTCCGGATCGAGGGCGGCCGTCTGACGCTCGCCAATCGCCACGAACTCGCCGAACAGCCGATCAAGATGCTGAAGCTGTTCCGGGTCGCCCAAAGTCGCGAGATGGATGTCCATCCGCAGATTCTGCGTTGGATCACCCAGAACCTGAAATACATCGACGACAGCGTGCGCGAGGATCCGGCGGCCAACCAGGTCTTCCTCGACATCCTGACCTCACCCAAGGATCCGGAAGCCACATTGCGCCACATGAACGAAGCTGGTGTCTTCGGCCGCTTCATTCCGGATTTCGGGCGGGTCGTGGCTCAGACCCAGCACGACATGTACCATGTCTACACGGTCGACGAGCACACCATCCGGGCGATCGGCATCCTGTCGGGGATCGAGAAGGGCAACTTCCCCGACGAACTGCCGCTCGCGACCCGGATCGTGCACGAGGTGCTGTCGCGCCGGGTGCTTTATATGGCGGTGCTGCTCCACGACATCGCCAAGGGGCGCGGCGGCGATCATTCCGTGCTGGGAGAAGAGGTCGCCCGCAAGTTGTGCCCCAGGGTCGGTCTGACGCCCGAGGAAACCGAGACCGTCGCCTGGCTGGTACGCTGGCACCTGCTGATGAGCGCGGTCGCCTTCAAGCGCGACATTGAAGATCCGAAGACCGTCCACGACTTCGCCGACATGGTCCAGTCAATGGAACGGCTGCGCCTGCTGACCGTCCTGACCGTTGCCGATATCCGTGCCGTCGGCCCGAATGTCTGGAACGGCTGGAAGGGCACGCTGCTACGTGAACTCTACTACCGCGCGGCCGAACAGCTCTCCGGTGGCCATGTCGAGGGGCTGAACCGTGCCGGCCGGATCCAGGCGGTGCAGGACAAGCTGCGCGAGCGTCTGGCCGACTGGACCGGCGCCGCCTTCCAGGCCCATGTGGAGCGCATGCCCGGCTCCTACTGGCTGGCCCATGACGCAGAAGTTCTGGAGCGCCACGCCCGCCTGGTCGCCAAGGCCGACCGTCAGGGCCCGGCGCCGCTGGTGATCGACGTCGCCCCCGACCGCTTCCGCTCGGTGGCGGCAATCACGGTCTACGCCCCGGACCATCACGGCCTCTTCGCCGGCGTCGCCGGTGCCATGGCACTAGCCGGCGGCAACATCGTCGACGCCCGCATCGTCACCACCACCGACGGCATGGCACTCGACACCTTCTGGGTGCAGGACTCCGACCGCTCCGCCTATGACGACGAGGTCCGGGTCGCCAGGATGCGCGATCTGGTCGGGCGGACGCTCTCGGGCGAGCTCAGGCCCGCCAAGGCGCTGGCTGCCCGGCGCGACGGGCCGAAGCGCACCGACGTGTTCCAGGTCACCCCCCGGGTGCTGATCGACAACCGGGCAAGCAACACCCAGACGGTCATCGAGGTGACCGCCCGGGACCGGCCGGGCCTGCTGTTCGCGATCACCAGCGTGCTCTCGGATCTGGCCCTGACCATCTCGTCCGCCCATGTCGCGACCTATGGCGAGCGGGCGGTCGACACCTTCTACGTCAAGGACGTGTTCGGCCTGAAGATCACTCATCAGGGCAAGCTCACCAGGATCCGTGAAGAACTGCTGGCCGCCCTCGATGCCGCCGGGCCGGTGATCGCCGATGACGGTACCATCCGCAGTACCGCCACCGCTGCCGGCGACGCTGCCGAATGATCAGCGACGGGGCAGCTGCAGAGCCGCCCCCGTCGCCCCATTGATGCCCCTTTCCGCCGGGCGCGGTTTCGGATACACCCGCACCTCATGAACCTGATGCGCGCCGCGGCCACGGTGGGTGGCCTCACCATGATGTCGCGGATCCTCGGATTCGCGCGCGATGTTCTCGTGGCCGGCCTGCTGGGTGCGGGGGCGGCGGCGGATGCTTTCTTCGTGGCCCAGAAGCTGCCGAACCTGCTGCGGCGCATGTTTGCCGAAGGCGCGTTCAGTGCCGCCTTCGTGCCGATCTACAACCGGATCCGGGTCGAAAGCGGCCCAACCGCCGCCCATGCCTTCGCCGAATCCGCCCTGTCGGTTCTGGTCTGCAGCCTGCTGGTGATCCTGCTCGCAGCCCAGGCGGCAATGCCCTGGGTGGTCACGGTCTTCGCTCCCGGCTTCTCCGACGACCCCGAGAAATTCCAGCTCGCCGTCGATCTCGCCCGGATCGTTTTTCCCTATATCGTGTTCATCTCGGCCGTCGCCCTGGTCGGCGGCGTTCTGAACTCGCTCGGCCGTTTCAGCGCCTTCGCCGGCGCGCCGGTGTTGTTCAATCTCTGTCTGATCGCCGGCTGCGTGGTCTCGCTGCAGCATTGGGTCGATGCCGATCCGGCGGTGGTCCAGGCCTGGGCACTGATGCTGTCGGGGGTGGTGCAGCTGGGGGCGATGCTGGTCGCCGCCAACCGGGCCGGCGCCCGACTGCGCTTCCGACTGCCACGGCTGACGCCCGAGGTGAAGCGCCTGCTGAAGGTGGCGGCACCGGCGGCGCTCGGTGCCGGCGTCTATCAGGTGAACGTTCTGGTCGACACCATGATCGCCTCGCTGCTGGCGGAAGGCACGGTATCGGCGCTCTATTATGCCGACCGGCTGGTCCAGCTGCCATTGGGGGTGGTCGGCATCGCGGTCGGCACCGCTCTGCTGCCGCTGCTCTCCACCCGGATCAAGGAAGGCGCACTCGACGACGCCCGCAACCACATGAACCGGGCGATGGAGATGACCCTGCTGGTGGCGCTGCCGGCCCTGGTCGGCCTCGCCACCCTCGGCCTGCCGATCGTCGCCACCCTGTTCGAGCGTGGCGCCTTCACCCCTGAGGCCACCATCCGCACGGTCGAGGTCATGACCGTGCTCGCCTTCGGCCTGCCCGCCTTCGTGCTCGCCAAGGTGTTGAGTCCGGGCTTCTATGCCCGCGAGGATACCGCCACCCCCACCCGCTATGCCGTGGTGGCGCTGGTGGCCAATGTCGTGCTGAACCTAGCCTTCATGCAGTACCTGGCGCATATCGGCATCGCACTTGCAACGGCGCTCTCGGCCTGGATCAACGTCTTCCTGCTTGCCCGCAGGCTCAACCGCGACCGGCTGCTGGTGGGCGATGCCCGGCTGCGCCGCACCCTGCCCAGGATCCTGCTTGCCAACCTGCTCTTCGCCTCCGCGATCCTCGGCGTGCTCGAAGCCTTGCCGGCCTTCGGAACCATGCCCCATGCCGCCCGCGTGCTCTGGCTCACCCTGCTGATCGGCGCGACCATACCGGCCTATGTGGCCTTCAGCCTGATCACCGGCGCCGCGCGCGTGCAGGATTTCAAGGGCATGTTGCGCCGCCGCAGACGCTGAGCGTCATCCGACGGTCACATGGCTGCCGCTCAAACTTCATGATGTAAACGTTTACCCACGAGACGATCTGCCGCATTCTCTGGGGGACGAGAGATGACCGATCCCCCGCCGGAGGTCTCGAGACCCATGTCCCCCACCATCCGCGACGTCGCGCTCAAGGCCGGCGTATCGGTTGCCAGCGTGTCACGCCTGTTGAACGGGACCGGCCGTGTCGGTGCCGAGACGGCGGCGCGCATCCGTCAGGCGGTGGAAGATCTCGGCTTCCGGCCGAACGGGCTGGGCCGCAGCCTCAAATCCCAGCGCAGCCGGCTGATCGGGGTGATGATCCCGTCGCTGGCCAATCCGGTCTTCGCCGATGCGGTGGCCGGTATCGAAACCGCCGCCCGCGCCGCCGGCTTCACCCTGCTTTTCGGTGTCTCGGGCTATCACGCCGAGGAAGAGGTGCGCGCGGTCGAGGCGCTGCTCGCCTACCGGGTCGACGGCATGATCCTGACCGTCACCGACCCCGCCGGCAGTCAGGCGCTCGACGCCCTCGAAGCCGCCCGGGTGCCGCATGTCCTGGTCTACAACCAGCCGACCCCCGGCCGGGCGCCGACGGTCACGGTCGACAACGAGGACGCCGGTCGGGCGGTGGCCCGGCATTTCGCCGAGCTCGGTCATCGGCGGCTCGGCATGATCACCGGAGCGCTCGGTGGCTCCGATCGTGCGGCTGCGCGGCTGCGCGGCTTTCTGGCCGGTGCGGCCGAAGCCGGGCTGCCAGCGCCTGCCGTGCGCGAGGTGGAGTTCGAGACCCCGGACCCGGATGCCGCCCTCGCCGCCATGGCTGCGGAGCCGGAAGGGCTGCCGACGGCGCTGTTCTGTTCGAACGACTGGCTGGCCATCGCCACGATCGGCGCCCTGGCGCGCCGCGGCCTGGCCGTTCCCGGCGATGTGGCGGTGACCGGTTTCGACGGTATCGCGGTCGGCGCCCATCTGACACCCCCGCTCGCCACCATCGTCCAGCCCTCGGCCGAGATGGGCCGGCAGGCGGCCCTTCGGCTGATCGCCATGCTCGGCGAGGCAAACGACAAGGCGGGCGGCGACCTGATCCTGCCCTTCACCTTCAGGCCTTCCGGCCATCAGACCGGCCCGGCCTCCTCCTTTCCCGCGCGCCCGGCAAAAGAGCGCTCGGGCACGACGTGACCGGAACGGCGGAACGCACTGCCAGGCACATTCCCGCCGCCCCGGTCGCCACCGACCACGACGCCAACGAGGACACGTCGACCCATGATCGGTACCGCTCTGAAATCCGTGGCCGCTGCGGCCGGGCTGATCCTAGCCGCCGCCACGATCCCCGCGCAAGGCGCCGCCGCCGCGGACGCCATCTGCTACAACTGCCCGCCCGAATGGGCGGACTGGGCGTCGCAGCTGGCGGCGATCAAATCCGACCTGGGGCTGGACGTGCCCCATGACAACAAGAATTCGGGCCAGACCCTGGCCCAGCTTGCTGCCGAGCGCGCCAATCCGGTTGCCGATGTCGCCTATTACGGCGTCTCCTTCGGCATCCAGGCGGCCGAACAGGGGCTGGTGGACCCCTACCGCCCGGCGGGCTTCGATGAGATCGACCCCGGTCTCAAGGCCGCGGACGGCAGCTGGTTCTCGATCCATTCGGGCACGATCGGCCTGTTCGTGAACAAGGCAGCGCTCGGCGACCTGCCGGTGCCGCAGAGCTGGGAAGACCTGCTCAACCCGCAATATGAGGGCATGGTCGGCTATCTGGATCCGACCAGTGCCTTCGTCGGCTATGCCGGCGCGGTTGCGATCAACCGTGCCTTCGGCGGCGATTTCACCAACTGGCAGCCGGGCATCGACTTCTTTAAGAAGCTGGCCGGCAACGCCCCGATCGTGCCCAAGCAGACCTCGTATGCCCGGGTTCTGTCGGGCGAGATCCCGATCATGATCGACTACGACTTCAACGCCTATCGCGCCCGCTACAAGGACAAGGGCGATATCGAATTCGTGATCCCGAAGGAAGGTACGCTGGTCGTCCCTTACGTCATGAGCCTGGTCAAGGGTGCGCCGCATGCCGATAACGGCCGCAGGATCCTGGACTTCGTGCTCTCGGAAAAGGGCCAGTCGCTCTGGGCCAATGCCTATCTGCGCCCGGTACGCGAGGTGAAGCTGCCGGCCGAGATCGAGGCCCGCTTCCTGCCCGCCGCCGATTACGCCCGGGCAAAGCCGGTCGATTATGCCGCGATGGCGGCCGGCCAGAAGGCTTTCGCCGAAACCTATCTCGCCGAGGTGAAGTGACGGCCGTCCAGGGCCGCCCGGTTTCACCCCGCCCATGATCCACGGCCCGCCGGCAAGATGCCAGCGGGCCGCCTTTTCACGTGGAACACCGACCGATGTCATCCGCCTCGGGCCGCGAAACCCCGCGCCTGGTCCTGATGCTGCTGCCGGCCGGGATCGTGCTCGCCGCCTTCCTTCTGGTGCCGCTGGTCCGTCTCGCCATTGCCGGCGCCTCGGGGCCGGACGGCATCGCGGCCTATTTTTCGATCCTGACCAACCCCCGCCATGGCCACGACACGGTGATGACCTTCATCCTCGCCGTCACCGTCACGCTGGCCGCCCTGGTGGTGTCGACCATCGCCGGGCTGTTTCTGGCCCGCCATGTCTTCCCGGGCCGGTCGGCGCTGATTGCCATGCTCACCTTCCCTCTCGCCTTTCCGGGCGTGGTGGTCGGCTTCCTGGTGATCATGCTCGGCGGCCGGCAGGGCCTCGCCAATCTGGTCTCGAAGGCGCTCACCGGCGACCGGCTGGTCTTCGCCTATTCGGCCGCCGGCCTGTTCGTGGGCTATCTCTATTTCTCGATCCCGCGGGTGATCCTGAACGTCATGGCCGCGGCCGAAACGCTGGATCCGTCCCTGCCCGAGGCCGCCCGCTCGCTGGGTGCCGGGCCGGTCAGGGTGTTCCTCTCGGTCACCCTGCCGGCGCTGATGCCGGGGCTGATCGCCAGCGGCGCGATCTGCTTCGCCACCGCCATGGGCGCGTTCGGAACCGCCTTCGCGCTCGCCACCGACATCGCGGTGCTGCCGATGACCATCTACACGGAATTCACCCTGCAGGCGAACATCGCCGGCGCCTCGGCCCTGGCCCTGGTGCTGGGGCTGATCACCTGGGCGACCCTGTTCATCGCCCGCACGCTCGGCGGCCGCGGCGCGGCTGCGGGGGGCGGCTGATGGCCATGCGACGCGGACATCCACGCGGGGCGGGCTTCTGGGCCGGCCTCGCCTTCACCCTTGTGGTCGCCGCCTTCATGATCGTGCCGGTGGTGCTCTCAGGTCTTGCCGGCGTTACGGTCAACTTCTTCCGCGGCCTGGAAAGCGGCCTCACCCTCGATTGGGTGGCAGAGGTCTGGCGGCTTTACGCCGACACGATCTGGCGGTCGATCTGGCTGGCCTTCGCCACACTGGCCATCACCGCGGTGATCGGCGTACCCGCGGCCTATGCCCTGGCCCGCCGGCCCGGGCCGCTTGCCCGCGCGATCGAAGAGACCGTCGCCCTGCCGATCGCGATCCCGGGCCTGGCGCTGGCGCTCGGCCTGCTGCTGACCTGGGGTGGTGCCGGCAGCTTCCGCATGTCGAGCGGCTTCGTGCTCGCCGGTCATGTGATCTACACCCTGCCCTTCATGCTGCGCTCGGTGATCGCGGTGATGGTGGCGACCGACATGAAGACGCTGGAGGAAGGCGCCGCCAGCCTGGGCGCCAGTTTCGTGCGGCGCTTCCTGACCGTGATCGTGCCCAATGCCTGGCCGGGCGTGCTGGCCGGCGGGCTGATGGTGGTCACGCTGTCGATCGGCGAATTCAATCTCACCTGGATGCTGCACACCCCGCTGACCAAGACCCTGCCGGTGGGCCTGGCCGACAGCTATGCCTCGATGCGGCTGGAAATCGCCAGCGCCTACACCCTCGTCTTCTTCGTGATGATCGTGCCGCTGCTGGTCGCGATGCAGCTGGCCGGACGCCGTGGCCGGAAGGACCATCGATGACGACTGATACCGCTTCCTCGGGCGCCACCGCGGTCGAACTCCGCGGCTGCGCCCGCACCTGGCCCGACGGCACCCGGGCGCTGACGCCCATCGATCTCGACATTCCCGCCGGCCGCACCGCCGTGCTGCTCGGCCCCTCGGGTTGCGGCAAGACCACGCTGCTGCGGATCATCGCCGGGCTGGACCGGCCCGATCCGGGTGGACGGGTGCTGTTCGACGGCGAGGACGTCACCCGGCTGCCGATCGAGGCGCGCGAGGTGGGCATGGTGTTCCAGTCCTATGCGCTCTTCCCCAATCTCACCGTGCGCGGCAACGTGGCCTACGGGCTGAAGGTCCGGCGCCTGCCCCGGCGCGAGATCGACAGCCGGGTCGACGAGATGCTGGCGCTGATGCGGATCGACGCCCTGGCCGACCGGCGGATCGACCAGCTGTCGGGCGGCCAGCGCCAGCGCACGGCGCTTGCCCGCGCCATCGCCGTCCGGCCGCGCCTGCTGCTGCTCGACGAGCCGCTGACGGCGCTCGACGCCGCGCTACGCGAGCATCTGCGGACCGAGATCGACGCCCTGCTGCGCAGCCTGCACATCACCGCCGTCTACGTCACCCACGACCAGGCCGAGGCGATGGTGCTGGGTGACGAGATCGTGGTGATGAATGCCGGCCGCATCGCCCAGCGCGGCACCCCGCGCGAGATCTATCATGCGCCCGCCGATGATTTCGTCGCAGGCTTCGTCGGCACCATGAACCGCGCGGTCGATGCCCGGGGCGAGACACTGCTCTTCCGCCCGGAAGACGCCCGGCTGACGGCTCCGGGCGACGGGCTGCTCACCGGCACCGTCACCGTCTGCCATTTCCTGGGCGATCGCTGCCGGCTGAAACTCTCAGGCCCCGCAGGCGAAAGCTGGATGGTCGAAACCGCCGCCCGCGCCGATCTGCCCGAGACCGGTACCCTGCTCGGCATCGACGTGCCCGCCGCCGCCCGTATCCGCCTCGGAGCCTGAACCCTCATGCTGATCGCCCAACTGACCGACACCCATCTGAAACCCGGCGGCCGGCCGGCCTATGGCCGGGTCGATACCGCCGGCCTGCTGACGGCGGCCGTGGACTACGTCAACGCCTTCGTGCCCGAGGTCGACGCCGTCATTCTGTCGGGCGACCTCACCGATACGGGCTCTGCTGCGGAATATGCCGTGCTCCGGCCGCTGCTCGACCGGATCAAAGCCCCCTGGTATGCCGTACCCGGCAATCACGATCGCGCCGATGAGATGCGCACCGCCTTCGCGGATGTGGTCCCCTATGTCGACGATGCCGATTTCGCCGCCTGCCTGATCGACCATCATCCGGTGCGGCTGATCGGGCTCGACAGCTCGGTCGCGGGTGTACCATGGGGCATGGTCGGCGCGGCCCAACTCGCCTGGCTCGACCGGATGCTCACCGCCGGTGCCGACCGGCCGACCCTGGTCTTCGTCCACCACCCGCCCTTCGAGACCGGCATCGGCCATATGGACGTGCAGAATCTGAAGGACGGCGCCGAGTTGATCGCGGTCCTCCGCCACCACCCCCAGGTGCTGCATCTCGCCTGCGGCCATGTCCATCGCGCCATCGACACGGTGCTCGACGGGGTCGCGGTCTCGATCGCCCCCAATGCCGCCCATGCGGTAACGCTGGATCTGACCCTGGGCGGGCCTTCCACCTTCACCATGGAACCGCCGGCGATCCGTCTCTTCCGCTTCACCCCGCCGCGGCTTCTGGTCAGCCATCTGGCCTATCCGGGCCGGTTCGACGGCCCCCATCCCTTCTTCGATGCGAAGGGCGGGCTGATCGACTGACATCCCGGGCTCCGCCGGCAGCTTGAGGGCCCCCGCTTTTATGTCTGAAACAGCATATGGCGGCACTATCTCCGATTCCGGATAAAATCACTTTATTCGGAATCGGAGATAAATTGTTCTTATACGGTTTTCTGGCAACCTGGTGAGGACATGCCGGCCATGGCAGATATCATGCCGCACGCCCCAACAGCTGGGCAACCTCATCCGCAGACAAAGGCGGAAGCTCGGCCTCACTCAGGCAGCTCTCGGTGTCAGGACAGGTCAGCGGCAGAGCATGATCTCTCAGATCTAGCAAGGCTATCCCAGCCTCCGCCTGGATACGCTCATCGATCTTTTGGCCGCTCTCGATCTCGGCCTTCAGGCTGCGCCTCGCGACCGATCCACCGTCGACGACGCCATCGCCCGAATGCTTCTTGGCGGGAACGACGATTGATGGCACGGCGAAAAACCTATGCCGACCACCATGTTTATCTGAACGGATACCTTGTCGGCCGTCTGTCAAAGCAGCTGAACGGCGCCGTGGTTTTCACCTACGATCCGGCCTGGGCAGACCGGCCGGATGCGATCCCGGTGTCGCTCTCCCTGCCACTGCGCCATGAAGCGCACCGCGGCCCGGAAGTGACCGCATTTCTCGACAATCTGTTGCCGGATCAGCCGGCCATCAGGCGACGTGTCGCCGAACGGGTCGGCGCAACCGGCACGGACGCTTACGGCCTGCTCTCCAGGATCGGCCAGGACTGCGTCGGTGCGCTCCAGTTTCTCGACGACGACACACCTCCCTCATCGCTCGACAGAATCGAGGGAGAACCGGTCTCGGACGACGACATCGCCACCATGCTCAAGAACCTGGGACAGATCCCGCTCAGTCTGCAGGGGGATGACGATTTCCGGATCTCCATTGCCGGCGCGCAGGAGAAGACGGCGCTTCTGTTCCACGAGGGGCAATGGCTGAAACCGACAGGAACCACACCCACCACGCATATCCTGAACACACAGATCGGCCATCCGCCCGACGGCACAGATCTGTCGAACAGCGTCGAGAACGAGTTCTATTGCCTGAAACTCGCCCAGGCCTTCTGGATGTCAATCACGCCGCGATGATGGTCTTTTCAGGGGTCAAGGCGCTGGTCGTCAGGCGTTTCGATCGCAAGCGGCTCAACAATGGCTGGCTCATCCGGCTGCCGCAGGAAGATTTCTGCCAGCTCACCGGTACGCCTCCGACCCTCAAATACCAGAGCGAAGGCGGCCCCGGGATCGTCGATATTCTCAACGCCCTGAAGGGCAGCGATGATCCGGGCCGGGATCATCGTCATTTTCTGATAGCCCAGATCCTGTTCTGGATCATCGGGGCAACGGACGGCCACGCGAAGAACTTCAGTGTTTTCCTGGCACCCGGCGGGCGGTTCAGGATGACCCCGCTCTATGACATCCTGACCGCACAACCCGGCTTCGATCACAGGCAGGCCGAGCACAGACAGATGAAGCTCGCCATGTCGGTCGGGCCGAACCATCATTATCGCCTGGATCAGATTCAGCCCCGCCACTTCACTCAGACGGCAGAAAAAGCCGGCATCCCGCCCCTGATCTTCAAGGCCGCCCTGCAGCAGGTGGTCGAGCGGGGGGAAACCGCTTTCGATGCCGTGGTGGTCACCGACTTGCCGGAAGGCTTTCCTCCGGACATCCACGACAGCGTCCTGCGCGCCGCCAGACCGCGGCTCGATGACTGCGCCAGTTTTCTCGATCAGCTGTCCTGATCATCGAGACGGGCCGGGACATCACCCCATTTCGACGCCTCACCCCATCTCCACAATTTTCCGCCGGAACCGTGCGAGGGCGATCGCGAAGATCGCAAACCCGATCCCCGCCAGAATGGCCAGCGTCGGCCAGACAACATCCAGACCGGCACCGCGATAGAGCACGGCCTGCGAGAACGCCACGAAATGGGTGGCGGGGGAGAGCATCATCACCTTCTGCAGCCAGAGCGGCATGCTCTCAAGCGGCGTGGACGAACCCGAGAGCAGGTTCATGGTCACGATCACCGGGATGACCAGCAGGCCGAATTGGGGCATCGACCGCGCGATGGTGGCGAGCAGGATGCCGAGCGCGGTTACCGAGAACTGGTAGAGCACCGCCCCTGCGGTATAGAGCAGCAGCGAGCCGTGGATCGGGACCGCAAGCACCCCCTGGACCATGCCGATCAGCGACAGCACCGAGGCGACGACGATCACTGAGCCGTTGGCCCAGATCTTGGCGGCCATAATCTCGGCCGGGCGAACCGGCATCACCAGCAGATGCTCGATCGTGCCGTGCTCACGCTCGCGGATCAGCGCGGCACCGGCCAGAATCACCGACAGCATGGTGACGTTGTTGATCACCTGCATCACCGCGTTGAACCAGACCGAAGACAGGTTGGGGTTGAAGCGCGACCGCACGACCAGATCGATCGGCAGATCCCCCGACATGCCGTCGTCGCGCCCGGCCGCCGCGGAGATTTCGCGCGCGATGATCGACTGGAGATAGGCAGCGCCGTTGCCCGCCTGGGTCATGGCGGTGGCGTCGATGTCGAGCAGCAGCGTCGCATCCCGGCCACGCAGCAGATCGGCTTCGAAGCCCGAAGGAATGTGCAGCACGAAGACCGCATCGCCGGCATCGAGCGCAGCATCGGCCTCGGGTGCCGTCAGTTCGACCACGGATGCGAACTGCGGCGGCAGCACCGCATCGCGCAGCCTGAGCGACAGCGCCGAGCGGTCATCGTCGACCACCGCCACCGCCGCATTGCTGACCTCGAAATTAGCGCCGCTTGCGACCGCATAGATCGCATAGGTGAAGGTGTAGAGGATCAGGAAGACCAGCACCGGGTCGGCGGCGAGGCTGCGCAGCTCCTTCACGCCCAGGCGGAAGATGTTGGCGGGACGCATCGGCTCAACGCTCCTGCTTGGGCAGCACCCATTGGGCCGCGATCAGGAACAGCAGCGCAAAACCGGCCAGTGCCAGATGGTTGTGCCACAGCTCCGCAAAGCCCAGGCTCTTGGTGAAGGTGCCGATGCTGATCTGCTGGAACCAGGCCGCCGGGAACGCAAGGCCCAACACCCGGCCGCCACCGGTGAGCGCCGACACCGGGGTCAGCAGGCCCGAAAAGTTTATTGCCGGGATCATGCAGACGATGGCCGTGGCGAACAGCGCCGCCAGCTGGCTTTTCATAAAGGCCGAGACCAGCAGGCCGAAGGCCGTCGTCGCCGCCACATAGAGCAGGGCGCCCGTCAGCAGCGCCAGGCCCGACCCCTTCACCTCCAGTCCGAAGACCAGGCCGGCAACGATGGACAGCACCAGAAAGCTCAGCGCCGCGATGCCGAAATAGGGCAACTGCTTGCCGGCCAGGAATTCGAAGCGGGTGACCGGCGTCGCGCGGAAATTGGCGATCGAGCCGGTCTCCTTCTCGCGCACCACGCCCACCGCGGTCATCATCGCCGGGATCAGCACCAGCATCAGCATGATCACGCCAGGCACGATCGCCTCGACGCTGCGGAACGCCTGGTTGTAGCGGAAGCGGGTCTCGATCGTGACCGAGGGCGTCGTCGAAACCGGCAGGGACGAGGCCTCGCGCATTTCCTCCAGATGGCGCTGCGCCACGCCCTGGACATAGGCGCGCGTGGTTTCGGCCCGGAAGGGCATGGCCCCATCAAGCACCACACCGACTTCGGGCACCCGGCCACGGGTCAGGTCGCGGCCGAAATCGGCCGGGATCTCGATCGCGAGCTTCAGCTCGCCGGCCTGAAGCCGCCGGTCCATCTCTGCGGGGCTGTGGATGGGCGCATGTTCCTCGAAATAGCGCGAGCCTGCGAAGGCCTCGATCAGCGACCGGCTTTCGGTGGACTGATCCTGGTCATAGACCGCATAGGGCAGATCCTCCACATCGAAGGAGATGCCGAAGCCGAAGGTCAGCATCAGGATCACCGGCCCGAGCAGCGCGAAGGCCAGCCGGATCGGATCGCGGGCAAGCTCCATCGTCTCACGCCGGGCATAGGCCCAGAGCCGGCGGAGATCCCGGCGCCTGGGCGGCCGGGCCGGCAGGGCCGGTGCCGGCTCCGCGACGGCGGCCGCAGGTGCCGCTCCCTCAGTCGCCGTCCCATCGGCTGCCGCCCCATCGGCCGCCGCCCCATTGGTCGCCGCCCCATTGGTCGCCGACTGAAGCCGGGCCACGAAGGCTTCCTCCAGGCTGCCGCCGGGATCCTCTGCCGCCAGCTCCGCGGGCGTGCCCACCGCCAGCACCCGGCCGGCATGCATCAGCGAGATGCGGTCGCAGCGTGCCGCCTCGTTCATGAAATGGGTGGAGATGAAGATCGTCACACCGCGCTCGCGCGCCAGCACCCCCAGATAGGCCCAGAAACGGTCGCGGGCGACAGGGTCCACGCCGGAGGTCGGCTCGTCCAGGATCAGGATATCGGGCTCATGCAGAACGGCGGCGGCAAGCTGCAGCCGCTGGCGAATGCCGAGCGGCAGCGCATCCGAGACCTGGTCCGCGACCCCTGCCAGGTCAAGCTCGGCCATCATCGCGGCCATCCGGTCCCTGGTCCGAGTGTCGTCCAGTCCATAAAGCCGGGCATGCAGGTCGAGATTCTGGCGCACGGTCAGCTCGCCATAAAGCGAGAAGGCCTGCGACATGTAGCCGACCCGGCGGCGGGTCTCGATATCCCCGGCATTGAGGGGCCGGCCGAAGAGCAGCGCCTCGCCGTCGGTCGGCGGCAGCAGGCCGGTCAGCATCTTCATGGTCGTGGTCTTGCCGCAGCCGTTCGAGCCCAGAAAGCCGAAGATCTCGCCGCGGCCGATGGCGAAATCCACCGCATCCACCGCGGTGAAATCGCCGAAGCGGCAGGTCAGGCCGCGCGCCTCGATCGAGGGCGACCCGTCGCCGTCGGGGGCCCGCGGCGGGATCACCGGCGCCTGATGGTCGCGACGCCGCGCCTCGGGCAGCAGGCGGATGAAGGCCCGCTCCAGATCCGCCTCGCCGGTCCGGGCCCGCAGCTCGGCCGGCGTGCCGGCGGCAATGACCTGGCCACCATCCATCGCAACCAGGCGGTCGAAGCGCGCAGCCTCTTCCATATAGGCGGTGGCAACCAGCACCCCCATGCCCGGACGGCGGGCACGGATGCGATCGATCAGCGTCCAGAACTGGCGGCGCGACAGCGGGTCGACGCCGGTGGTCGGCTCGTCCAGAATCAGCAGATCGGGATCGTGGATCAGGGCACAGCACAGGCCCAGCTTCTGTTTCATGCCGCCCGAGAGCTTGCCCGCCGGCCGGTCCGGAAAGGGGGCCAGCCCCGTGGCCTCAAGCAGTTCGGCGATCCGTGCCCGACGTTCCGCCTTGCCCTGGCCGAACAGCCGCCCGAAGAAATCGACATTCTCGAACACGCTGAGCGTGGGGTAGAGATTTCGGCCCAACCCCTGAGGCATATAGGCAATGCGCGGCGCCACCAGCCGACGATGCGCCGCATCGGCCATGTTGCCGCCCAGCACCTCCACGCGCCCGGCCTGGATACGCCGGACGCCGGCGATCAGCGACAGCAGTGTCGACTTGCCCACGCCGTCGGGGCCGATCAGCCCCAGCGTGCTGCCGGCCGTCATCTCCAGATCGACCCGGTCGAGCGCCGTCACCTTGCCGAAGCGATGGGTGACCCCGCCCAGCACCGCCATCGGGCCCGGTGCGGCAGCGACGGTCACGGCAGTTTCACCGCCAGCTCCGCCGGCCAGGCAGCGGCGGGATCGACCCGGACCACGGCGGTGCCGCGCACGCCGGTCTTCACCCGATCGGCATGGGCGGCGAGCAGGTCCGCCGGGATGCGCAGTTTCACCCGGAACATCAACGTATCGCGCTCGTCGCGGGTCTCGACCGATTTGGGTGTGAACTGGGCCTCGCCGGCAACGAAAGAAACGGCGGCCGGGACGACATATTCCGGAACCGGATCCAGGATCAGCCGGGCCTCGGCACCGGTGGCAAGCCGGCCGGCATCACGTGCCGGCAGGAAGATCGTCATCTGAACATCGGTGAGGTCGAGCAGGGTGGCGATGCGCCCGCCCGCCGCCAGGACCTCGCCCGGGACCGCCAGGCGGTACTGGATGCGGCCCGCCCGCGGTGCGGTCAGCACGGTATCGTCCAGAACGGCGCGGGTCTGGGCAACCTGGGCCGCCGCCGCATCAATGGCCGCCGCCGCCTGATCGACGGCCGCCATCGCGGCCGCTTCGGCCGCCTGGGCGGTTGCGACCTGCATCCGGCGCTGGTCGACGCCTTCGCGTGTGAAATGACCACGCGCGGCAAGCGTCTCCCCGCGCGAAAGCTCCGCACGGGCATAGACCAGTTCGCTGCGCCGATAGGCGAGCTGGGCCTCGGCCTCGGCCTTTGCCTGGATGGCCCGGCGATGCTCGGCCTCTGCCGCCGCCAGCTGGGCCCGGATCTGAACGTCGTCCAGCCGGGCGACCACCTGGCCGGCCTCGACCATGTCGCCTTCCTCGACCGTGATATCGGCCAGCCGGCCGGCGATCTTGGTGGCGATGTCGATCTGCTCGGCCTCGATCCGGCCATTGGTGCGGGCAAAGCCTTCAGGCAGGGCATCGCGGGTCACCGAGCGCCAGTAGATAACCCCTGCCCCCGCGGCAACGGCAGCGATGATCACGATTGCCATCCAGCGTCCGATACGCATGATCTTCCGGACCTCCGAACTTCGCATGATCTGCGGGTCGCCGGTCTCCGCCGGCAGACCATCGTCATGCGTGTGTCACTGGCACCCGACATGCTGTACGGCGATCATGTCATTCCCTGGCCCGTGACGGAACAGGCTTGTTTTCGCATGCGCGAAAGGCGAACACATTGACATGGATCATGGGTGCCTGCGGCAAGGCAGGCGATGATGCGCTGCAATAGCGGACCACGCACCCCGACCGCAGGCCCCGGGGGATCTTCGAGGAGAGCCGGATCGATGAATGCCGATGCCCGCCGCCACCCCACCGTCGACGCGCCCGCAGCGCCGGCCACAGCGCCTGCGGAGCATCCGGTGCCCGCCCATCACCCCTTGCATCACAAGACCCCCGATCCCGCCCCGCCGGCCGCGACCGGGCCCTGTGTCGAAGAACCGGGCGAGATGGCCGGTGCCGCCGTGCGCGAGGCCGTAGACCGCGCCGTGCATGCCGCCATGGCGCGGGTGACGGGCGGGCTGTCACCCGCCTCTCTCACCGATGCCTGGGCGGATTGGGCGGTTCATCTGGCGAGTGCGCCGGGCAAGCGGGCCGAGCTGGTCGAAAAGGCGATGCGCAAGGCTGCCCGCCTCGGCAGCTATATCGCCCACCGGGCAGGGTTCGCCGATGGCGACACCCCCCTGCCCGGCCTTCCCTTCCCCTCCGCCTATCTGGCCGGAGCGGTGGATGCGGCGGAAGCTGAAGGCGTACCCCACGCAAAGCTGCCTGCCTGCATCGAGCCCCTGCCCCAGGACAGCCGCTTCCGGGCCGATGCCTGGAAGCAATGGCCCTTCGACGTGCTCTACCAGAGTTTTCTGCTGAACCAGCAGTGGTGGTATAACGCCACCACCGGCGTGCGCGGCGTGACCCCGGCGCACGAAAAGGTGATGGAGTTCACCGCCCGACAGATGCTGGACGTCTTCTCGCCGTCCAACAATCCGCTGACAAATCCCGAAGTGATCAACCGCACCATCGAGGAAGGCGGTGCCAATTTCGTCCGCGGCGCCCTGCATTTCTGGGACGATATGTGGCGGACGGTCACCGGCACCGGCCCTGCCGGCACCGAGGATTTCGCGGTCGGCCGCAATATGGGCATGACGCCGGGCGAGGTGGTGTTCCGCAACCACCTGATCGAGCTGATTCGCTACACGCCCACCACCGACAGCGTGCATCCGGAACCGGTGTTGATCGTGCCGGCCTGGATCATGAAGTACTACATCCTGGATCTGGAGCCCGGTAAATCGCTCGCCGAGTATCTGGTCGCCCAGGGTTTCACCGTATTCATGATCTCGTGGCGCAATCCCGGCCCCGCCGACCGGGATGTCGGCTTCGACGACTACCGGATGAAAGGCGTGATGGCGGCGATCGATGCGGTGGAGGCCATTGCCGGCCCGCACCCCATCCATGCCACCGGCTATTGTCTGGGCGGCACCCTGCTCACCATCGCCGCCGCCACCATGGCCCGCGACGGCGACGAGCGGCTGGGATCGGTCACCCTCTTCGCCGCCCAGGCGGATTTCACCGAGGCGGGCGAGCTGACCCTGTTCATCGACGAGGCCCAGGTCACCTTCCTTGAGGACATGATGTGGGCCCAGGGCTTCCTCGACACCACCCAGATGGCCGGCGCCTTCCAGCTGCTGCGCTCCAACGACCTGATCTGGTCGCGGATGGTGCATGACTACATGATGGGTCAGCGCACGCCGATGAATGCGCTGATGGCCTGGAATGCCGATGCCACCCGCATGCCGTATCGGATGCACTCCGAATACCTGCGCCGGCTGTTCCTCGAAAACCAGTTCGCCACAGGTCGTTTCGAAGTCGACGGTCAGCCGATCAGTCTCTCGGACATCCGTGCACCGATCTTCGCAGTCGGGACGGAACGCGACCATGTCGCCCCCTGGGTCTCGGCCTACAAGATCCACCTGCTCGCCGATACCGAGGTCACCTTCGTGCTCACCGGCGGCGGCCACAATGCCGGCATCGTCTCCGAACCCGGTCACAAGGGCCGCAAATTCCGGATCATGACCACCCCGGCCGACGGCTTCTACAAGGCCCCCGACGCCTGGGTGGCAGCCGCCGAAATCCGCGACGGCTCATGGTGGCCGGCCTGGACCGACTGGCTCCACGCCCATTCCTCGGCCCCCGTCGCCCCGCCGCCCATGGCCGCTCCGGACAAGGGCTATCCGGCGCTGGGCGCGGCGCCGGGAAGTTATGTGTTCCAGAAGTGATCCTTCCGCCCTTGTCTTGACCTTCACCCACCCCACGCGCGATCATCCGGCTTTCGCGATCCCCTCCCCCGCAACGCTTCGAGGATGGCGATGTCGGATGACGTGCGCCCGGCGGGCGTTGCCGGTGCCCTGGCCGCGCGCGGCTTCGGACCGGCGGATTATGGCTGCCTGATCCTGCTCGCCGCGCTGTGGGGCGGATCCTTCATGCTGATCAAGACCGCCCTGCCGACCATGGGGCCGTTCACCATCGTGGTCAGCAGGCTGGCGCTTGGAGCAGCGGCGCTTTATGCAGTGCTGAAGCTTCGGGGGCTGCGCCTGCCCGCCCGGGCGGCCGACTGGCTGCCCTTCGTGGTGTTCGGCGCGATCGGCAATCTCGCCCCCTTCGCCCTGATCGCCTGGGGGCAGCAGCATGTGCCCTCGGCGGTGGCGGCGATCCTGATGGCGGCGATGCCGCTGTTCACCCTGGTGCTGGCGCGAGTCGCCAAACCGGCGGAAAACCCGATCACCGCCGGGCGGGTGGCGGGTATTGCGCTCGGCTTTTCCGGCGTAGTCGTGCTGGTCGGCCCCTCGGCCCTGACCGAGGCCGGCGGCGGGATCGGGGAACTCGCGATCCTGGGCGCGGCCCTCTGCTATGCCGTCGCCTCGCTCTATGCCGAGCGGGTGCGCCATGTGCCGCCGCTGGTCTCGGCGACCGCGACCCTGACCTCGGGGGCCGTGCTGGCCCTGCCGGTCGCCGCCGTCCTGGAACAGCCCTGGACCCAGGCACCGGCGCCGGAGGCGATGGCCGCCGTCGCCCTGCTCGGCATCGCCTGTACCGGCCTTGCCTATCTGCTGTTCTACCGGCTGATGGCACGGGGCGGGGCGGTGCTGGTTGCGCTCAACAACTACCTCATCCCCGCCTTCGGCGTGATGTGGGGCATTCTGCTGCTGGGTGAACAGCCCAGCCTGAACGCCTTTCTGGCGCTGGGGCTGATCCTGTCGGCGATCACAGTCGCCAATCGCCGCAGACGCTGAACGCCCCGCCCTTCTGCCTCAGCGCAGGTTCAGCACGTCGCGCATGTCGTAGAGCCCCGGTGCCCGTCCGGCAACCCAGAGTGCCGACTTGACCGCACCGCGGGCGAAGGTTTCGCGCGACGAGGCACGATGGCCCAGCTCCAGGCGCTCGCCATCGGTTGCGAAGATGACCTGATGGTCACCGACCACATCACCACCGCGCAGCGCCGCCATGCCGATGGCACCGCGCTTGCGCGGGCCGGTCAGACCGTCGCGACCGCGATCCGCCACATCGTCGAGCGAGACCTCGCGGCCACGGGCAGCCGCTCGCGCCAGGCCGAGCGCGGTGCCGGAGGGCGCGTCGACCTTGTGGCGGTGATGCATCTCGACGATCTCGATATCGTAATCCGGGTCAAGCCGTGCCGCCGCCTGCTCCACCAGATGCATCAGCAGAGTGACGCCCAGCGACATGTTCGGCGCATAGACCATCGGCACCGAACGGGCAGCATCGGCCAGCACGGCTTCGTCTTCCGCCGACAGGCCGGTGGTGCCGATGACGAGGGCGGTGCTGCTGCCGGCAGCCAGGCGGGCATGGGCGGTGGTGGCGGCGGGCCGGGTGAAGTCGATCACCACATCGGCGGCCGCGAACAGCACCGCCGGATCGTCACCGACGGCGATGCCCAGCGGGTCGACACCGGCAAACCGGCCCAGATCCTGGCCGATTTCATCGCTGCCGGGGCGTTCGGTGCCGCCGGCGATGCGGCAGCCCGGGGTGGTGGCGATGGCAGCCAGCAAGGTGCGCCCCATCCGGCCGGCACAGCCGACCACGCCGATCGCGATCCCGCTCGCGCTCATCTTCCGGTCCTTTCGAGAGTTCCGACACGAAAAAAGGGCACAGCCGCTTCAAGACGGCTGCGCCCCTTTCCTACCGCGTTTCAGGCCCCCGCGAAAGCCGATCCCGGCCCGCCCGAGGCTGAGATCGGCTCAATCGGTCAGATCCGACCACAGCTCCTTCACCTTGGCGAAGAAGCCCTCGGACTGCGGACTGGACGAGGTGCCGCCTTCCGATCCCTCGCGCTCGAATTCTTCGAGCAGTTCCCGCTGGCGGGCCGAGAGATTGACCGGCGTCTCGACATTGATGATCACATACATGTCGCCGCGCCCGCCGCGCCCCTGAACCGAGGGCATGCCCTTGGAACGCAGGCGGAACTGATGACCCGACTGGGTGCCCGCGGGGATGTTGAGCCGCACCCGTGCACCTTCCAGGGTCGGCACCTCGACCGTGCCGCCGAGGGCTGCCCTGGTCATCGGGATCGGCACCCGACAGGACACGTCCACACCGTCGCGCTGAAACACCGGATGGGGGGCCACTGCCAGAAAGATGTAGAGATCCCCCGGAGGTCCACCCCGGACGCCGACCTCGCCTTCGCCCGACAGGCGAATGCGCATGCCGTCCTCGACACCGGCCGGGATGTTGACCGCCAGCGTCTTGTCGCGACGCACACGACCGGCGCCGCCACAATTCCTGCACGGCTCCTTGATCACCCGCCCGACGCCATGGCAGGCGGGGCAGGTGCGTTCGATGGTAAAGAAGCCCTGGGTGGCGCGAACCTTGCCATGGCCGTTACAGGTAGGGCAGGTCACGGGCTGGGTGCCTTCGGCCGCACCAGAGCCGTCACAAACCTCGCAGGTCACCGAAGCGGGGACGGTGATCTCGGTCTGCTTGCCGTTGAAGGCATCTTCAAGCGTGATTTCGAGGTCGAAGCGCATATCGGCCCCGCGGGCCCCGCCGCCACTGCGACCGCCGCCACGGCCACCGCCCATGAACTCCCCGAAGATATCCTCGAAGACATCGGCGAAGGACGAGCCGAAGTCGAAGCCGCGCGGTCCCCCGCGACCACCGCCCATGCCCGCCTCGAAAGCTGCATGACCGAACTGGTCATAGGCCTGACGCTTCTTCGGGTCTTTCAGGACCTCGTAAGCCTCGTTGATTTCCTTGAAGCGCTTCTCCGCTTCGGCGTCACCCGGATTACGGTCCGGATGATACTGCATCGCCAGCTTGCGGAACGCCTTCTTGAGCGTCGCTTCATCGGCGTCTCGCGCAACGCCGAGCATCTCGTAGTAATCGGCCTTCGCCATGGTCGTGGACTGTACCTTGAGCCGGGGCATCCGCGCGCCTGCCGTGGCGGACGCCTCTGCCGGTGCCTTCGATCATGGGCGCGCGCACGAGAACCGGACCCCCGCGCAGCTCCCTCTGAAAACGACCGCGGGCGACCGGTGCCTTATCGGCACCGACCGCCCCCGGAAACGGGTGGCGGGCCTCAGGCCCGGCCGCCCTTGTCGTCCTTCACTTCCTCGAAATCGGCGTCGACGACACCGTCGTCAGCCGCCCTGGCACCGGCGCCGGCGCCCGGGCCCGACGCGGTCGGGCCATCGCCCTGCTCACCGGCCTTGTACATCGCCTCGCCAAGCTTCATCGCCGCCATCGACAGCGCCTCGGTCTTGGTCTTGATGTCGTCGGCATCATCGCCGTTGAGCGCAGCCTTGAGCGCGGTGACGGCATCCTCGATCGCCGAGCGGTCTTCCGCGCCGATCTTGTCGCCGTGCTCCTTCAGGCTCTTCTCGGTCGAATGCACCAGACCGTCGGCGTGGTTGCGGGCCTCGACCAGCTCCTTGCGCTTCTTGTCCTCGGCGGCATTCGCCTCGGCTTCCTTGACCATCCGCTCGATCTCGGCATCGGACAGGCCGCCCGAAGCCTGAATGCGGATCGCCTGTTCCTTGCCGGTCGCCTTGTCTTTGGCCGAGACGTTTACCAGGCCGTTGGCGTCGATGTCGAACGTCACCTCGACCTGCGGCACGCCACGCGGCGCCGGCGGGATGCCGACCAGATCGAACTGGCCAAGCAGCTTGTTGTCCGCCGCCATCTCGCGCTCACCCTGGAAGACCCGGATGGTCACCGCCGTCTGGTTGTCGTCGGCGGTGGAGAACACCTGGCTCTTCTTGGTCGGGATGGTGGTGTTGCGCTCGATCAGCTTGGTCATCACGCCACCCAGCGTCTCGATGCCCAGCGACAGCGGGGTCACGTCGAGCAGCAGGACGTCCTTCACCTCGCCCTTCAGCACGGCGGCCTGGATGGCGGCACCGATGGCGACCACCTCGTCCGGGTTCACACCGCGATGGGGCTCGCGACCGAAGAACTCCTTCACCTTCTCGATGACCTTGGGCATGCGGGTCTGGCCACCGACCAGCACGACCTCGTCGATCTCACCGGCAGTGAGGCCCGCATCCTTCAGCGCCTTGCGGCAGGGCTCGATGGTGCGCTCGACCAGATCACCCACCAGGGCTTCCAGCTTGGCGCGGGTCACCTTGATCGCAAGATGCTTCGGCCCGGTCTGGTCGGCGGTGATGAAGGGCAGGTTGACCTCGGTCTGCATGCCGCTGGACAGCTCGATCTTGGCCTTTTCGGCGGCTTCCTTCAGCCGCTGCAGGGCCAGACGGTCGCTGCGCAGGTCGATGCCGTTCTCCTTCTTGAACTCGTCGGCGAGGTAATCGACGATCCGCATGTCGAAGTCTTCGCCGCCGAGGAAGGTGTCGCCATTGGTCGACTTCACCTCGAACACGCCGTCACCGATCTCCAGGATCGACACGTCGAAGGTGCCGCCGCCCAGGTCGTAGACGGCAATGGTCTTGCCGTCGTTCTTCTCAAGGCCATAGGCGAGCGCCGCCGCCGTCGGCTCGTTGATGATGCGCAGGACCTCAAGTCCGGCGATCTTGCCGGCATCCTTGGTCGCCTGACGCTGGCTGTCGTTGAAGTAGGCCGGCACCGTGATGACCGCCTGGGTGACGGTCTCACCCAGATAGGCCTCGGCGGTTTCCTTCATCTTCTTCAGGATCTGCGCGCTGATCTGGCTCGGCGACTGCTTCTTGCCGCGCACTTCCACCCAGGCGTCGCCATTGTCCGCCTTGACGATCCGGTAGGGCACCATCTTGGCGTCCTTCTGGGTCGTCGGGTCGTTGAAGGTCCGGCCGATCAGGCGCTTGACCGCGAAGATGGTGTTCTCGGGGTTGGTGACCGCCTGGCGCTTTGCCGGCTGGCCGACCAGAATTTCGTCATCCTCGGTGAAGGCCACCATCGAGGGCGTCGTGCGTGCACCTTCGCTGTTCTCGATGACCCTGGCATTCTTGCCGTCCATGATCGCGACGCAAGAGTTAGTGGTGCCCAGGTCGATGCCGATGACTTTGCTCATGGGTTCGGTCTCTCTCAGGTAGCGGGCGCCGACGGCCCTGATCAGAGCGGCGCCGACGGCCCCCCCGTTTCCATGCGTGAAGGGGTGGAAGGGTCCAGGCAGATGGCGGAGCGATGCCCAATTTCGCCCCGACATCTGCGGTCGAGCGTCATATAGGGAAGGCCGGGCGGGGGCGCAACCATGGGGGCGTCTCAGAAATGCTGCGACATGTCGCGCATGGCAGCACGGCCACGCCAGCCTCGGTTCCCCCCCTCCCGACACGACGACGGCCCGCCCGCCGCCGGTCCCTCAGGGGATCGGCAGGCGGAACGGGCCGGAAAACGGTCAGAGCCGGACCGTCACTGTGTCAGGCCGAGGAGGTCAGGCCGAGGTATCGACCCGGCTGCCGGGGGTTTCGGGCGCGGGCGTCCCCTCCTTCGGGCCGCCGCGCGAGACGGCGACCATGGCCGGGCGAAGCAGGCGGTCGGCGATGACATAGCCGGTCTGGAGGACCTGGACCACGGTGCCGGCCGGCTTCGTGCGATCCTCGACTTCCATCATCGCCTGATGGAGCTTGCTGTCGAAGCGCTCACCCAGCGGATCAACGCGTCGGATGCCGTGGGTCTCCAGCGTCTGGCGGAACGAGGACAGGGTCATGTCCACGCCCTGGGCCAGCTGGTCGACCAGCGGATCGTCGCCGCGCTTCTCAGGGGGGACAGCCTGGGCGGCACGCTCCAGATTGTCCGAGACGGCGAGCACGTCGCGGGCGAATTTCGTCACCGCATACTTGCCGGCATCCTCCACCTCGCGCTGGGCACGGCGGCGCAGGTTTTCCATATCGGCCAGCGCGCGCAGATGCTGGTCGCGGATCTGTGCCAGCTCCGCCTCAAGCGCCTGAATCCGGGCCTCAGGGCTCTCGGCTGCGGCGGTCTCAGGGCTGGCCTCGGCCTCGGTGCCCTCGGGCGTCTGGTTCTGGTCGGTCATCTCAAGCCTGCTCCATCGTCTTCTCATTCGAACCCGCGGCCCGGGCCGCCCGCTTCGGGGCCTGCCCCGGCCGCGCTCCGCAGATGGCCCGGCCGGGCAGTTCCACCCCAGCCGCGGCATCCGTCGCCATGGGGGCCGATCGGAGATCCGGGACATTCTGCCCCAGACCGTCAGCCGATCAACCGCCCGATCAGTTTTGCCGTGTAATCCACCACCGGCACGATCCGGGCATAGTTCACCCGGGTGGGCCCGATCACGCCGATCGCGCCCACATAGCGCCGGTTCTGGTCGGTCAGGGGAGCTGCGATCACCGAACAGCCGCTCAGGCCGAACAAGGCACTCTCCGCCCCGATGAAGATCTGGACCCCCTCCGCCCGCTGGCTCTCATTCAGCAGACGCAGGATGTCCTTCTTGGTTTCCAACGCCTCCATCAGCCGGCGGATCCGCTCAAGATCCGACAGGGCCGAGACGTTGTCGAGCAGCCGCGACTGGCCGCTCACGATCAGCAACCCCTCGTCATGGCCACCCGACCAGGTGGCCAGCCCCTGTTCCACCACCCGGGCGGTCAGGGTGTCGATCTCGGCGGCGTTGCGGGCGATTTCGTCGCCGATCAGCTGGCGGGCCTCGTCCATCGTGCGGCCACGCAGCCTCGCGCTCAGATAATTGCCGGCCTCGATCAGCTTGGCCGGCGGCAGGCCGGGCGGCAGCGGCATCACCCGGTTCTCGACCATCCCGTTGTCGTCGACCAGAATCACCAGGGCCCGGTTCTCCGACAGTGGCACAAATTCCACATGCTTGAGCCCGGCCTCGCTCTTGGGGGCGATCACCAGTCCGACGCAGCGCGACATCTCGGCAACCACGCCACTCGCTTCGGCAAGGACCTGAGCCATACTGCGGCCGGCACCATTGCACTGGCTGTCGATCGTCCGGCGCTCGTCGTCGGACAGATCACCGATCTCAAGGAGGCCGTCGACGAACAACCGCAGCCCGATATCGGTCGGCAGCCGCCCGGCCGAAGTGTGCGGCGCATAGAGCAGGCCGCTTTCTTCAAGATCGGCCATCACATTGCGGATCGTGGCGGCCGACAGACTGCTGCCCAGCCGGCGGGCGATGGTCCGCGACGCCACCGGCTCACCGGTCTCGACGAAGGCGTCGACGACATGCCGGAAGACCTCGCGGGAGCGCTCGTTCAGCTGCTGGAAGACGCGCGGCGGCCCCCCGAAACCTTCCAGGGCTTCGAGCGCCTGACGGTCGACGTTCTCCCGGTCATTTGCGCGCGACATGGGTCTGATCCGCTCCACCTTGGCCCTCCGGGTCGATCACGGTCCGACCAGCCCGGGTGACGGTCCGAGCCGGTATGTAAGCAGGGGGCATCCGACCGTCAACTCTAGGACATGGCGCAGGTCGGCGCATAGTGCGGCGACAGTCTCCCGACATTGCAAGCCCGGGCCCGAGCGCGTAGCTTTACCAGCCAGCCGGCCGGTGCGTCGTCGCAACCGTGCTTCGCACCGCCCCCTCCCGATCCGTTATCCGGCGCGATGCATCCGCATCGCCCGCTGCCGAGGCCTCGTCTCCCCATGCGTCAGTCTCCGATGCGCCTGTCCGGCCGTGCCGTCGATGCGCTCCGCGTCATCCGGTTCGAGCCGATGGTGAACAAATATGCCGAGGGCTCGTGCCTGGTCCATTTCGGCGACACCAAGGTGCTGGTGACGGCGACGGTGGAAGAAAAGGTGCCGCCCTTCCTGCGCAACACCGGCAAGGGCTGGGTCACCGCGGAATACGGCATGCTGCCGCGCGCGACCCACAGCCGCACCGATCGCGAGGCCGCCAAGGGCAAACAGCAGGGCCGCACGGTCGAGATTCAGCGCCTGATCGGCCGGAGCCTGCGCGCGGTCGTCGACATGCAGAAGCTGGGCGAGCGCCAGATCCGGGTGGATGCCGACGTCATCCAGGCCGATGGCGGTACCCGCACCGCCTCGATCACCGGTGGCTATGTGGCGCTGTGGCTGGCGCTGCAGAGGCTGGTGGCGACGCGCGATCTGGCCGAGCACCCGATCACCCGCGCGGTGGCCGCCATCTCCTGTGGCCTGGTCGACGGCGAGGCCGTGCTCGATCTCGACTACGAAGAGGACAGCCGCGCCGAGGCCGATGCCAATTTCGTACTCGCCGAAGGCGGGGGCATCGTCGAGGTTCAGGCGACCGCCGAGGCCGACCCGTTCTCGCCCACGCAGTTCCGCCGCCTGATCGAGCTGGCCGAAATCGGCACGGCACGACTGTTCGAGCTGCAGAAAGAAGCGATCATCGCTGCCATGGAAGGCCGGCCCGACCTCGCCACCCCACCGCCGCTGTCGCCCGAACAGCTGGCCCAGCAGCAGAAGGCGCAGAAACAGGGCAGCGGTAAGCCGGGCGGTGGCAACCGCAGTGCCGGTGGCGGCAAGGGCGGTGGCGGCAAGGGCGGCGGCAACAATGGCAGCGGCGGCCGCGCGCCCGATCGCGACCGCAACCAGCAGGGACGGCCGCTCGGCACCCTGGGCGATGCGCTGGCGGCCGCCCAGCGCAAGGACCGCTGACCGGAGATCGCCAGATGACCACTCCCCATCGTCGTTTCACCGAAGACCGCCTCGTCATCGCCAGCCACAACAAGGGCAAGGTGATCGAGATCCGCGAGCTGCTGGAGCCCTTCGGCGTGGATGTGGTCTCGGCCGGTGACCTCGGACTGCCCGAGCCCGAAGAGACCGGCCTGACCTTCATCGAGAATGCGGTGCTCAAGGCGCGGGCTGCCGCCGAGGCCTCCGGTCTGCCGGCCCTCGCCGACGACAGCGGCATGACGGTCGAGGCTCTGGACGGGGCGCCCGGCATCTATTCCGCGCGCTGGGCCGGCCCGTCCAAGGATTTCGCCGTGGCGATCGAACTGGTCCGCACCCGGATGGGCGACGATCCCAACCGCCGGGGTGCCTTCGTCTGCGCTCTGGCGCTGGCCTGGCCGGATGGCGCAGTAGAGACCTTCGAAGGCATCATTCAGGGACATCTGGAATTCCCGCCGCGCGGCAGCAACGGCTTCGGCTACGACCCGATCTTCGTGCCCGAAGGCGACAGCCGCACTTTCGGCGAGTTCGAGCCGGCGGAGAAGCATGCGATCAGCCATCGGGCCATCGCCTTCCGCCAGCTGGTCCGCGCCTGTTTCGAGCCTGACTGAACGCCGGGATGACGACTGCCGCAACCGAACCGCTCGCGCTCTACGTCCACTGGCCGTTCTGCGTCTCCAAATGCCCCTATTGCGACTTCAACAGCCATGTGCGGGAGAAGATCGACGGCGCGCGCTGGGAACGCGCCCTGCTGACCGAACTGGAAGACGAAGCCCGACGCCTGGGGCCGCGCCCCCTGGGATCGATCTTCTTCGGCGGCGGCACGCCCTCGCTGATGGATCCGGCAACCACTGCACGGATCATCGACCGGGCCTGCGCCCTGTTCCCGGCGGAAATCATGCCGGAGATCAGCCTGGAGGCCAACCCGACCACGGTCGAAGCCGCCAAGCTGAAGGATTTCCGCGCGGCCGGCGTCGAGCGGCTGTCGATCGGTGTCCAGGCGCTGGACGAGACCGCGCTGAAGGCGCTGGGGCGGGCGCATGACCTGGCAGAGGCGCTGGATGCGATCGGACATGCGCGGGAGATCTTCCCGCGCATGTCCTTCGACCTGATCTATGCCCGGCCGGGCCAGACCATGGCCGCCTGGATGGCAGAGCTTGACCGCGCGGTCGGGCTGGCTGCCGATCATCTGTCGCTCTATCAGCTGACCATCGAGCCCGGCACCGCTTTCCACACCCGTCATGCCCGTGGCGAACTGATTCTGCCCGAGGATGACGAAGCGGCCGACCTTTACGAGGCCACGACCGCGCGGCTCGCTGCCGCGGGGTTGCCGGCCTATGAGGTATCGAACCACGCCCGGCCGGGTTTCGAATGCCGCCACAATCTCGCCTACTGGACCTATGCCGACTATGCCGGCATCGGTCCCGGTGCCCATGGCCGCGTGCCGACCGGTCCGGGCGGCCGGCGCGAAGCCACACGGCGGGCCCGTGCGCCCGAGACCTGGCTCGACCTGGTCGATACCCATGGTCACGGCCGCGATGAGGCCGTGGTGGTAGGGCAGGCACGGGCTGCGGAAGAGGCGCTGATGATGGGGCTTCGGCTCGATGCCGGCATCGAACCCGTGGTCTTCGAGCGCCGCACCGGCGTGGCATTGCGCGATGCGGTGGACGCCACCCGCCTTGCCCAGGCGGTGGAGGGCGGTTTCGTCGCCGACCGCACCGACCGGCTGGTGGCAACGCCCGCCGGCCGGCTGGTGCTGGGGGCGCTGACCGCCCATCTGCTCGCCGATGATCTGGACGAGCGTTTTCCCGAGAGCTGACGGCGCGCCGTCAGCGCACCGGTGGTACCGAACCGGCCGGCGTGGTGCCGGTAAGTCCCTGCGGTGCCGCGCCGCTTGCAGCACCGGTCGCCGGCGCGCCAGTCGTCGCAGCGGCGGCGGGAGCGACGCCTGACCCAGGATTGGCACCGCTGGCCGGGGCGGCACCGGTGGTGGGCGGTACGCTCGACGCCGCCGGCTGGGTGGGAGCTGCGAGCGGGTTGGAGCGGATTGCGCCTTCCCCCGGCCGTGCACCGGCAGTGAACCGCTGGGCCGCCGGATCGAGCAGCTCGCCGCCGGCTGCCGTCACCTGATAGATGGCGAGCGCATGCTCGGCCGCCCCTTTCTGATCGAAACGGAACAGGCCGTTCACGCCGGCAAATCCGTCCGGATTGTCGAGTTCGCGGGCGAGCTGGCCTTTGCGGCCGAGCACCGCGGCAAGAGCGGTCGCATCGTAAGAAAGCCCTGCCAACGCAGGCGGCTGGGCACCGAACAGCGCGCTGAAACGGCGCACGAAGCCGTCCCAGGCACCGCGGTCGGGGGCTGCATACCAGGCGCCCTGCAGGTTCTGATCGCGACCGACCGGCTGGTCCATCCAGAGGGCCGTGCCCAGAATCTGCGCCTCGCCGGCATCGATGCCGTAATAGGGCAACAGGCTGGCGATGCCGCGCAGCCGCTCGCCGGTCTCTGCCAGCAGCAGGCTGTCGAAGGGCGGGGTCTGCTGCCCGCCGGACAGGCGCCGGACGGCATCCTGGGCATCGGATCCGGGATCGGAATAGCGGACGATATCGACCAGCTCCGCTCCGGTGCGGGACACCGCCTTGCGGTAGCTCTCGGCCAGCCGGTCGCCATAAGCGCCATAGGGCAGCAGGGCGGCAAAGCGGCTCTTGCCCTGCTGGACGGCGTAATCAACCACCCGTTCGACCTGCACCTCGGGCGCAAGGCCGATCAGATGAACACCCGGGCGCAGCGCCGAGGTATCGTTCGAGAAGGCGACCACAGGCACCTGGCGAGGGGCCGCGACCTCGGCCACGGCCGGCACGTTGCGGCCGTAGATCGGGCCGAGAAGCACGGTCGCGGCCTGGTTCTCGACCAGATCGCGGGCGGCAGCGGCGGTCTGCTGGGGTTCCGCCCCGCTGTCGCGGGGCAGCAGCACCACATCGTCGGCCTTCACATCCGAGAGCGCGAGCGTGGCGGCATCGATCATGGCCTGGCCGAAACCGGCCTGGGGGCCGGTCATCGGCACCAGCAGGCCGACGCGCAGTGCGCCCGGCGGCAGGTCGAGCGGGCTTTCCGGCACTGCCGGCTTCGGCGGCTCCTGGGGCAGAACCTGCACCGGCTGCTGGGGCTGCTGCGGCTGCACTTGTGCCGGAGGCGCCGGCGGCTCTACCCTCTGGCTCTGACAGGCGGCAAGCACGAGCATCGCCGCAAGAGGCAAGAGACGCAATGACGACGCGCGCGAGCGACGAAGCAGGCGGTGGAGCGGGCCGGGTTCAGCCGGACGGACACGGGACCGGTCAGTTTTCACGGGATCGGATCTCATCGGATGTCGTTGCGGCAGAGGCCGGCCCGGCGGACTGCGGAAGCGGCCACGGCCCGGACTGCGGCGACCAGGGTGGCGATCAGAGTAATGGCAGCCCCGGCCCGAGACAACACACGGACGACCCCGAGGGTGAGGCAGGCCTGCCGTCACGGCCCGGCCGGCGGATCGATCCGGGGCTTTATGCCGTGGCAACCCCGATCGGCAATCTGGGTGACATGACCCCGCGCGCCCTGGATGTGCTGGGCCAGGCAGACCTGGTGCTGTGCGAGGATACCCGCACCACCGGCCGGCTGCTGGGTCATTGGGGTGTCAGGGCGAAGCTCGCCCCGTATCACGAGCACAATGCCGCCCGGATGCGACCCGAGGTGCTGCGCCGGCTGGAGGCGGGGGAACGGATTGCACTCGTCTCGGATGCCGGGACGCCGCTGGTGTCGGATCCCGGCTACAAGCTGGTGCGCGACGCGGCAGGTGCCGGCCACCAGGTCCGGGCGGTGCCCGGCGCCTCGGCCCTGACCGCCGCACTCTCGATCGCGGGGCTGCCCACCGACCGGGTGCTGTTCCTGGGGTTTCCGCCGGCAAAGGCCGGGGAACGGCGACGTGCCTTTGCCGGCCTTGCCCACGAGCCGGCGACGCTGGTGTTCTATGAAAGCCCCAACCGCATCGCCCGCACCCTTGCCGAACTGGTCGAGGCCCTGGGGCCGCGCCAGGCGGCGGTTGCGCGGGAACTCACCAAGCTTTTCGAGGAAGTCGTCCGCGGCCCGCTCCCTGAGCTTGCGGCTCGCTTCGAGGCGACACCCCCGCGGGGCGAGATCGTGCTGCTGGTCGAGGGCCATCGGACGCCGGCGCGGGAAAGCGAGGCCGGGGACGACAGCCTGCCCGCCGGTGGCGCTCTTGATTCGGCCGCGGTGGAAAAGCTGATGCCGCCGCTGGTCAAGGCGATGGGCGCCAATCGGGCGGCGAAGCTGCTGGCGGAGCTGACCGGCGCACCGCGAAAGACCTTCTATGCCCGCGCTGCCGCGCTGACCGGCGATGACGGTGAGGGAGACGAGAGGTGAGCGGCCCCCGTGCCGCCCGTGGCCGGTCGTCGGAACGTGCCGGCCGGCGGGCGGAGGCGCTGGCGGCACTTCGCCTGCGTCTCACCGGCTGGCGGATCCTGGCCCGGCGGCTGAAGACACCCGCAGGCGAGATCGATATCCTGGCCCGGCGCGGGCGGATGCTCGCCGTCGTCGAGGTCAAGCGCCGCCCGGATCGGGCAACCGCCGGCGAGGCGGTGCTGCCGGCCCAACGCCACCGTCTGGCCCGCGCCGCCGACTGGGTGCTGGCGCGCGGCGAGGCGCTGGGGGCCGGCGGTGTCGAAGGCCTGCGCTTCGATCTGATCTGGGTCGACCGGCTGGGCCTGCCGCACCATCTGCCCGATGCCTGGCGCCCTGACGGATCCTGACCGCGCACACCGCATGGCGCAGCGCCCGCAGGCGGTGCTAGGATGCGCCAGCCGTTCAACTTCTGACGTCACCCCCGACGACCGAGCCCATGACCGAGCTTCTTTCCCGGACCACTCATCTCCGTCGCCTGGCCCTGCCGCTGGTCGCGATTGCCCTGGCCGGCCTGCTTCAGGCCTGTGCCGCTGCCGTGGCCACCGGCGGTGCCACGGCCGTCTCGGCCGCCGCGGATGAACGCGGCGTCGGCGGCGTGGTGTCGGATGCCGATATCCGCGCCGGCATCGCCCGGCGTTACTTCGAGCGCCAGGTCGACGAGCTTTACCGCCCGGTGCACATCCAGGTCAATCAGGGCCGGGTGCTGCTGACCGGCCGGGTGGCCACCCAGACCTGGAAGTCCGAGGCGGTGAGCATCGCGCGGGGCGTTCCGGGCGTCACGCAGGTGATGGACGAGATCCGCGTGGTGGGGGAGGGCGATCTCGGCGACTACGCACGTGACACCTGGCTCACCACAAAGGTCCGGGCCGCCCTTCTGGCCGACAAGACGGTCAATTCCTTCAACTACAACATCGAGGTCTCTGGCGCCGTGGTCTATCTGATCGGGCTTGCGGCCAGCGATGCGGAACATGCCCGCGCCGTGGAGATCGCCCGCGGCATTTCAGGGGTCAAACGGGTGGTGTCCTATGTCGAGGTCAAGCGGCCGGGGGCCGGGGCATGAGCGCGGGCGCCCCGTCGGAGCGGGCGGCCATCGCCCGCAGACTGGAAGCCGTCGGCCGGCTGGACGACGAGGCGATCCCGATCGCGGAAACAGCCCTGCTGCTCTCGGCACTCGACCATCCGACAGCCGATCTCGCAAAGGCGCGGGCACTGCTGGAAGAGATATCCCTGGCCGCCGAGACCGAGGCCATGGCCCGCGGGCTGAAGACCGGGGTCGATGCCGCCGATGCCGATGACGGCGCCCGCGACCGGGCGGTGCTGATCGCAGATATCCTTCACGGCCGCTACGGTTTCGACGGCGACGACGAGACCTATGACCACGACGACAATGCGAGCCTGGCCCGGGTGCTGGAACGCCGCCGCGGCCTGCCGGTGGCCCTGGGCGTGCTGGCCATGCATCTGGGCGAAACGCTGGGCTGGCCGGTCGTGGGGGTCAATTTTCCCGCCCATTTCCTGATCCGGGTGGAAGGCGGCATGGACCGGGTGCTGGTCGATCCTTTCGACCGTGGCCGGGTGGTGGAAACCTCGGATCTTCGCGCACTGCTGAAGCAGGTGGCGGGCGACACCGCCGAGCTGGAACCCGAGCATTATCGGGCGGTGGACCGGCGGGCGGTGCTGCTGCGCCTGCAGAACAATCTGAAAATCCGCGCCGCCGGCCGAGGCGAGCTGGACCGCGCCCGCGACGTGCTGGCGCGCATGCTGCTGATCGCCCCCACCGACTGGGCGCTGTGGTACGAGCTGGGGCTGATGCGCGCCCGGCTGGGCGAACAGCTGGGCGCCGTGCAGGCTCTGGAGGTCTTCGCCGCCAACACCACTGCCGAAGAACCCCGCCGGCGGGCCCTCACCCTGGTCGAACGGCTGCGCGCCGAACTGAACTGAGCCGGGACGGGATCCGCAATAGAGTGGGATCAGGATCGCCCGGTCTTCCGCCGCCCCCGGATCCACCCCATATCGGCCGCCACAGGCTTCATCCGCGCTGAGGAGTTCCCGTCCCATGAGCCTCGCCGTCGCGGTCCAGATGGACCCGATCCAGTCGATCGACATCAATGCCGACAGCACATTCGCCCTGATGCTGGAGGCCGAGCGTCGCGGGCACAGCCTGTTCTATTACCTGCCCCGCGATCTGGCGCTGCGCGACGGCAAGGTCACCGCCCGCGGCCACGAGGTCACCGTGCGCCGCATGGCCGGCGACCATTTCCGCCTGGGAGCCCTGGAGCTGCGCGACCTGACCACCATGGACGTCGTGCTGCTCCGCCAGGATCCGCCCTTCGACATGGCGTACATCACCACCACCCATATCCTGGAGCACGTTCATCCCCGGACCCTGGTGGTGAACGACCCGCATTCGGTGCGCAATGCCCCCGAAAAGCTGCTGGTGACCCATTATCCCGAACTGGCACCGCCGACCCTGATCACGGCCGATGTCCAGGCCCTGCGCGATTTCCGGGCCGAGCACCGCGACATCATCCTGAAGCCGCTCTACGGCAATGGCGGTGCGGCCGTGTTCCGCATCCGCCCGGACGACGAGAACTTCAACAGCGCGATCGAGGTGTTCAGCCGGCTGGGCCGCGAGCCGATCATCGCCCAGCGCTATCTGTCCGACGTGCGCAAGGGCGACAAGCGCATCATCCTGGTCGATGGTGAGCCGCTGGGCGCCATCAACCGCGTGCCGGCCGAGGGAGAGGCCCGGTCGAACATGCATGTCGGCGGCCGCCCCGAGCCCACGGCACTCACCCCGCGCGAGCGCGAGATCTGCGAGGCGATCGGCCCGGAACTGCGCCGGCAGGGGCTGATCTTCGTCGGCATCGACGTGATCGGCGACTATCTGACCGAAATCAACGTCACCTCGCCCACGGGCCTGCAGGAGATCGAGCGCTTCGACGGCACCGATCTCGCCGCGGCGATCTGGGATGCCATCGAAGCGAAGCGCAGCTGAACCGGAACGGATACCCACCATGACCACCGACGAGATCGTGATCTGGCACAACCCGCGCTGCTCCAAATCGCGTGCAGCCCTTGAGCGGATCGAGGCTCGTGGCCTGACGCCACACGTGTTGCGCTATCTGGACACGCCACCTTCGGCCGAAGAGATCGCCCGCGTCGCCGCGGCGGTGGGCGGCGCCAGAGCACTGATCCGCAAGGCCGAACCGGAATACAAGGGGCTTGGCCTGGATGATCCGGCGAAGGACGATGCCGATCTCGTCGCCGCCATGGCCGCAACGCCGCGGCTGATCGAGCGCCCGGTTGTGCTACGCGGCAGCCGCGCCGTGATCGGCCGCCCGACCGAAGCCATCGACACCCTGCTCTGATCGCCTGAAATGCGGCTGCCGTCGCTCATCGGCGGTCGCATTACCTCTGGTCGAGTTCTCATCACGTGGCACAGGCCTTGCCGCCCATCTCGCATGGCGATTGATATGTAGCGCTCTCCTCACGAAATGTGCTTCAATCTGAGGTGGAAGTACGCCTGTACTCTGCCGACGGGAGGACGTGGATGGAGCTGCTGTATTCCGGCACGACCGTTTTGTGGGAAGCCGATGACCTGTGGGAGGATGATGGCGACGATCTGGCGCCGTCGTCGGGCGCACGGCGCGGGAAGGTCACGGAGGAGGTCTTCGCTACGGCGGTCGGCCGACGGATCCGCACCATCCGTCGTGCGCGCGGGCTCACCCAGCAACGCTGTGCCGCGGCGCTCGGCATCAGTTTCCAGCAGCTTCAGAAATACGAGAAGGGCCGTAACCGCATCGCCGCCAGCACGCTGGTGATGCTGGCAGACGTGCTGGAAGTGGCTCCCTCCGCCCTGCTCGACGACACCACCGACCCGATGACGGTCCCCCCGCGCCGCCGCACGCCTGATCGCAGCCCTCCGGAACCGCCACGTATCGAAGCGGTATCGCATCCGCTGGCCCGTCGGGCGATTGCCGATCTGATCCGGGCACTCACCGACCCCGATGCTCCGGCCCATCCGGATAAGCGCCCGCAGGGCGGGGACGGAGAGGAGCCGGACGAGGCCTGATCTCGCCCGACGTCATCCCTCCCACCCCGGGCCGATGGACGATATCAGTCCCTGAGCGCCGCCGCATGCCAGCGGAGATGGTCTTCCATGAAGCTGGCGATGAAGTAGTAGCTGTGGTCATAGCCGTCGCGCCGGTTGAGCGTCAGCGGCTGACCGGCGGCATTGCAGGCGGCTTCCAGCAGTTCGGGCTTCAGCTGGCTGGCGACGAACCCGTCGGCCATGCCCTGGTCGACCAGGATATGCGGGCAGCGAGCGCCGTCCTCGATCAGGGCGACGGCGTCATGGGCCCGCCAGCCGCTGCGATCGGGCCCCAGATAGCCGCCCAGCGCCTTTTCGCCCCAGGGGCAGTTCAACGGCGACACGATGGGCGCGAAGGCCGAGACCGACCGGAACCGGCCGGGATGGCGCAGCGCGATGGTCAGCGCACCATGGCCGCCCATGGAATGGCCCATGATGCCCTGGGCCTCCATATCGGCCGGGAAGGCCCCGGCGATCAGCTGCGGCAACTCGTCCGAAATGTAGGAGAACATCCGGTAGTTGCGCGCCCAGGGGGCTTCGGTGGCATCGACATAGAAGCCGGCCCCCAGGCCGAAATCCCAGGCGCCCTCGGGATCGTCGGGCACCGTCTCGCCGCCGTCGTCCACCCCGCGCGGGCTGGTATCGGGGGCGACCAGCATCAGCCCAAGCGCCGCAGCCATGCGCTGGGCACCGGCCTTGACGGTGAAGTTCTCTTCCGTGCAGGTCAGCCCCGACAGGAACCAGACCACCGGCACCGGCCCCTGCTCTGCCTGCGGCGGCACGAAGACCGAGAACCGCATGCGGGTGCGGGTCTCGGCCGATGCATGGGCGTAGATCCCCTGGGTACCGCCAAAACAGCGGCTGGTGGAGATCGTCTCCATGTTCTTCACGATCATCGGGTCAGTAGACCACAACCGAGCGGATCGACTTGCCTTCATGCATCAGATCGAAGCCGTGATTGATCTGATCCAGCGGCATGACATCGGTGATCAACTCGTCGATCCGGATCTTGCCCTGCATGTACCAGTCGACGATCTTCGGCACGTCGGTCCGCCCGCGGGCGCCACCGAAGGCCGAGCCGCGCCAGACCCGGCCGGTGACCAGCTGGAAGGGACGGGTGGAGATTTCCTGCCCCGCCTCGGCGACACCGATGATGATCGACTGGCCCCAGCCGCGATGGCAGCATTCCAGAGCCTGGCGCATCACGGTGGTGTTGCCGGTGCAGTCGAAGGAATAGTCGACGCCGCCGCCGGTGAGATCGGTGATCGCCTGCACGACCTTGTCGGCACCCACCTCCTTGGGGTTGATGAAGTGGGTCATGCCGAAAGCCTCGGCCATCGCCCGCTTGGCCGGGTTGATGTCGATGCCGATGATCCGGTCGGCGCCGACCATCTTCGCGCCCTGGATCACGTTGAGGCCGATGCCGCCCAGGCCGAAAACGGCCACATCGGCGCCCGCTTCCACCTTGGCGGTGTAGATCACCGCGCCGATACCGGTGGTGACGCCGCAGCCGATATAGCAGACCTTGTCGAAGGGGGCATCCTCACGGATCTTCGCGACCGCGATCTCGGGCATCACGGTGAAGTTGGAGAAGGTCGAGCAGCCCATATAGTGGTAGATCGGCTGACCGTTGAGCGAGAAACGGCTGGTGCCGTCGGGCATCAGACCCTTGCCCTGGGTGGCGCGGATCGCCGTGCACAGGTTCGACTTCTGCGACAGGCAGGTCTTGCACTGGCGGCATTCGGGCGTGTAGAGCGGGATCACATGATCACCCGGCTTGACCGAGGTGACGCCGGCGCCGACCTCGCGGACAATGCCCGCGCCCTCGTGCCCCAGAATGCTGGGGAACACGCCCTCGCTGTCCTTGCCCGACAGCGTATAGGCATCGGTATGGCAGATGCCGGTGGCCATGATCTCGACCAGAACCTCGCCCTCTTTCGGACCTTCCAGGTCGAGCTCGACGATCTCGAGCGGCGTGTTCGGCGCAAAAGCGACGGCGGCGCGGGTCTTCATCCGGTCTCTCCTCGGGCAGCTGCACGGGGCCCGCGCTGGCGGATTCCCCATGTGGCATGGTCAGGCCTACATTCTGAATTCGACGGCATCGAACCGCCAGTATTCATGGTCGATCTCGATGACATTCCCCACCTCGTCGACCTTGATCCGACGGATGTACACGCCCGGAGCACCCGGGGCCAGTGCCAGAACCTCAAGCACCTCCCCCGCCAGCCGCACGGGACGGACCAGAAGATTGCGCTGGCGGGGCCGGATCCCGAATTCCTGTTCCCAGACCTCGGTGGTGGATCTTCCGTGCCAGCGCGTGTCGGCAACCGGACCGAGACGAGGGTTGTAGAAAGTCTCTTCCACATAGACCTTCACCCCGTCGAGCGCGCCCCAGGCAAAGGTGCGCAGAAGCGGCGTGCCGGCCGGGATCCGCATCGCCCGCGCCTCCGGCCCGGGGGCTGGCACCATGTCGCGCTGAAGCGACTGCCAGCCGGGCTCCCGCCCCTGTTCGCGCGCGGCCCGGGCGAAGTTGACGTGGTTGACCGGGTCGAAGGCCAGGCGCGGCGGTGTGGCGAACCAGCCCCGGCGATCCAGCCGCATCACCCGCCCTTCGCCTTCCAGCGCCATCAGGGCGTGACGGACGAGATTGCGGTCCAGCAGGAGCTGGCGCGCCAGATCGCGTTCCGAGGGCAGCTTGTCACCCGGACACCAGCGGCCCTCGTCCAGACCTTCACTCAGATATGTCTTGGCCTTGAGATAGATGGGGTCGCGCAGGGTCATCCGATCGTCCATCCGGGGAAACCGGTTCAACCTAGCAGCAGCGGCGGACCTGCCGCCAGAGCCGAAGACAGGATCCTTTTCTGGGTTAAACCAGTCAGCCCTAGGCAGGCCATCCGCACAGGTGCAACATCATCCTGGTATGTCACTCGTCTTCCGATCCTCACGGCAGCCGCCGCCCCCGGAGTTCATCCCCATGCGCTTTCTGCTGATCGGCCTGGACGGCCTGCGCCCGGAACTCGTCACCCACGATCGCATGCCGGTGCTGACGGCGCTGCTGAAGCGGGGCACGGTGCTGGCACGCCATTCCGCCGCCTTCCCGACCGAGACCTATGTCAACCTGCCGACCCTGGTGACCGGCGCCCGGCCGTCGGGCCACGGCATGGTGGCGAACTTCTTCCTGGATCCCCGGGTGGATGCCCGCGAGCGCTTCGAGGGCTACGACATCGCCAAGATCGAGAAGGCGACTGCGGCCTATGACGGCCGGCTGTTCACGACCCCGACCCTGGGCGAGATTCTGGCGGCCAACGGCCGGCGGCTGAAGGTGTTGTCGGCCAATTCCGCCGGCAGCGTGCGGCTGAAGCAGCCGATGACCGGGCTGGATGCCCTGTGCCTGTCGGTCCACCAGCCCGAAAGTTCCTTCCCTGAGGCCGAGGTGCGGGCAATCCTGGACGAGGTGGGCCGGCCCGAGGCACCCAAGCAGTATCCGGACCTGGCCGGCACCCGCTGGATGACCGATGCCTTCCTGACGGTCATCACCCGAGACCTGCCGGATGTCACCATTCTGTGGTACGGCGAACCCGATAATGCCTACCACGTTTTCGGCATCGGATCCGAAACCTCGCTGGGCGCGATGCGGGCGGTGGATGATCAGATCGGCCGGGTGGCCGACTGGTGGGAAGCCGAGGGCCGGGCTGCCGGTGTGCAGCTGATTTTCGTGTCCGATCATGCACATGTTACCCAGACACGGCGCTTCGATCTGGCGGCTGCGCTGAGGTCGGCGGGGTTCAGGGTCGACCGGCACCTGGCCGACGGAGCCGATGTGGCCCTGATTCCGGGTTATTGCGGAAACATGCTGGTGCGTGATCGTTCCCCGGCGCTGGCGGCGAAAGTGGCGGCAGCGCTGATGGAGATGGACGAGATCGGCATGGTGTTTTCGGCCCCCGGCCGGGACGGGGTGGAAGGCCAGGCCCCGGGGACCTTCGACCGGCGGCTGGCGGGCATCGACCATGCCCGTGCAGCCGATCTGGTTTTCGTATTGCGGAACTTCGATACGCCGGATCAGTGGGGCCTGACGGGGACCTGTCTGCATGACAACGGGCTGGGCGACGGGGTGGGCATCCATGGCGGGCTGCACCCGAAGGAGATCCTGAGCCTGGGGGCGCTGGTCGGTGACTGCTTCCGGAGCGGGGCCAGGATCGAGACCGCGACCGGTACCGCCGACATCATGCCGACCATGCTGGCGATGATGGGGCTTGAACATACGATCGCACCCGATCCCCATGGCGGTCGCCCGGTGTGGGAAGCGATGACCCCACTTGACGGATCGGCTAGGAATATGGGCCAAAATAGCCGAATCGGCTATTTCTCAGACAGACATGCCGAACTGGCCGCCGAACCCGAGACGGTTCAGAGCCTGACCGTGGGCACCGGGCGGTTCGCCCAGCGGCTGGACCGCCGGCTGCGCGGCGGTCGGGCCCATATCGAGGCCGGGCGGCGGATCGGCTGACGCCGCATGTTGCCGCAGGGGCAGGGCTGGCGGGCGCGGCCGGGACACCCTATTCTCTTGGGCATGACACCCGTTCGCCCGATGCCCCTGTTTCTGCGCCGCCCCATCGCCCTGTTGCTGGCCCTGCTGGCCATGCCGGCGATCCTGACCGGCTGCATGGAGACCATGACGACCGAACCGCCGGCGGATGAGGAACGGATCCTGCCCAGCACCGACCCGATCATCGTCGAGGCGCCGATCACGGTCGAATCGCCGGTCGCGGTGCAGATGGTGGCCTGGCAGCCGGTGGTCTGGCCGCCCGGCAGCCGGCCACGGCCGGGCCCCGCCCCGGTGGACCAGGCATTGGACGCCGGCCTGGTACGGCGCTTCCAGACCATGGAGCGGTTGCGCGCCGCCGATCTGGTGACGGCCCGGCTGGCGGCGGAACGCCGGGCGACCAATCTGGGCGGGCTGCTGCCGCTGTCGCATACCCCGTCGGTCACCGTGGACCCGCTCGCCCAGGCACCCACCCCCGGCGAGACCCTGGCGCGCTTCGAGGCGCTGAAACAGATGGTCGCCGCGCGCGAGATGACCATCGAAGAGGCGCGGGCCGAACAGGCACGGATCATCGATGCCCTGTTGCCGCCCGCCCCGGCAGAAACGCTGCCCTACCCGAATGAAATGACCATGGAAGAACTGGACGCCCATGGCCGGCGGATCGACGGCTGGGTGCGCCAGGGGGTCATCACCGCCAATGAAGCCGCGGCAGAGCGCCGGCAGATCGACGAGATGCGCCGCCGTCTGGAGGCAATGCAGGCCGCCATGCAGGCGCCCCCGCCCGTTACATCGGATACGCCGCCCCCGGCAACCGAGGCCGTGGTACCGGTACCCCCGGCGCTTCCATCCCCCGGAGAGGTGCCGCCACCGCCGACGGCGCCGGCCACGCCGGTGGGACCGGTGCCGCCGTCGGGCCTGGCACCTTATCCAGACGAGACGGCGCCTGCAGACGCCCCGGGCAAACCGATCAACCTGCTGCCCGCAACCGGCTAGACAGGCTCAGACGCCCGGCGCTGCCAGCCGGGCCTGAATGGTGGCGTGGTCGAACCCCGCCACGCAATCGGCATCGCCCGCACCCGCCGCCCGCGGACCGAACCAGCGTACCACCCCATGAGTGGGACGGGCCCCGCCCGGCTTTGCCGCATCGATCGCCGGGAAATAGAGGATCAGCGCACAGCGATTGTCGGAATAGCGCCAGAAGACCGACTGGCCTTCGCGCCGTGCCACCGCAGGCCGGCCGAACCGGCTGGTCAGATCGTTCTGATCCAGCTTCAGCAGCTCTGCCACCCCCGAGGGCTGCACTGCATGCACGGGCTTGGGTGCCGGGCGCATCTGGGCGGCACCGATATCGGAGCCGGTGGTCTGGCAGCCGGCGAGGCCAAGGCCGGTAAGGCCGAGAAGAAGAATGGCCAAAGGACGGGCGATCTGGCTACGGACGGCGCAGCTCACGGGCTTCGCGCTCCCGGATCAGGGTGAAGAGATGGGTGAACAGGGCAGCGGCGATGATCGGCGCGGTCAGGTTCACGAAGGGGATCGCGAACAGGAAGGAAACCGCGGCGCCATGCACGAAGAGCGTGGTTCGGTGGCGGAGCCGCATGGCCTTCGCCTCGGCGGTGCCGAGACGGCGCAGCGCCGCCAGTTCGAAATATTCCCGGCTGAGCAGGACACCGTTCAGCCCGACGAACAGGACCAGGTTGACCACCGGCACGAAATAGAGCGGCAGCACCAGCAGGTTCAGCAGAAGCGCGAAGACGCCGAACCTGACACCGGACCAGAGCGAGGCCCAGAACCCGGCCCCCTTGGCCGGCGGCAATCCGGGATAGCTGCGCCGCTCCACCACCTCGGCGACCTCGTCGATCACCAGACACATCACCGCCGAGGTGATCGGCACGAAGAGCAGCCAGGCCGAGATGATGACGACGGCGAAATCGCCGGCATAAGAGATGGTGGTGTCCAGCCAGCCGATGCCGGTCAACCCGGTCGCATCAACCCAGCCGACCGCCAGCCACCACAACACCCCCATCAGGATCGCCGAACCGACGATGCCGATGCCGAGCGGGCGCCACATGCGCGCATCGTCGAGATTGCCGACAGTGCGTCCGACGGTGGTGGTGATCAGCGCCATGGCGCAGGTCGTCTCCGGGGAGCGCGGGGAGGGGAGGCAGGAGGGAGCCCGTGACAGCTGCACCCCCGGTCCGTGACCCGGTCGCGGTGCAGCTGCGAAGCCGCTTCGATACATACGACGGGGGCCGGCCGGACTCAAGGGCCCAATGGACATTGCGTCGCAAAAGCGGACGGATGGCCGCGCGCCCGGCATCGCCTCCGCGCACCAGGGTCGCTATACTGCCGCCGACCGCCCATGCAGCTGCTGGTTGAGATCCTCCCGGATGCCCGGGTGGCCCCGCCCGTATCCTCGAACGAAGCCCGCATTCCCGCGCAAAGGAAGACGAACCGATCATGACGGAGAAGACCTATCACGTGCTCGGCCTCGGCAACGCCATCCTGGACATCCTGGCCCGCACGGAGGACGGTTTCCTCGACGCCCAGGGCATGGTCAAGGGCACAATGGCCCTGATCGATACCGACCGGGCCGAGGCGATCTATGCGGCAATGGGCCCGGCGATCGAAAGCTCGGGCGGATCGGCGGCCAACACGATCGCGGGCCTGGCGGCGCTTGGCGCGCGCACCGCCTTCATCGGCCGGGTGGCCGAAGACACGCTGGGCCAGGTTTTCCGGCACGACATCCGGGCGCTGGGCGTGGCTTACGACACGCCCGCCGCCGATCCGACCCCGCCCACCGCGCGCTGCTTCGTGCTGATCACCCCCGACGGCCAGCGCACGATGAACACCTATCTGGGGGCCAGCGTCCACCTGTCGCCCGACGATGTCGACGAAAACGAAGTCGCGCGTGCCGAAATACTGTACGTGGAAGGCTATTTGTGGGATCTTGCACCCGCGAAGGAAGCCTGCCTCAAGGCGATGCGGGCGGCACGGCGCAATGGGACACGGGTGGCCTTCAGCCTGTCCGACAAGTTCTGCGTCGACCGCTTCCGTGCCGAGTTCCACCGGCTCATCGACGACCACATCGACATCCTGTTCGCGAACGAAGCCGAGATCACCGCCCTGGCGGAGACCGATGACTTCGACGCGGCCATGCGTTCGGTGGCGGGCCGGGTGGAGATCGCGGCGCTGACCCGCAGCGAACACGGATCGGTGATCGTGCCCCGCGAGGGGGCGCCGGTCGTGGTGGAGGCGAGCCCGGTCGACGCGGTGATCGATACCACCGGCGCCGGTGATCTCTATGCGGCTGGTTTCCTTTACGGGCTGACCCACGGGTTCGATCTCGCGCGGTCCGCCCGACTCGGCGGCCTGGCGGCTGCCGGAATCATCGGCCAAATCGGCCCGCGCCCTGCCGGATCGATCGCGGATCTCGTCGCGCGATCGGCCTGAATCGGGGCTCAAGCGGGCGGACGGCGGCACAAGAGGTGCCGCCGTCATCTCTCAAGGCTTGTCAGACCCGTATGACCGTCCTGCGCAATCTCGCGATCATCGCCCACGTCGACCACGGCAAAACCACGCTGATCGACGCCCTGCTCCAGCAGAGCGGCGCCGTGCGCGCCCACCAGCAGCTCGCCGAACGGGCGATGGACTCGAACGATCTCGAGCGCGAGCGCGGCATCACCATCCTGGCCAAATGCACGGCAGTCGCCTGGAAGGATTACCGCCTCAACATCGTCGACACCCCCGGCCACGCCGATTTCGGCGGTGAGGTCGAGCGGATCCTCGACATGGTCGACGGCGCGCTGCTTCTGGTGGATTCGGCCGAAAGCGTGCGGCCCCAGACCAAGTTCGTGCTCTCCAAGGCGCTCGCCAAGGGCCTGCGCCCGATCGTGGTGGTCAATAAGATGGACCGCCCCGACGCCCGCCCCGACACCGTGCTCGACGAGGTCTTCGACCTGTTCGCGGCCCTGGGGGCCGACGAGCACCAGCTGGACTTCCCCGTGGCCTATGCCTCGGGCCGGTCGGGCTGGGCCTCGATGGAGCCGGTGACCTCGGGCGAGAACCTGCACCCGCTGCTCGATCTGATCGTCGCCCATGTGCCCGCACCGGATGTGGATCGCGAGGCGCCGTTCACCATGCTCGCCACCATGATCGAGAGCGACCCCTATATCGGCCGCGTGCTGACCGGCCGGGTCGCCTCGGGCGTCGTGAAGATGAACCAGGCCGTCCGGGCGCTGCGCCGTGACGGCACGGTGGTCGAGGATGCGCGGATCACCAAGATCCTGCGCAGCGACGGGCTGAAGCGCGAACCGGTGGACCAGGCGGAAGCCGGCGATATCGTCTCGATCGCCGGCCTGTCGAAGACCACGGTCGCCGACACCATCGGCGCCGTCGGCATCACCGAGCCGCTGGCCGCCCGGCCGATCGACCCGCCGACCATGGCGGTGAGCATCTCGGTCAACGACAGCCCGCTGGCCGGCCAGGAAGGCGACAAGGTCACCTCGCGCATGATCCGCGACCGGCTGTTCCGCGAGGCGGAAAGCAATGTCGCGATCCGCGTGACCGAACTGCCGAGCAAGGACGCCTTCGAGGTGGCCGGCCGCGGTGAACTTCAGCTGGGCGTGCTGGTCGAGACCATGCGCCGCGAAGGCTTCGAGATGTCGATCTCGCGCCCGCGCGTGCTGTTCCGCGAGAATGCCGAGACCGGCCAGCTGGAAGAGCCGATCGAGGAAGTCCACATCGACGTCGACGAAGAGTATTCGGGCGTCGTGGTGGAGAAGATGAGCCTGCGCCGGGCCGAAATGACCGACATGCGCCCCTCGGGCGGCGGCAAGACCCGGATCGTGTTCATGGCGCCGTCGCGCGGCCTGATCGGCTATCGCAGCGAGTTCCTGTCGGACACCCGCGGCACCGGCGTGCTGAACCGGCTGTTCTCGCATTACGGCCCGCACAAAGGTGAGGTGGAAGGCCGGCGCAACGGCGTGCTGGTGTCCAACGGCACCGGCGAGGCGGTCGCCTATGCGCTGTGGAACCTGGAGGAGCGCGGCATCCTGTTCGTCGAGCCCCAGACCCGGGTCTATGGCGGCATGGTGATCGGCGAGCATTCGCGCGGCAACGACCTGGACGTCAACCCGCTGAAGGCCAAGCAGCTGACCAATATCCGCTCGGCCGGCAAGGACGACGCCATCCGCCTGACGCCGCCGAAGATCATGAGCCTGGAAGAGGCGATCGCCTATATCGACGAGGACGAGCTGATCGAGGTCACGCCCAAGTCGATCCGGCTGCGCAAGCGCTTCCTGGACCCCAACGACCGCAAGAAGGCGGCCCGCGCCGTCGCTTCGGCCTGATCCCACCCGTCGGACGGATGCCCGCATGACGACACCCGATGGTGGCGAGGGCAGGGATCAGACAGGCAGGGGCAGCCGATTCCTTGCCGGGGCGCGGATCTATCTGGAACCGCGCCTCCTCCAGATCCTGCTGCTGGGCTTTGCGAGCGGCCTGCCGCTGGCGCTCAGCTTCGGCACGCTCAGCGTCCGGCTGACGGAAGACGGCATCTCCAAGGCGGCGATCGGCCTGTTCGCCGCCGTGGGGACGCCCTATGCGCTCAAATTCATCTGGGCGCCGCTGATCGACCAGCTGCGGCTGCCGGGCCTGGCCCGGCTGTTCGGCCACCGCCGGTCCTGGCTGCTGCTGACCCAGGCGGCGGTGATCCTGACCATGCTGGGGCTGGGGCTGTCCGACCCCGCCGCCGACCCCTGGACCACGGCGCTCTGGGCGGTGCTGCTGGCCTTCGCCTCGGCCAGCCAGGACATCGTCATCGATGCCTATCGGGTGGAGCGCCTGCCCGAAGATCGCCAGGGCGCCGGTGCGGCGATGGTGGTGTTCGGCTACCGGCTGGGCATGCTCGCCTCGGGCGCGGGCGCGCTTTATCTCGCCGCCTATTTCGACTGGTTCACCGCCTATGCCGTGATGGCAGGGGCGATGGGTCTGGGCGTGCTCGCCGTACTCGCCGGCCCCGAACCCCGGGTCGACCGCAGCCATGCGGCCGAGGCCGAAGCCCGGGCGGAACGGGTGCTGGAACGGCTGGGTGCCGGGGGGCCGATCGGCCGCGCCGGCGCCTGGCTTCATGCCGCGGTGGTGGCCCCCTTTCAGGAATTCCTGACCCGCCCCCATGCCTGGCTGATCCTGGCCTTCGTCGCCTTCTACAAATTCGGCGACAGCCTGGCCGGGGTGATGACCAACCCCTTCCTGGTCGATATCGGCTTCGACAAGACCCAGATCGCCGAGATTTCCAAACTGTTCGGCTTCTGGGCCTCGATGGTCGGCTTCTGGGCCGGGGGCACGCTGCTGGGGGCGCTGGGCACGGTCCGCTCGCTCTGGATCTGCGGCATCCTGCAGGCGCTGTCGAACCTTGCCTTCATGGTGCAGGCCGAGGCCGGCCCCGATGTCGCGGTGCTGGCGGCGGTGATCGGCTTCGAGAACCTGGCCGGCGGCATGGGAACGGCGGTGTTCGTCGCCTACATGTCCAGCCTGTGCAATGTCTCCTATACCGCCACGCAGTATGCGCTGCTGTCGTCCTTCATGGCGGTGGCACGGACCTGGCTGTCGTCGTCGAGCGGCATCATGGCCGAGGAACTCGGCTGGTCGGCCTTCTTCCTCGCCACCACGGTTGCGGCGATTCCGGGGCTGATCCTGCTGCGGCTCGTCTCGCGCAGAACCGCAGATCGTGCTATCTAGCACCTCGATCGGCGAGGTCGCACCCGGCCGTCCCGTCTCGACCCCCGGGTGTACATCGCCATTTCTGTACCACCGGGGAAAGAGGCCCGACCAATGGACGTGACCAAGATCGCCGCCGGCCGCGCGGTGCCTGCGGACATCAATGTCGTCATCGAGATCCCTGCCAACGCCGATCCGGTGAAGTACGAGCTGGACAAGGACAGCGGCGCCATCCTGGTCGACCGCTTCGTCGCCACGCCCATGTTCTACCCGGCCAATTACGGCTTCATCCCCAACACCCTGGGCGATGACGGCGACCCGGTGGACGTGATGGTCGTGACGCCGTACCCCGTCGTGCCGGGCTCGGTGATCCGCGCGCGGCCGGTGGGCGTGCTGAAGATGGAAGACGAGAGCGGCATGGACGAAAAGATCCTGGCCGTTCCGCACCAGAAGGTCTCGGCGCTCTACGACCATGTCCAGAGCTATACCGACCTGCCGGAGCTGCTGATCCGCCAGATCGAGCATTTCTTCACCCGCTACAAGGACCTTGAGAAGGGCAAGTGGGTGAAGGTCACCGGCTGGGACGACATCGACACCGCCAAGCGGCTGATCGAGGAAGGTGTCGCCCGCGCCGGCAAGTGAGCCGGCGTCGATCAGACCCCGACCAGACTGCAAAGGCCGGCGGATCGCTCCGCCGGCCTTTGTCCTGATCAACAGATGGCGTCTTCGGGCAGCTGCGTCGGACCAGGGCAGGACCGGACCATGTGGTCAGAGCATGTGGCCCGCCCGGCGGGCCTTGGTCGACAGATAGCCGGCATTGTGGCCATTGGCGGGGAAGGCATGGGGCACCCGCTCCACCACCTCGATGCCATGGGCGCCCAGCGCCTGCACCTTGGTGGGGTTGTTGGTGAGCAGCCGGATGCGCTGATGGCCCAGCGCCCGCAGCATTTCGGCTGCCGGGCGGAAATCGCGTTCGTCGGCCTCAAAGCCCAGGGCCAGATTGGCATCCACCGTGTCCAGCCCGCGGTCCTGCAGATCATAGGCGCGCAGCTTGTTGATCAGCCCGATGCCCCGGCCTTCCTGGGCCATGTACAGCACCACGCCACCGCCTGCGGCGGCCATGGTCCGGATCGCGCCCTTCAGCTGTTCACCGCAGTCGCAGCGCAGAGAGCCGAGCAGATCGCCCGTGAAGCATTCCGAATGCAGCCGGGCCAGGATCGGCGCATCCGCGGCCGGCTCTCCCACCACGATCGCCAGATGTTCGGGCCCGCCATCCGACGGGCGGAAGGCGATGATCCGGCAGTTCTCGGCATCCGCCAGCGGCACCCGGGCCTCTGCCACCCGCTTCAGACGGCCGGCCGCAACCTGGCCCTCTTTCAGCAGCTTCGCCTCAAGGATCACCGGGTCGAGTGCCGAGGCCCCGCCGGGCAGCCGGCCCGCGGGCAGTTCCACCGAGACCAGTGCCGGCAGCAGGCCCGCCCGCTTGGCCAGTGCGATCGCTGCCGCCGAGGCCCGCCCGGCCGGGCGCAGCCGGCCGAGGGCGCGTTCGCGGGCGGCCGTGCCGTCATCGCTGCGGGTGGGGTCGGCGGCCAGCCGCCAGGCCGGATCGCTGATGTCGCGGATGGGGGCCGCCACCGGCTCCACGCCGCGCGGATCATCGGCCTCGATCGGCGCGACCAGCCCGGCCAGTGCGGCCCGGCGGCGGGAAATCAGCAGATCTGCCGGCGCACCGGTCAGAATGGCGAGGGCGGCAAGACGATCGGGTGAGGCCCGTTCGGGAGAGAGCGCCAGCACATCGGCCTGATCGTCGCGCAGCAGCACGGCGCCACCGGCGCGCAATTCGGCCTGGGCACGCTGAAGTCGCCGCTCCGTCGCCTCACTCATCTGATCGTCCTCGTCATTGGACCTGTCCGCGGGGGGGAGTCCGTCGGAGCCGGATGTCGCGTTCACTGCCGGCGTGCCTCCATTTCAAGGATCAGGGAGATCTCGTCACCGACGAGGTCGCCGTCCAGGCCATAGGTCATGCCGAAGTCGCTGCGGCGAATGGTACCACGCGCAGAAACTCCGATAACATAGGGGCGCGTACCGAATACGCCAGTCCCGAACGGGTATTCGGCACTCTTGTTCCATGTCACGTCGAGTGACATGGGCTTTCGCACACCCAGAAGCTCCAGCGTGCCGGTGATCCGCCCGGTTCGTTCGCCGGTCGCCTCGGCGCCCTCCAGTCGGAAGATCATGTCGGGGAATTCCTCGGCATTCAGGAAATCGGGCCCGCGCAGGTGCTCGTCCCGCTTGTCGTGATCGGTGAAGACGCTGGCGGTCTTCACCCGGATCTCGCCGCCGCCGAGTTGTTTCGTCGCCTCGTCGAAGCTGATCTCGCCTTCGACCTCGCGGAACCGGCCCAGCACGTTGGCATAGCCCGCATGCATGACCAGGAAGCCGACCACGGCATGTTCCGGATCAAGCGTGTAGGTTGCGGGTGCGGCGGCTGCCGGGGGGGCGGTCAGGGCTGCGGCCGTCAGCAGCGCCGCCGGCGCCGTCAGGAAGGGATGGGCGAGCAGGGTGGGGAGGGCGAGCAGGGCCGCCGCCCGGGCGGTACGCATCGTCATCTCGGGATCTCCTCGCGAGGGGTGCGGCTGCGATGCAGCCTGATCACGGCCAGAAGGTCGACGGTGAAGGACCAGCCGAGCACGGCAACCGCGATCGCGGCCGAAACCATGCCGGCAGTGGCGGAGAGCGGGTTCAGCGCGCCGACCAGCGCCGCCACGCCGAAGGCGCAGGCGGCCCGGCGGCGGTTGCTGGGGGGCAGGGGGGCTTTCAGGGGCGGCCAGGCCCAGGCCGCCGCCACCCACAGATAGCGCAGCGCGCCCGCCGCCAGCACCCAGGGGCCTGCGCGCCCCGCATCCAGCGCCGCCCAGGACAGCACCGCCACGAACAGCGCATCCAGTTCCATGTCGAACCGGGCGCCGAAGGGGCTGGCCACGCCGCGCCTGCGGGCAATCCAGCCATCCACGCCGTCCAGCGCCAGACAGATCGCCGCGGTCAGAAACAACATCCAGGCGACCGGCCCGGCGGCGGCACCGTGATCCAGCGCCATCAACGGCTCGCCGATCGTGGCCGCGACCAGTGCCACCAGCCCGGCGCGCAGCAGGGTCACCCGATTGGCCGGGCCGAAACGGGCCTGGGGCAGATGCTGGGCCAGGGCCGGGCCGGCAATGGCAAGCGCGAAGGCGAGCCAGGCCACCGCCTTCAACGGGTAGGCCGGTCCCAGCGCATCGCCTGCCCGCGCGGCGGCAAACACCGCCGCAGCCGCGACCAGCCCGGTCGCACCGATTGCATGCAGGCCTGCATCCAGTCTGAGCCGCGCCAGGGCAGCGGCCTCTCGTTTCCTCGCCATGCATCACCATATGGAGACGGGAGCGCCCTGGTTGTATGGGGCGACTGCCGGGAAAGACGGCGGATCGTGCCGACGGAGACCAGGAACCTGATCCGGGATGTGACCCGGGAACCGATCCGGCGGCCAGGCATTTGCGTAAGTTGCAATAGCTTTACGCAATCGCCACGCCTTCGGATCGCTCACCGTCTGTCGGTTATGCCGGGCGGCACCGATCGAAGGGTCGAGGGCAGGGGGAGAAAGACCAGGAGGATGGACATGCCACCAGCCGATGCCGTCCCTGCCGCCCGCAATCCGGTGACGGAGAACGGAACCGCCCCCGCCCGGGCTGGTTCCGTCGCATTCCCGCCCCGGCCGGTGCGCCCGCGTCCTGCCCGCCCCGCTCCGGTTGGCCCCGCTCCGGTTCGCCTTGATGCCGCCGCGGTCTGGGACGGGCTTCTGGCCCTTGCCGCCGCGCCCGATCTGCCGGCGGGTCTGGCGCTGGGGCCCGACGGCCGGCTGGTGCCGGCGGCGACGCCGCTTGCCGCCGATGCGGTGCTGCTGGATGACCACGCGGACGAGCCCGCCATGCGCTGGGCGACACGGATCGAGCTCGATCCGGCCGCCGCCCGGCTGCTCGACCTTTATCTTCCGGTGCTCCGCCCTGCCCCGGCCGACCGGCCGCGGGTCTCGGCCCATCTGGCCCAGAGCCTGGACGGCCGCATCGCCACCACCAGCGGCTGTTCGCAATGGCTGTCGGGCGAGGAAGACCTTGTTCACGCCCATCGCATGCGTGCGCTTTCCGATGCGGTGCTGGTCGGCGCCGGCACCGTCGCGGCCGATGACCCGCGCCTGACCGTGCGTCTGGTGCCCGGCCCCAACCCGGTCCGGGTGGTGATCGATGCCGGCGGACGGCTTGAAGCCGGCCACAAACTGTTCGGAGACGGTGCCGCCCGTACCCTGGTTCTCCATGCCGCCGATACCCCGCCCCCGCCGGCGACCGATCAGGTTGAGCCGGTGGCCGTGCCGCGCCGGCCCTGTGGTACGCTCGACCCGCATCAGGCGCTGCGGCAGCTGCGGGCCCGCGGCATTCGCCGGATCTTCGTCGAAGGCGGCGGAGTCACGGTTTCGAAGCTCATTCAGGCGGGCGCCGTCGACCGGCTGCAGATGGCAATCGCGCCGGTGCTGCTCGGATCGGGCCGCCCGGTGCTGTGCCTGCCTGAAATCGATCATCTCGATCAGGCGATCCGTCCGCCGGTCCGCCATTTCATCATGGGTGCCGACATCCTGGTCGAATGCTGTCTGGATCTGGTCCGGCGCCCTGACGGAGGACATCCCGGATGATGACCCGCGCCCTCTGGACGGTCGGCCCCGGCCGTTTCGAGATCCGCACCGGCACGCTCCCCGCCCATACCCCCGGCCTGATCGAGGTCCGTGCCCTGCAAAGCGCGGTCAGCCGGGGCACCGAACGGCTGGTTGCCGGCGGTCTGGTGCCCGAAAGCGAATACGAACGGATGCGTGCGCCGCTTCAGGAAGGCGATTTCCCCTTCCCGGTCAAATATGGCTACGCCATGGTCGGGCTGGATCCGAAGGGTGATCGCGTCTTCGTGCTCCATCCTCATCAGGACCGGTTTCTGGCCCCGGCCGCCATGCTCCGCCCGGTGCCCGAGGCGGTGCCGACGGCCCGGGCGGTGCTGGCCGCCAATATGGAAACCGCGGTGAACGTGCTCTGGGATGCAGGCGCCGGACCGGGCGACCGGATCACGGTGGTCGGCGCCGGTCTGGTCGGGCTGCTCATCGCCCGTCTGGCCCGCAGGCTGCCCGGTGCCGCGGTGGAAATCATCGACCGCGATCCCGGCCGGGCCGCGGCGGCCGCGGCGCTCGACCTGCCCTTCCGCGCGCCCGATGCCGCAACCCCCGACCGCGATCTGGTGATCAATGCCAGCGCCTCCGCCGCCGGGCTCGATCTGGCGCTCGATCTGGCCGGCATGGAGGCGCGGGTGGTGGAGGCCAGCTGGCATGGCGACCGCGAGACCCCGATCAATCTGGGCCGCGCCTTCCACGCCCGGCGCCTGAAGCTGATCTCGTCGCAGGTCGGCCAGGTTTCGGCCGGCCGGCGGGCACGCTGGAGCCATGCCGACCGGCTGGACCTGGCGCTCCGCCTGCTCGACGATGCCGCACTGGATGCGCTGGTGGTCGACGAGGTCGCCTTCGCCGCCGCTCCCGCCCGGCTCGCCACCCATCTCTGCGGGCCGGATCCCGATCTGCGCGGCACGGTGCTGCGTATCGTCTATTGATCCACGCTCTCCCCTCTGCGCCCCCTTATCTGAGGATCTGCACCCGATGTTCACCCTCGGCGTCCGCGACCATGTGATGATCGCCCACAGTTTCCGTGGCGAGATCTTCGGCCCGGCCCAGCGTCTGCATGGCGCGACCTATGTGGTCGATGTCGAATTCAGGCGGCGCGCGCTGGATGATGACGGTCTGGTGGTCGATATCGGCCTGGCCCATCAGGCGCTGAAGGCGGCGCTGGAGCCGCTGGCCTATCGCAATCTCGACGATCTGCCGGAATTTGCCGGCCAGAACACCACCACCGAGTTTCTGGCCCGCCACATCCATGGCCGGATGGCGGCGGCGATCGATGCGGGTGATCTCGGTGCCTCGGCCGCCGGGATCGATGCGATCCGGATCGTGCTCCATGAAAGCCATGTCGCCTGGGCCGCCTATGAAGGCCCGGTCGGCAACGCCGCCCGCGCGGGCTGAGGGGCCCGCAGCGATGACGGACGCCGTCGATCTTCTGCTTGCGGTGCCGGGGCCGGTCGATCTTGCCACCGGTGGCTATGTTTATGACCGCCGGATCATGGCGGCTGCCGCCGGGCTGGGGCTCGGCGTCGAGACGCTGGCCCTGCCCGGCGGGCCGCCGCCGGTCGGGCCACCGGCGCTTGCGGTGCTGCGTGACCGGCTGGCCGCCGGTCCGGTTCGCGCGCTGCTGATCGACGGGCTGGCCCTGCCGGGGCTGGCGCCGCTGCTGGACGAGATTGCGCCCGCCCGGGGCGGGCCGCGGCGGATTGCGCTGGTCCACCACCCCTGTGCGCTCGAAACCGGTCTGGCGCCCGAGGTCGCGGCCGATCTGGAGCGGCTGGAGCGGGCGGCGCTGGCCCGGGTCGATGCCGTGGTCGCCACCAGCCCCGCCACCGCGACCCTGCTGCGTGACCAGCGCTGGACCGATCTGCCGGTGCGGGTGATCGAGCCGGGTCTGTCGGTGGAGCCCCTCCCCCGCGAGGCCGCCGCGGACGGCACCCTGCGCCTGCTCACGGTTGCGAGCCTGACCCCGCGCAAGGCCCATGAGGATCTGGTGGCGGCGCTCGGCCAGATCGGCCGTGATCACGACTGGCGGCTGGATCTCGTCGGTCCCGACACGCTGGACCCGCCCCATGCCGCACGGGTGCGCGCGGCGATCCAGGCGGCCGGGCTGGGCGACCGGATTCACCTCCATGGCGTGCTCTCGGGCACCGACCTTGCCCGGCGCTATGCCGCGGCCGATCTTTTCGTGCTGCCCTCGCGCTTCGAGGGCTATGGCATGGCCTTTGCCGAGGCCCTGGCCGCCGGCCTGCCGGTTGTGGCCGCCCGTGCCGGTGCGGTACCGGAACTGGTGCCCGACAGCGCCGGGACCCTGGTGCCGCCCGGCGATGTCGATGCGCTGGCCGATGCCCTGCGGCGGCTGATGGCGGATGCGGCGCTGCGCCACCGTCTTGCCCGCGGGGCGACAGAAGCCGGCGCCCGCCTGCCCCGCTGGCCCGATCAGGCCCGGCGGCTGGCCACCCTGATCCCGGAGGTCTGATGGGATTCGATCCCGATTGGCTGGCGCTGCGCGCCGGCTTCGACACCGCCGCGCGGGCGACTGAGATTGAAGCGCGGCTGGTCCGCCATATCGCCGGTCTGCAAGACCTGCGGGTGGTCGATCTGGGGGCCGGCACGGGTGCCGGGCTGGTGCATCTGGCACCAAGGCTGGGCGCACAGCTCCGTCAGTCCTGGTGTCTGGTGGAGCGTGATCCGGTGTTGATCGCCGCCGGTCGCGCCCGGCTGTCGGTGCAACCCGAAGCCGCCGGTGTCTCGGTCAACTGGCTGGAGGCGGATCTCGCCACCGCCGATCTGGCCCCGGTTCTGGAAGGTGCCGGTCTCGTCCATTTCACCGCCCTCATTGATCTGGCCGGGCGTGCCTGGCTGGACGACCTGGCCGACGCCCTGGCCCGGGCCGGCGTGCCGGTGCTGGGCGCCCTGACCTGGGACGGGCGGATGAACTGGGATCCGGCCGCCGCGCCCGATGCGGATGCGGTGGCCGGCTTCGCCCGCCATCAGCGTCGTGACAAGGGGCTGGGTGGCCCGGCGCTCGGGCCTGGCGCGGCGCCGTATTTTGCCGAGGCGCTGAGGCGTCATGGTTTCGACGTGACCCTTGCCCGCTCCGACTGGGAAATCGGCCCCGATCATCGGGCGATGCATCGGGCCATGGTCGACGGCATCGCAGGCGCCCTGGTCGATCTGGTCGACAGCGGCGAGGCACCGGCCGGGCTGGTCGCGGATTTCCGGGCCGGCCGCGCCGCCGCCGGCCCGGGACGGCTGGTGGTGGGGCATCTGGATCTGCTGGGCATACCGCCGGGCCTTGCCTGATCCAGCACTTGCCTGATCCGGTAAGGGGCCCGTAAAACCTTGGGGGACGCCATCGATGGAAAGCGCCGCCCATGACCGCCCAGAAGCGCATCCTGCTGATCGACGACGACCCCCTGCTGCGCCAGACGCTTGCCGAGCAGCTGGCGCTCTACGAGGAGTTTGCGATCGAAGAGGCGGCGAGCGGTGCCCAGGCGCTGGAGAAGGTGAAGGTGGCGCTGAAATCCGCCCCCCACGACCTGGTCATCCTGGATATCGGCCTGCCCGATCTGGATGGCCGCGAGGTCTGCCGGCTGATGCGCCGCGCCGGGCTGAAGGCGCCGATCGTGATGCTGACCGGTGCCGATACCGAGGCCGACACCATTCTGGGCCTGGATGCCGGGGCGAACGACTACGTCACCAAGCCCTTTCGCTTCGCGGTGCTGCTGGCGCGGGTTCGCGCCCATCTGCGCCAGCATGAACAATCCGACGATGCGGTGTTTGCGATCGGCCCCTATCAGTTCCGGCCGGCAGTGAAGATGCTGGTCACCGAAGACGGCAAGCGCAAGATCAGGCTCACCGACAAGGAAGCCCAGATCCTGAAATATCTCTACCGCGCGGGCGACAAGCCGGTCCCGCGTGAGCGGCTGCTCGACGAGGTCTGGGGCTATAATGCCGGGGTCGCCACCCATACGCTGGAGACCCATATCTATCGCCTGCGCCAGAAGATCGAGCCCGACCCGGCCAATGCCCGCCTGCTGATCACCGAGGCGGGCGGCTACCGGCTCAATCTCTGACGGTCGTCATGGTCTGACCGCTGCGGCCGCGATCTCGCGCACCAGCCGGCGCAGCCAGCGATGGCCGTCATCCTCGCGGTGGCGGAGATGCCAGGCCATATGGCCCGGGAAACGGCCGAAATCGGCAGGCGGCTCCAGCACCTTCAGCCGCGCGTCGCCGGCCAGCCTGCGGCAGATCGCCGTCGGCAAGGTTGCGCAGAGATCGGTGGCTGCGACCAGTTCCGGGATGGCGAGGAAATGGGTCACCGAGACCGCGACCTCGCGCTGCAACTCCAGCCGCTCCAGCACCTGGAACAGGCCGACCTTCAGCCGGCCGGGTGGCAGCAGGTTCACATGGCGCAGCCGTTCGAAGGCCGCGCGGTCCAGCCTGCCCCCCGCCGCATCGGGATGATCGGCGCGCAGCACGCAGGAAAGCCCGTCGGTCAGAATTTCCTGCACCACCAGCGTGTCCGGCGGATCGACGATCCGGCCGAGTGCCAGGGCGGTATCGCCTGTCAGCAGCCCGGTTTCGGCCAGATCTGCGCCGAAGGGCAGCACGCGCAGCCGCACCCCCGGGGCCTCGGCCTGAACCCGCGCCACCAGCGCCGGCAGCAGCACGAATTCGGCATAGCTGTTGGCCGAGATCACGAAGCTGCGCCGCGCGGTCGCCGGATCGAAGCCCTGTGCCGCCATCACCGCATCATCGATGCCGGCCAGTGCCCGGGTGATCGCCGGGGCCAGTGCCAGGGCCTTTTCGGTCGGCCGCATGCCATAGCGCTCGCGCACGAACAGCGGATCGCCGATCAGCGCGCGCAGCCGGGTCAGCGCGCCGCTCACCGCCGGCTGGGTCATGCCCAGCCGGTGGGCGGCGCGGGTCACGCTGCCCTCGTCGATCAGGGCGGCGAAGATCCGCATCAGGTTCAGGTCATACATCATCAGATATCATTCTAGCTGATATCTGGCATCGGCACCGCGAATTTGAATCCGCCTGAGGCCGCTGCCACCTGAAGGATCGACCAGGACAGATCATCACCCTCATCAATGGAGGTCCGATCCCCATGAGCCGCATCCTGTTTATCCTCACCAGCCATGACCGCCTGCTCGACGGCAAGCCCACCGGGCTCTGGCTGGAAGAACATGCCGTGCCCTATATGGCCTTCACCGAAGCCGGGCACGAGGTCACGGTCACCTCGGTGGCCGGCGGCGATGTGCCGGTCGATCCGGGCAGCACCCCCTCCCCCGAACAGGCGACGGCCTGGGCGCCGGCGATCGCGGCGCTGAAGAGCACGCCGGCCTATGACCGCATCGATACCAGCGGCTTCGATGCCGTCTATCTGCCCGGCGGCCATGGCACCATGTTCGACATGCCGTTCAATCGCCGCCTCCACGATCTGCTCTTCGCCTTTGCCGACAGCGGCCGGCTGGTCGCCGCCGTCTGTCATGCGCCGGCGGTGTTCGGCGACATGCGCCGCCCCGACGGCACGCCCTTCGTGAAGGGGCGCCGGCTTGCGGCCTTCACCGACAGCGAGGAAGCGGCGGTGGGCGGCACCCGGAACGTGCCCTTCCTGCTCGAAACCCGGCTGACGCAGCTGGGCGCGCTGCATGAAGGCGCTGCCGACTGGAATGTGAAGGCCGTGCAGGACGGCCGGCTGATCACCGGCCAGAACCCGCAAAGCTCGGGCGAGGTGGCGCGGCTGGTGCTGGCCGCGCTTTAAGACGCCGCCTTTCCGTCAGATACGACTTCCGTCAGATACGACTTCCGTCAGATACGGCTTCCGTCAGACATCGTCATAGACCGGCGCCCGCTTCTCCGTCAGCGCGGCATAGCCTTCCCGGGCCTCGGCCGAGGTGAAGCTGGCGCCGATTTCGGCCACCGCCGCCGCGCGGTCCAGCCGGCCGGCGGCGATATCGTCCAGCAGGCGCTTGAAATTGCGCACCGTTTGCGGGGCCAGCCCGGCGATGCGGGCGGCATGGGCATCCACCGCGGCGGCCAGCGCCCCCTCTTCCCCGCCGGCCAGCTGATCCAGAAAGCCGATGCGCAGCAGCTCGTCGGCCTCCATCGGCTCGGCCAGGGCCAGCAGGCGTTTGGCGGCGGTGATGCCCAGTCTGGCGACGAAACGCTCAAGCCCCGTCACGTGATACATCACCCCGATTCGCGCCGGCGGCGCCACCGCCCGGCTGGCGGGGGTGCCGATGCGGATGTCGCAGGCCAGCGCCAGATCCACCCCGCCGCCATGGACCCCGCCATTCAGGGCGCAGATCGTGGGTACCGCCACCCGGGCCACCCGTTCGCACAGCTTTTCCAGCGGGTTGTCGGTCCAGTCCACCCCGGCCAGATCGTCGAAGGCGACGCCGGAACAGAAGGTCCCGCCCTCGCCCGTCACCACCATCACCCGCACGCCGCGCGTGGCTTCTGCCTGATCGATCAGCCCGATCACTGCCGGGATCTCGCGCATCAGCAGCGCATTGCGCTTGGCCGGCCGGGTCAGGGTCAGGGTGGCGCGTGGCCCCGCAATCTCCAGGCGGGCGGTCTCGATCATCCGGCAGGTCCTTTCGGGCTGGAATGGCATGGGGCTGATCGACGCATGGTTGATCGAAGCCCGCCCCGGATCAAGCCTCCAGGATGACGCCGCCGTCCCCGCCGGTATCGTCCGCTCAATCCCGCTTCTTGGGCGGCCGGCCGCGGCGGCGGCGCAAGGGGGAACGGCGCCCCTCGCCCCCCACGACACCATCGCAGGCGTCGGCGATGTTCTGCACGGCCGCCGCCAGCGCCTGCCGCCGCCCCGGATCCTCGATCCGGGCATAGGCAACCAGCAGATCCTGAAGCTGTCGATCTTCTGTTGTAACCGGTGTGCCGGCCGACAATGTAGCAGGCGCCTCTGCCAGCTGGTCGCCGCTCAGCCAGGCTTCCAGGTCCGTGCCGGTCGGCAGACCATCGAAGAAATAGGCGACCGGCACCCCCAGGAAGGTAGCGGCGATGTACAGCCGGCCGGCGCTGATCCGGTTCAGGCCGCGCTCGTATTTCTGGACCTGCTGAAAGGTCAGGCCCAGGGCTTCGCCCAGCTGGTGCTGGCTGATCTCGCGCATCTGGCGCAGGGCCAGCAGGCGCGCGCCGACATGGGCATCGATCATCTGGGCGCTGGCCGACCGGATTTCCGGATCGATTTGCGCGGGCTCGACCGGCGGCCAGTCGGGCACGCCGCCTTCCGCGATCAACGGGCCCCCCGATCCACCGCCCGGGCTCTTTTCTGCCGGTACGCCCTTCTGGGGCTCCGTGCCCTTTTGCGTCGGCTTGGTGTGGCGCTTCGGGCCGTCATGCTGGTTGTCGTCGGTCATGGCCAAGGGGTCCGTTGGTCACTGTGGAGGATGGGAGGGCCGGGCGTTCGGACCACCACGATCATGGGGCTGCCCGGCGGTGCGCAGCCCTGCCGCCGGGCCGGGCGGGCGGCGATAGGCCAGCGCCTCGCTCAATTGGGTGCGGCCGATCCGCTCGCGGCCGGCCAGATCGGCGATGGTCAGCGCAACCCGCAGAACCCGGGTCACGCCCCGTGCCGACAGACGAAGCCGTTCCGATGCGCGCAGCATCAATTCCCGCGCCGGTCCGTCGAGTGCGGCCGCCTGATCAAGGGCCGTGCCTTCCAGCTCGGCATTGGTCATCGGCCGGCGCAGATGGGCCGGAGCCTCGTCCAGCCCGGCGAGCCCGCGATTGCGGGCATCGGCACGGGCGCGCGCCGCCAGCACCCGCGCCCGGATCGGGGCGCTTGCCTCTCCCGGCCCGTGGGCCAGAATCGCGGCCGGCGGTGTCGGCGCCAGTTCGATCGTCATGTCGAAGCGGTCGAGAAGCGGGCCGGAGAGGCGGTTCTGATAATCCGCCGCACAGCGCGGCGCGCGGTTGCAGGCCAGCATCGGGTCGGCGACATGGCCGCAACGGCAGGGATTCATCGCCGCCAGCAGCTGTACGCGCGCCGGATAGGACACATGCAAGGCCGCCCGCGACACCACGGCCTCACCGCTTTCCACCGGCTGGCGCAGGGCTTCCAGCGTCGGCCGGGCGAATTCCGGCAGCTCGTCCAGGAACAGCACGCCGCCATGGGCCAGGCTGATTTCGCCCGGGCGGGCGCGGTTGCCGCCGCCGACCAGGGCTGCGGCCGATGCCGAATGATGCGGGTCGCGGAACGGCCGGCTGATCCGCGGCCGCACCTGCCCGCGGCCGGCCACGCTTTCGATCAGGCACAGATCCAGTGATTCCGCCGGGGCCAGCGGCGGCAGCAGGCCGGGCAGGCGCCGGGCCAGCATGGATTTTCCGGCACCGGGCGGGCCGATCATCAGCAGATTGTGGCGGCCGGCCGCGGCGATCTCCAGCGCCCGCCGTGCCACCGGCTGGCCGCGGATGTCGGCCATGTCGGGCAGGGACGGTTCCCCCTCCAGCCGGGGTTCCGGCGGTGTCGGCAGCGTGCTGCGCCCGGTCAGATGGCCCAACAGGCCCAGCAGATCGGGGGCCGCGATCACCGCATGGCGATCGCCCGCCCAGGCCGCCTCTTCCGACGATGCGGCCGGGCAGATGATCCGCCGGCCGGTTTCCGCCGCAAGAACGGCTGCCGGCAGCACGCCGGCCACCGCGGCAAGCGTGCCGTCCAACGCCAGTTCGCCCAGGGCCAGATGGCCGTCCAACACCCCTGACGGCAGGGCGCCGATGCCGAGCATCAGGGCGAGCGCGATCGGCAGATCGTAATGCGAGCCTTCCTTGGCCAGACCCGCCGGCGCCAGATTGACCAGGATACGCTTCGCCGGCAGGGTCAGCCCCAGCCGGCCGAGCGCCGCACGCACCCGTTCCCGTGCTTCCGTCACCGCCTTGTCGCCCAGACCGACCACGGCAAAGGCCGGCAGCCCGGCCGAGATCGCCACCTGAACCTCGACGGGGACTGCCCGGATGCCGGTCAGCGCGATGGTATCGACGCGCGCGGTCAACGGCGTCGCCCCCGGTTTCCGGCCGGGAGGCCATCGGTGCATCTGTCGATCCGGGTCGGTGGATCTGTCCACAACGTCCGCACGCACGAACCCCTTCGCGACACGCCATCGGCGGGTGGCGTGTTGGCTTTCTTCAGACTCTGTTCTACCTGATCGTTAGTCGACCACCATGATTTCGTCAATAATCATGGGGATAAAACGAAGCTATCAGAGTCATTTACAGCTAATGCGTGTTCATACACAAGCATAAATACCTTGACGTGTAACTGGAGACACGCGACTACTATAACGAGTAAATTATTGATAATTTACTTCTATGAGAAGAATTTCGCTCGGCTGAGGCGGTTAAGTATGAAGAATGAACCCGTTCAAGTGGCTTCACGGTTTGGGTTGAAAATTGAAGGCTGCGCAGCCTCGTTAAACTTCAACCCATATTGAGCTCTCTTCGTATATCATGCGCGAAACGGCAGTCCCGAAAAAATATACGACACATCAAGCCCGGCGAATAATCTTCCATGTGATCATACGCGGCTCGCGGCATTTTGTCTTATCACCCGGTAGTTTTAGAAGGACTTATGCCGCAAAGGTTGCGTGGGATCGGCGCCGGGGAGGCGGCCCATGTTTTGTCTGCCGAAATTTTTAAATAGAGCGACACGTTTCAGCGTCGCAATACTCGGGAATCGCCTTGGGCAGTCAGGCTGCTGCAGACACTGCATGCTCAGGCGAGCAGCGTCTCCGTCGGCTGCGGCATCCTGGCCCGGTGCAGCGCGGTTTCCAGCGCCCGGGCCAGGTCGCGCCGTTCCTCGGGCGTCAAGAAATGAGCTGATAATTTGGGGCAATTGCCAGCCATTGCGGTAGGGGTCGGGTAACATCCCTGCGTGGTGACCGACGTCGGAGTCATCATCGGCCGGGCTCGTGAAACGTCACGCGGCATGGTTGAGGCTTTTTAGGCCGCAGAAGTGTCGTCGACAGGGCAGCCGCTCCGAGTTGGCGGCGTTGATCAGGCGTCGTCTATCGGTTTTCCGCTCGCCCATCTCTCAAGGCGACCGGTACCCTGTCGGGATGTGGCCAAGTCTGCCTCGTGGCCTGTCGGCGCTAGGCCTGTTGACAGCGAAGATGTTGCAAGCTCCCTGGCGCCAGAGTGATAATCAGCCCGCTCTGGCCAGATGTATTTCTCGGTGCTGATCCATTTCGAGACGGGACGGCGGCTTGGCTTTCACACCTTTTTTGTGCAAGGGTAAATAATTTTTCAGATTATGCAGCGGATATCTACGGCTTGGGCGCAGGCTGATTTTCAAATCCGCCCATTTTCTTAAGCGGTAGCTTTGTCAATCTGACGGCTGGAAAAACCGGGGATTCGAAATATTCGTAAATTCAGATCGACTATTTTTTTCGAATTTTTTTCTGGGATTTTATATTTTCCCTGCGACCATTAGAGTTCAAGGGATCATGGTTTGATTGGCTCTCTACCAGAATATTTTGTCCCAATCTGACAAGTATCTGTCTACCCAGAAAAAGAGCACTGCCACCCAAGACGACGCCTAAAATAAGAGCGACTGCCTCCCATGAATTTCCTAGATATATAAGATATATGCCAGCCACGAAGGCTAGAGAGGCAAGAAAACTGGCAATTAAGTCTCGTCTTACACGTTCTTTGGAAGCAGAGGATAGCGCCTTATTCTCCCAATTGTGCCGATGCCGCTGTTCTTCTGCAAGGGAATTAACGATTTGCGCTGCCGATCCTGGAACAACCTCGTCATATCCACGAAGCGTAGCCGGATCCGGTAAAGGACCCATATGGTAGTGGCTTTTCTCAATCTCTGAAATTTCAATGATTTCCAACAGAGAATCGCTCGCCACATCTGCAACAAGCTGGGCGAGCGCTTCTCTGTTGTTAGATTTAACCGTATTAGAATTCAGATCTTTAAGTTTCGAGATGGCGTTCTGGCGGATGACCTCGTTCAAGCGCTCAGCCATCTCGCTGTCTTCTGGATTCGGCGTGCGTTCGTTCATGAAATTATCTCATAAAAATTTCCAAATTAGAAATTCTGCGACCGTGACAATATGTGACGCAATACAGCATTTTTCATAACTTTGTCAGCGTCCTGTCGTATTTTTACGGCATCGCCGAATAGCCCGTCGCTACGATAAGAGCTAGATGGAGTAGGGCTAAAGTCAAGGGTCAACGCACTAAAGCTGTCTAACCAGGACGCTTCCCGATCTGGACGCATCTGACCATAAATGGCGTAGTCACGATTCTTGCGCATCGCATTCATCTCATACTTTCCCATTCATTGGCCGATGAGTGCATAAGGAAAGGCTTTGTCAGCTCTTATTTTTAGATCGGCGTGCTTTAGAAGACACGCAGTGGCTGTGAGCTTGAGCTGCTAAAGCTCTTCCCCCTTCAGCACGATGGAGTTTGTCTAGTGGACGTTATCGAAGTGCGCCCAGCTACGCCATCGGAAAATGGTTGCAAACGCCATGGTTTCCAGATCCATAGCGCCTGAAGCTTCGTTTTTGCGGCGGAAACGACACAGGCTGACCAGCAACAAATCCGTGTCGTAGCACCTTGCGCCTTGGGGTTTAAATACGGTTTCAGAGCATATCTCATATGGCGTTGAGGTGGAAATGAAAACGAATCCCAGGGAATAAATTGGCAAATTTTTTGTCAAAAATATTTGGACTCTAGAAATAATTAATTCTTGGTGTCTCAATTAAGACTCTTCATATCTGAAAATTTATTTAAAATATATATATGCACCGAGCGTGGGCGAACACTATCGATCAGTTCACCTCAGGCGAGCAGCGTCTCCGTCGGCTGCGGCATCCTGGCCCGGTGCAGCGCGGTTTCCAGCGCCCGGGCCAGGTCGCGCCGTTCCTCGGGCGTCAGGAAATGGCCGATGATCAGCCGCCGGCCATGGCTGGTGAGGGCGAGTTCGCGCGGGCCGAAGCCGTCTTCCTCGCCGGCATCGGGCTCCACCAGTTCCACCCGCAGCCAGTAGGGCTGAAAATCATGGGCGCGGGTGCGGCCGCGATGGTCGGTCTGTTCCACCCGCAGCCGTTCATGGGTGAGGTGCAGCCGCTCAAACGCGCGGCCGCTGATATAGCTGGCGCGGAAGCCCAGCCAGATCAGCAGGATTTCAAGCCCGCAGAAGCCGAAGACCGGCCAGGCGCCCAGGGTCATGAAATAGATGCCCATGGGCGCGAGCACGCCTGCGATGCCGAACATCACCCATCTGAACCCGCTGGGCGGCAGGGAGCGATGGGGGGTCAGCAGCGCATCGAAAATGAGCGGACCGTCGGAAGATGGCCGGCTCTCGTCTCTGGTCTCTGGCTGGCTCATGGGTTCAGTATATGGAGCGGCCGGGCGGCCCGCCAAGCCGTTATTCTTCAGGGACCTGGGACAGGTTGATCCGTGGATGCGGCCGCCGCTTCCCAAGGCCTGCCCAAGCGGCTATCGTCAGCGTCCATGAAGCGCGCCGATGTCGAAGAATTCTTCCGCCGGCTCTCCGCCGCCGATCCGGCGCCCGAGACCGAGCTTGCCTATGGCAACGTCTACCAGCTGCTGGTGGCGGTGGTGCTGTCTGCCCAGGCGACCGATATCGGCGTCAACAAGGCGACCCGGCTGCTGTTCCAGCAGGTTTTCACCCCGGGCCAGATGCTGGAGCTGGGCGAAGAGGGCCTGCGCGCCCATATCAAGACCATCGGCCTGTTCAATGCCAAGGCGAAGAACGTCATCGCGCTCAGCCGCATTCTGGTGGAGCAGCATGGGGGTGAGGTGCCGCGCGACCGTGTCGCCCTTGAGGCCCTGCCCGGGGTCGGCCGCAAGACCGCGAATGTGGTGTTGAACGTGGCCTTCGGCGAGCCGACGATTGCGGTCGACACCCATATCTTCCGGGTCGGCAACCGCACCGGCCTTGCCCCCGGCAAAACCCCGCTCGATGTCGAGCGCGGGCTGGAGCGCCGCGTGCCGAAACACTATCGCCTGCACGCCCATCACTGGCTGATCCTGCACGGCCGCTATGTCTGCAAGGCCCGCAGGCCCGACTGCCCCGCCTGCATCGTGGCCGATCTCTGCCGTTACAGGGACAAGACGCCGGGAGGGGCCGTCTCCGCATAGCGGCACGGCCCGCCGGGCAATGCCTGCCGCCCGGCAGTTCCTGCCGGGCCGATCAGGGCGCCACGAACGGCAGGATGTCAGCCATCAATGGCTTGCGGCAGGTTTTTGCCCGGATCGGAGCGATGTGGGCCGGTTCGCGACTGGCACGATGCTTGAATTCGACATCCGGGACGGCGCCGGTCCGCGCGCCACGACCGCCCGCCCGACAGGCCAGCCGGCCAGGGCGCCCCCGGGGTTTCTGCCATGCTCGTCGACGCTTCCCGCGGTTACCGCTACGACACGCCCGCCTGGGCCGGCGGGGAACCTGCGCGCACGTCTTCGACCGACACCGCAGAGGCCGACCGGACGACCCGGACCGCGAACGCGGAACCCGCCGGCTTCTGGGGCGAAGACGGCTTCAGCTTCGGCGACCTGCTCGATATCGTGAACCCGCTGCAGCAGCTGCCGGTGGTAGGCACGGTCTATCGCGCGCTCACAGGCGATACCGTCTCGCCCGGTGCCCGGATGATCGGCGGCATCGCTTTCGGCGGGCCGGTGGGCATGATCGGCGCGATGATGGAAAACGCCACCATGGACGCCGCGGGCAAGACCGCCGGTGATCGGGCGCTGGCAGCGCTGATCGGCGAAGACGAGGATACCGGCGGCACGGCACTGGCCGCAGCCGATGCCGCCTCCGGCCGGGTGGAGAGCGCCGCCGACGACGGCGCACGGGTCGCCGGCTCCCAGATCGCCTCGCTCGCCGCGCCGGCGGGCAAGCCGGTGGGCGCGAAGGACATTCCCGTCACGGATGGCGATCAGGGGATGAGCGAGGCCCAGTTCGCCGCCCTGCTGGGGGCCTTCGGCGCGCCGGCACCGGCGGCGGCGAATGGCAACCAGCCAGCCGACGGGGCAGCCGGCGGTGGGCCCCAGACCTCCGGGGCGCAGGCATCCTCCGGGGCGCAGGCATCGATCGCCGCCACCGCCGACCGGGCGCCGCGGGCAGCGCAGACCCGCACCACCACCACCCCGGCCGAGGAGCGCCTGGCAGCGAACGACCTCTCCACCGCCCGCGGCCGCAACGGCCGGCCCAGCGAGCGCGAGATCGAGGCCATGCTGCGCCAGAGCGTACCGGCAGGCGGCGCCGGCAGCACGCCGCTCGCCGATCTGCCGGGCGGCAGTGCCGGCGGCAATACCGAGATGGGACGGATCATCCCGGCAGCCGCCTTCATGGGCGTCGACGGCCCCACCGCCCGTAAGCCGGCCCCGCCGGTATCGGCCCCGGGTGCCTCAGCCTATGCCGCGCGCACGACCCCGCCACGCGGTCGTGAACAGCAGGACGACAGGACGGCAACCGATGCCGCACGGGCAGCCCAGCTGCGCGAGATGAATGCCGCCGGCACGGATGCCGCCGAGACCGGCCCGATCCCGCTCGATGATTTCGCCGCGCGGATGAACCAGGCGCTGGACCGCTATCAGGCCCAGATGCGCGCCGGCCAGGGCAAGGGCGCGACGGTCTCAAGGAACTTGTAATCGGCCCTCACCAGGCGATCGGCGGCGTGACAAATCCGCGTCAGGGGCCCGGTGGCCTTCACGGGCCCGGCGGAGCCGTGGCAGACTGGGTCCATGTTGGTTCGATACGATCCCCTTCTCGCCCGGTTCCGCTTCTGGTGGCGGGACGAGCGCCTGCCGGTGGCCATCGGCCGTAACGGCATCACCGTCGCTAAGCGCGAAGGCGATGGCGCGACACCGATCGGCACGCTGCCGATCCGGCGCGTACTGTATCGCGCCGACCGGATCGAGGCCCCACGCACCCGCCTGCCCGTCCAGGCGATCCGTCCTGAGGACGGCTGGTGCGACGATCCTGAAAACCCCTGGTACAACAAGCCCGTCGACCTGCCCTTCCCCGCCCGCCATGAACGGCTGTGGCGCGACGACCATGTCTACGACCTGATCGCGGTGCTGGGCTGGAACGATGCCCCGGTGGTGCCGGGGCGTGGCAGCGCCATCTTTATGCATGTCGCCCGGCCGGATTTCTCCGGCACTGAGGGCTGCGTGGCGCTGGCGATGGAAGATCTGGTGCGGGTGCTGGCGGATGCAGGCCCGGGCGACACCCTGACCATCAGCGCGAGATTCTAGAGGATCACCCCGCGGCAGGGGCAGAATAGTCGCGGTGGCCGAAGATGGCGGTGCCGACGCGGACATGGGTGGCGCCCAGGCGGATGGCCATGGGGTAGTCGCCGCTCATCCCCATGCTGAGCAGCTTAAGACCATGGGCCGCCGCCATGTCGGCCAGCAGGGCGAAATGCGGTGCCGGCTGGTCGTCGACCGGCGGGATGCACATCAGCCCGTCGACGATCAGGCCCAGATCCTCGCGGCATTCCCGCAGGAACCCGTCCAGATCGGCGGGCAGCACACCCGCCTTCTGCGGCTCTTCACCCGTGTTCACCTGCACCAGCAGCCGGGGCAGCCGGCCGGCCCTGGCCCCTTCTTCGGCCAGCATCCGGGCAAGCTTCGGGCGGTCGACGCTCTGGATCACATCGAACAGCGCCAGCGCCTCGCGCAGCTTGTTGGTCTGCAGCGGGCCGATCAGATGCAGCTCCAGATCGGGGAAACGCTCGCGCAGGGCCGGCCATTTGCCGGCCGCTTCCTGCACCCGGTTTTCCCCGAAAACCCGCTGGCCGGCCTCGATCGCCGGCAGGATGGCCGGCGCGTCATGGGTTTTGGAGACCGCCACCAGGGTCACCGCCGCAGGATCGCGGCCGGCATCGCGGGCGGCGCGATCGATCTCCGCCCGGACCTGGGCGAGGTTTGCCTTGACGTCGGTCATGGGGCTCGGGCTCCCTCGGAACGGATCACCGGCGGGGCGGTACCCCGCCTCCACCCTTCGGATCGGGCAGATGCGATATGGGGCGCCATCATAGCCGAGGCGGCGGGCTTCTCAACTCTCAGCGGCCGGGCCCGCGCGGGATCGCGGTGCTGATCACCGACCGGAACCGGCAGGGACCACCCCGCCCGGCCCTGCTGACCGGCCTTAAGCGCGGCGATCTGGTGATCTTCCGCGACTACGGCGCCCCCGACCGGCCGGCCCTCGGCCGGCTGTGGCGACGGCTGACCCGGGCGCGGGGCATCGGGCTGCTGATCGCGGGCGATCGTCGCCTGGCCCTTGCACTTGGTGCCGACGGGCAGCACCTGCCCGGCCACCGGCTGCGCCGACCCGAGATCCGCCGCCTGCCGCGCCCCTTGCCGGCCAGCGCCGCCGTCCATGACCGCCGGGATCTTGTCCGGGCCCGGCGGCGGGGCGCAGAGCTGCTGCTGATCTCTCCCGTGCTGCCGACCCGCAGCCATCCGGGGGCCAGGGTGCTGGGGCCGCTCCGCTTCCGGGCGCTCGCCCGGCAGGCCGACCGGCCGGTGGTCGCGCTGGGCGGCATGGACCGCAGCCGGTTGCGGCAGCTTTCCCCCTGCCGCAACCTGGCGGGTTTTGCCGCCATCGACGCTTTCAAGCCGGCCTGACTGGTTGGGCCTGACTACCTGGCCTGACTACTCGGGCGGAGCAACCGCCGCGTCGACCAGCTTTTCCAGCCAGAGGCTGGATTCATAGGCACCTTCCAGCAGCGGCAGCCCGCCGGCAATGCCGTTCTGCACCCGCCCGGTCATCCGGGTTGCGACATAGCGGCTGGCGAAGAGCGGCTTGTAGCCGCCGGTGAACAGCAGGGCGGCAACGGCCGGCTGCTCGTTATAGCCGCGCCAGGCCCAGCTCTGCGGATAGCCGTCGGGCAGGAAGATGTCGTGGAAATGGACCAGCACGCCCTTGGGCAGCATCGGCAGGATGCGGTTCAACACCACGTCGACATCGCTGCCCGGCATCAGGATATGGCTGCTGTCGACGACCAGCATGTCGCCGGCCTCCAGCACCGCGAACTCCCTCAGCGGCACGCTCTGCATCGGCTTGCGGATCAGCCGGATGCCCAGTTCGTCGATCGCGGCCCGGGGTTCGGGGTCGATCGCGGTCATCTCGGCGCCATGGCCGTCATCCTTCAACGCCTGGGCGATGAAGCGGGTGGAATGGCCCGACCCGATCTCGATGATCCGCCGCGGCCGGGCCGCTCGCACCATGGTATAGGCGGCCAGCGCATCCAGCCGCGGGAACCAGTCCTGCGACCAGCGCGGTGCCGGCGGCCGGGCCCCCGCCAGCCGGGCCAGGTCGTCGCGATAATCGGTCGCGGCATCCAGCACCGCACCGAAAACCGGCTCCATGGCGTGAAACAGCGCCTCGGCGGCCGGATGCGGCCCCTTGGGCTTCACCGCCTCCACCTGTTCGGCATAGCGGTACGGGATGAAATAGCCGCGCTTGCCGAAGCCGAGTGCGGTGGACAATGCGAAACGCCTGGCGCGCTGCTCGCTCATCGGGGCCCCTCGCCGGCGACCGCCGGCTGCGGCAGGGCCGCACCGGGAACCGCATCGGCATAATCTGCGGGAATGTAGCCGAACCGCGCCATCTGTTCGTGATGATCGGCGATGATCCGGCGGATCTGATCGGATGTCAGCCGCTCCCGCCATTTGCCGGCACCGCCGGAGCGGAAGAAGGCCTTGGAATTGACCGAGCGTTCGCGGAAACCGTGGCGTTCCTCCATCTGCTTCAGGATCTTGAAGGAGGAAAAGCGGATCGCCCGTTCCAGCCGCTCCCGCGGGGGCTTCAGCCCCAGGAAGTCGGTCAGCTTGCGGAAGGTCTGAAGCGGCCGGTCGGTCATGTCTTCATAGCGCATGACATGCAGGCCGGGGCTCGCCACCTGGGTCCAGCTCTTCACATGCAGCGACCAGGTGCTGAGCACCTCGAAGACATTGCGGTCGTCATTGGCGGTGACGGCACCCTCGGTGGCCATCATGCCGATCGCCCCGTCGATATCGAGACCGAAATGGTCGGCCACCGACGAGACCACGTCCAACGGGTTGCGCACGATATAGATGGCACCGGCGGTGTGGTTCAGGCTGATCAGCGGATAACCGCCCCGCTCCGCCAGGATGTTGTGGGTCTTGGCGAAGACGTTGTCCGGAAAGGCCCGGGTCATGTCGCGATGGACCAGCGGGCGGATCTTCATGATCTCCTGCTCGGTCGCCTGCGACAGGGGCTTGTCCAGATAGCGCAGATACCATTCGGGCTTGCTCTCGCCCAGGCAGAAATCGGCGAAACGATCGGGATGAACCGGCGCCTTGGCGTCACGCAGCAGGTTGTGCAGGAACGCCCGCGTCCAGGTATTGCCCGATTTCGGATAGGAAGCGAGCCAGATGATCGCACCCATGACGGCGGGACTCCCTTGAAGGCTGCCGGCAGACCGTGCCGGCCGGGCATCGAGCCCCAATCCATAGCCGAAAACCGCGCCGGACAAAAGAAAGCCGCGTCACAAGCACAGGATACATACGGAAAAGGGCGGGTCCGAAGACCCGCCCTTCCCGTCTCATCCGGCCCGAAGGCCGCCCGAGCGACACCGATCAGAAGCTGAGAGCGGTACCGACCAGGAACGAGGTGCCGTCCTGACGAGCCGAAACGCGGTCGCTGTCGGCATCGAGGAACTGCACGCCCGCATTCAGGCTGATGCCCGGGCCCATCGCGTACGAACCACCGATCTCGTAGAACTTGATCTCGTCGTCGCCACCAACGTCGAACTCACGCTGATGGTTGGCATAGGCCGCGCCGACCTTGTAGGGGCCGAAGGCATAGACCAGGCCGACGTCCCAGCCGGTGATGTCGTTGTTGCCGTCGAGGCCGCGGTTGTCGTTCACATACGAACCGCCGAAGGTGAAGCCCGAGAAGCCGACATTCAGGCCCAGGCTCCAGACCTGCAGGTCGTCAAAGCCAGCGGTGTCGACTTCCTGGCTGCCCTTCAGGTAGCCACCCGACACGGCCAGATCGACCGGGCCCAGCTTGTTGACGTAGTTCAGACCGATTTCGACGATCTGCTCCTGCTGACCGGGCTGGTTGTCAGCCGTGTTGCCATAGGAGCCCGACCAACCGCCGCCGCTGCCGTTCTGGCCGGCCGCGACACCCGCCTTCACGGTCGGGGTGTACGACAGACCGAGCTGGAAGCCGGCCATGCGCGGGGTGAAGTAGGTCAGCTTGTTGGCGTCCGAGGTGTTGTTGATCAGGGTGCTCGGCGCCTGACCAACGCGGCCGGCGAGGTTGGTGCCGGTCGAGAAGTTGAAGAAGTTCGGCGACGACACGCCATGGCCGGCGATCGCGGTCGGCGCGGCATAGTGCATCAGATACGGGGCCGAGTTCTCGGCACCCAGCAGCACGCGGCCCCACGAGCCGTCGAAGTAGACATAGTGCTCGTCGATCTGGTCACCGGTGGTGTAGCCCTCGAGCTGCACCTGCACGCCGACCTTCAGGCCGTTGTCGAGGACGGTCTCGCCCAGGAAGAAGATTTCGCCTTCCTGAACCATCTCGTCGGAGCGGTACTCGACGCCGTTGACCTCGTCCTGGTCGGTGATCTTGAAGAACGACTGATAGTAGCCGCCCAGACCCAGCTTGATCTTCTCCGCCGCCGAAGCCTGGCCGGCGATGAGGCCGACGGCGACGAGTGCCGTGGTGCCGATGAGAATCTTCTTCATGCTCTCCCTCACTCTCGATCGAGGTCGCCCGGCGGTGTTGCCCGGACGATACACCGACGGGGCCCGTGCTCCCGAAGGCTGATGCTTGATGGACGTGATCTTCGTCACCCGCTCCCGGGGTTTTCGTGATCATCGTCACATGAGACGCACCAAATAAACGCGGGCTGGTGAGGGTCGTCAAGAAACCGGGATCGCCGATGTGTCGGTTGACGCGCACTGTGTCACCAATGCCACATAGCGCAGGCGCGAACGGTATACCGTTGCAGTGCGGCATTCCGTGCCGGATTCCGCGGGATCCTGCGGACCTTCCCGGGTGTGCAGTGCAACCATTCCGCCCCCTGTCCGACCAGACTCGCAGACAAGAAAAAAGGGGATGGGCCGAAGCCCATCCCCTCTTTCACGTCTGGCCGGTGACCCGGCCGATCGGCTGCTCCGTCGATCAGAACGACAGGGCGGTACCGACCATGAACGAGTTCGCCTCGTTGCGGAGACCCGCATCGTCCGAGTCGAAATCGATGTAGTAGTAGCCGGCCATCAGATTGACGCCCGGGCCGAGGGCATAGGTGCCGCCGACCTCGATCATCTTCAGCTCGTCCTGGCGACCGGTGCCGAGGGTGACGCCGCCATCGGCGTAGGCAACACCGACCTTGTACGGGCCGAAGCCATAGGTCAGGCCGACGTTCCACTGCTCGAGATCGTCTTCGAGCTGCAGGCCCTGGTTGCTGGTCATGTAGGCGCCACCGAAGGTGAAGCCGGCATAACCGAGGTTCGCACCCAGGCTCCAGGCTTCGAGATCGTCGAAGCCGGCAGCTTCCTGCTCAAGCGAGCCGCCGCTGTAGCCGGCCGAGGCCGCCACATTGATGCCACCAAAGGTGTTGACGTAGTTCAGGCCGACCTCGACGAGCTTCTCCTGCGCGCCGACGTTGTTGTCCGACAGGTTGCCATAGGCACCCGACGAACCACCACGACCGCCCTGGAGGCTCGGGGTGTACGACAGGCCGAGCTGGAAGCCGGCGAAGCGCGGGGTGAAGTAGGTCAGCTTGTTGGCGTCGCTGGTCGCGTTCAGGAAGGTCGCGTTCGAGGCGAGCGCGTTCTGAACGGTGGCGCCGCCAACCGAGTAGGACGGACGGCTGGCATGGAAGAAGTTCGGGCTGTCGACGCCATGACCCACCACGGCCGACGGGGCCGAATAGTGCATCAGGTACGGAGCCGAGTTCTCGGCGCCGAGGACGACGCGACCGAAGCCACCCTCGAAGTAGACATAGTGCTCGTCGACCTGATCCGAGGTGGTGTAGGCCTCGAGCTGGACGTTGACACCAACCTTGATGCCGTTGTCGAGCGTGGTCTCACCCAGGAAGTGGATCTCGCCTTCCTGCTTCATGCTGTCGGTGCGGGTGTTCTCGACGTCCTCGTCGATCAGGACGAAGGCGCTCTGGTAGTAGCCACCCAGGCCCAGCTTGATCTTCTCAGCGGCCGACGCCGGCGCGGCGAGCAGGCCGGCGGCGACGATGGCCGACGTGCCAAGCAGAATCTTCTTCATCGGTCAGTTCCCCTAGAACCGGTGGAGCCAGGCTTGAGGCCGGCCCTCTGGCGAACTGCCATCAGACCAGCAAAAAAAGCCCGGCGCGGCATCGAGCGCCAGGTGATACGACCCGTAAATAGGGTGCCGTCGAAGCCGTATCCGAAGCGCTGTGCGTCGCCATGTTCCATCCCGCGCATGCGGTGGTCAAGCGAGGTGCACCCCTGCCGTCGCGCTTCCCGCCACACTGTGGCTGTGAAGCAACAACTCCGGGCAGGGCCGGATCGGCCGTCAGACGGTTATGTGAGGGGGATGGACGCCGCGGAAACTGCGGCGTCCACGACTGCCCGATCAGAATTCGAGCGAGGTACCGACCATGAAGGCGTCCGAGGTGTTCCGGTTCGCCGCCAGATCCGAGTCGAAGTCGTAGTGGAAGTAGCCGGCCATCAGGCTGACGCCCGGGCCCATCTCGTAGGTGCCGCCGATCTCGAAGGTCGACAGCTCGTCCTCGACGCCGGCACCGCTGGTCTGGCTGCCATAGCCATAGCCGGTGCCGACGGTGAAGGGACCGAAGCCGTAGGTCAGGCCGACGTTCCACTGCTCCATGTCGTCTTCGAGCTGCAGGCCCATATTGTTCTTCTGGTAGCCACCGCCGAAGGTGAAGCCGGCATAGCCCAGCTGCGCGCCCACGGTGAAGGCTTCCTGATCGTCGAAGCCTGCGGCATCGACTTCCTGCTTGCCGGTGAGGTAGCCCAGCGCGAAGGCCACATCGACGCCGCCGATGCTGTTCACGTAGTTGGCGCCGATCTCGACGATCTGCTCCTGCTGGCCCGGGGTGTTATCCGGCAGGTTGCCATAGGAGTTCGACGAGCCGCCCGTGCCGGCCGCGAGGCTGGGCGTGTACGACAGGCCCAGCTGGAAGCCCGCGAAGCGCGGGGTGAAATAGGTCAGCTTGTTGGCGTCGCCGGTGGTGTTCAGGAAGGTGTAGTTCGAGGCCAGCACATTGGTGCCGGGCTGCGAGGCATGGAAGAAGTTCGGGCTGTCGACGCCGTGACCTGCGATCGCGGTCGGGGCCGAATAGTGCATCAGATAGGCGGCCGAGTCGGCGGCGCCCAGCTGCACGCGGCCGAAGCCGCCCTCGAAATAGACGAAGTGCTCGTCGATCTGGTCGCCGGTGGTGTAGCCCTCGAGCTGCACGTTCACGCCGACGGTGACACCGTTGTCGAGCGTGGTCTCACCCAGGAAGTGGATCTCGCCTTCCTGCTTGATGCTGTCGGTGCGGGTATCTGCCACATCCTCGTCGATCAGGACGAAGGCGCTCTGATAATAGCCGCCGAGGCCGAGCTTGATCTTCTCGGCCGCCGAAGCGGGAGCGGCGAAAGCGGCGGCAGCGGCGACGATGGCAGTGCTGCCGAGCAGGATCTTCTTCATCGGGTCGGGTCCCCTGGTGAGAACGTTCAGAAATCTTCAATCCGGCCGGGTGCCGGGACGTCCGGGATACGATCTGGTCAGCCGGCCCGCTTCGGGTTCCGGCCTGGTCATGATTGGCCTGATGCTGGCCGGAAGCTCTTTGACGGTCGACGGTCTTGGCCGCCATCCGGACGCCGGGCGTGCGGGGAATTCGCCCATGCGGCAAGTTCATGTTCTTCCGCAGCGCACGCGCCGTCAACGCGGCGCAATACGACGCGTCAGTGATTTCCGTCACAATGTAGCAGGATTGCAACAGGGATGACACGGCGGCGTCACGGCCCCCTGATCCGGTCCCCGGGGCTGCCCGGTGCCACGGACGGCGGGCTATCGGCTTCGGTTGAGGCAGGAAGCGGCTTGCCATATAGTTCAGCCGACCGAAGCATCCGACGGAGTGCAAATGCCTCTCTCGGACAGATTTCGGCGACGCCCTGTCGGGACCAGAGACAACGCCGGCGGGACCACGTCGGACAATAGCCAGAGAGGTTTGGAACGGCCATGGCAGTCACGGGCAAGGATCTTTTGCGGTTCGCGACGCTCGCAGGCGCGCTCGCGCTGCTCGCGGGCTGCAGCGGCGTGGAGACCGAAGCCAGCTATCCGCGCTCGATGCCAGGCGGAACCGGCGGCACCTACGAGACCCAGCGCCAGACCATCTTCGGCGACGGCGGGCTCAATATCTTCGACAATGAGAAGAGCCGCGACGGCACCGGCGGCGCCTCGCCGATCGGCGTGAACAGCTTCCTGTGGCGGGCCTCGCTCGACACCATCAGCTTCATGCCGCTGGCCTCCGCCGACCCCTTCGGCGGTGTGCTGATCACCGACTGGTACAGCGCGCCCGAAACGCCGGGTGAGCGGATGAAGCTCACCGTCTATATCCTCGACCGCCAGCTCCGGGCCGACGGCATCCGCGTGGCTGCCTTCAAGCAGCGCCGCGACGAAACCGGCACCTGGGTCGACCAGCCCGTCGAGCCCGCGGTCGCGACCCGTATCGAGGACGCCATCCTCACCCGCGCCCGTCAGCTGCGCGTGTCAAGCACGGCGAGCTGACGGCGTCACAAGTCCGGCGACGGGGCCAGCCCTGCCGCCATCCTCTCCAACCGGGTGACCGGCAGCGGCATGCCCCCTGACAGAAGGGGGGCGGTGCCGGTTGCGGTCACCCGCACTTCGTACCGGAAAAATGGCCCGCTACAACCCCAAGGCGATCGAGCCCAAGTGGCAGCAGGTGTGGGACGAGAACGGCACCTTCACGACCGATGAAGCGTCGTCGAAGCCGAAATACTACGTGCTCGAGATGTTCCCCTACCCCTCCGGCCGCATCCATATCGGCCATGTCCGCGTCTATACGCTGGGGGACGTGACCGCGCGCTACCGCCGCGCCAAGGGGTATAACGTCCTGCACCCGATGGGCTGGGACGCCTTCGGCATGCCGGCCGAGAATGCCGCCATCGAGCGCGGCATCCACCCGGGCAAATGGACCTACGACAACATCGCGGCCATGCGCGGCCAGCTGAAGTCGATGGGCCTGTCCTATGACTGGAACCGGGAGATCTTCACCTGCGCACCGGACTATTACGTCCACGAGCAGCGCATGTTCCTGAAGTTCCTGGAAGCCGGCCTCGCCTATCGCAAGGAAAGCTGGGTCAACTGGGATCCGGTCGACCAGACGGTGCTGGCCAATGAACAGGTGATCGAGGGCCGTGGCTGGCGTTCGGGCGCCCTGGTGGAACGGCGCAAGCTGTCGCAGTGGTTCCTGAAGATCACCGCCTTCGGCGACGATCTGCTCGACAGCCTGTCGACGCTGGACCGCTGGCCCGACCGGGTGAAGACCATGCAGGAGCGCTGGATCGGCCGTTCCGAAGGTGCCCGGCTGCGCTTCCGTCTTGAGGGTGCACCCGAGGGGCTGGACGGGCTGGAGGTCTTCACCACCCGCCCCGACACGCTGTTCGGCGCCGCCTTCTGCGGCATCGCCCCCAACCACCCGCTGGCCGAGGCGCTGGCGGCATCCGACCCCGCGCTTGCCGCCTTCATCGAAGAGTGCAACCGCACCGGCACCAGCGAAGAGGTGCTGGAGAAGGCCGAGAAGAAGGGCTACCGGCTGCCGGTCGATGCCGAACATCCCTTCGTGCCGGGGCTGAAACTGCCGGTCTATGTGGCGAATTTCGTGCTGATGGAATACGGCTCTGGCGCGATCTTCGGCTGCCCGGCCCATGACCAGCGCGACCTGGATTTCGCCCGCAAATACGACCTGCCGGTGAAGCCGGTGGTCCGGCCCGCAGGCATGGACGACGCTTCCTCGCTGGAGATCGGCACCGAGGCGGTGACCGGCGACGGCGTGATCGTGAATTCCGGCTTCCTGGACGGGCTGTCGGTCGCAGACGCCAAGCGCCGCGCGATCGAGGAACTTGAGAAGATCGGCATCGGCAAGGGTGAGACCACCTTCCGCCTGCGCGACTGGGGCGTGTCGCGCCAGCGCTATTGGGGCTGCCCGATCCCGGTGATCCACTGCCCGGATTGCGGCGTGGTGCCGGTGCCGGAAGACCAGCTGCCGGTCACCCTGCCCGAGGATGTGGTGTTCGACGGCCAGGGCAACCCGCTGGACCGCCATCCCAGCTGGGCGCATGTCGACTGCCCGAATTGCGGCAAGCCGGCCCGGCGTGAGACCGACACTTTCGATACCTTCTTCGAGAGCAGCTGGTATTTCGCCCGCTATACCGGCCTGACCACCGACCGGCCCTTCCCGCGCGACGCGGCCGACAAGTGGATGCCGGTCGACCAGTATATCGGCGGCATCGAACATGCCGTGCTGCACCTGCTCTATTCCCGCTTTTTCACCCGCGCCATGCGCGAGGTGGGGCTGCTGGACGTGAAGGAGCCCTTCGCCGGGCTGCTGACCCAGGGCATGGTGGTGCACGAGACCTACAAGGACGATCAGGGCCGCTGGGTCTTCCCCGAAGAGGTGACCAAAGACGCCGACGGCCAGCTGGTCCATGTGGAAACCGGCCGGCCGGTGACCCGCGGCCGCATCGAGAAGATGAGCAAGTCCAAGCGCAACGTCGTGGACCCGATGGCGATCATCGAGGCCTATGGCGCCGATACCGCACGGCTGTTCATGCTGTCCGACAGCCCGCCGGAACGCGATCTGGAATGGACCGATGCGGGTGCGGAAGGCGCGCACCGCTATCTGGCCCGGCTGTATCGTCTGGTGGATGAATGGGCGGCCGCCCTGCCCGCCCCCGGCACCGATATCGGCGCCGATCTGGCGGCGGCCGAGGGTACGGCGCTGGAGATCCGCCGCAAGCTGCACCGGACGATCCGCGACCTGTCGGAGGATCTGGAGCGCTTCCACTTCAACAAGGGTGTGGCGCGGCTGCGCGAACTGTCGAACGCGCTGTTCGACTTCACCCCGGCCTCGCCCGCCGATACCGCCGTCGCCCGCGAGGCGGTGGATGCCGTCATCCGGCTGATCGGGCCGATGACCCCGCATCTGGGTGAGGAACTCTGGCGGATGGCCGGCCATGACGGCCTGCTGGCCGAACAGCCCTGGCCCGATTTCGACCCGGCCCTGGTGACGGTCGACACCGTCACCCTGCCCGTGCAGGTCAACGGCAAGGTGCGCAGCAAGCTGGATGTCGCGCCGGATCTGGATCAGGATGCGGCTGTGGAACGTGCCCTCGCCGACCACAAGGTCAAGACCGCTCTCGACGGCCGCACCCCGCGGAAGGTGATCTATGTCCCGAACCGCATCCTCAACCTCATCGGTTGACCGCAACGCTCCGACCCGACCCGCCAGCCGCCGCCCAAGGCGGCTGGTGCTGGCGGCCGCGATGGCCACGGCGGCGCTGACGCTGTCGGCCTGCGGCTTCCGGCCGCTCTACAGCGAGACGGCGGCCAGCCGCCCCGCGGTCACCGAACAGCTGGCCGCTGTCGCGGTCGGACCGGTGCCCGACCGGGCTGGCCAGATCTACCGGAACAGTCTGGAGCGTCTGCTTGCCGGGGAGGGCCGCGGCAATCCCGGGCGCTACCGGCTGGACAGCGCGATCCGGATCACGGAAACCGGCCTCGCAATCAACGAAGACGCGACGGCCAGCCGCTATAATGTGCGGGTCGCCGTGACCTACCGCCTGATCGCGCCGAATGCCGGCGACAACAAGACCGACAGGCTGCTGGCCGACGGGACGGTCACCCAGATCAACGGCTATGACCAGATCTCCGCCCCCTATGCAACGCTGGTGTCCCGGCAGGATGCGATCGAGCGTGCCCTGCAGGAAGCGGCACGGGAGGTTCATACCCGGCTCGCGATCTATTTCGACCAGCATGGCGAGGTCTGAGGCGGCGGCAGACGGATGGTGAAGGTCGCCCCCCGGGATGCGGATACCAAAAGCGGCCGGCCCGATGCCGCCTGGCGGGCCGTTCTGGTCTACGGTCCCGATCGGGGGCTGGTGAAGGAACGGGCGGACCGTTTGGTGCGCGCGGTCGTACCGGACCCTACCGACCCCTTCCGGATTGCCACCCTCGACGGCAAGACCCTGTCGGAGGACCCTGCCCGGCTTGCCGATGAAGCGGCCGCCATTGCTTTTGGTGGCGGACGGCGGGTGGTCAGGCTCAGGGATATCGGCGATGGCCAGACGGCGGCATTGGCCGCTTTCCTTGGCGACCCGGTCGGCGACGCGCTGATCGTGGTCGATGGCGGCGAGCTGGGCCCCGGATCGAAGCTTCGCAAACTCTTCGAAACCGCCGCCAACGCGGCCGCCATCGCCTGCTATGCCGATGAAGGCCGGGATCTGGCCGAAGTGATCCGCAATCACCTGTCGGAGTCAGGGCTCCAGGCCGATGCCGATGCGCTGATGGCGCTGGCCGGTTCTCTGGGGGCCGACCGGGCGATGACCCGGATGGAGCTGGACAAGCTGGCCCTCTACGCCCATGGCCGCGGCCGGGTCACGCTCGATGACGTCGAAGCCGTGATCGGCGATGCGCGGACCGTGGCACTGGATGATGTGGCGCTGGCCGCAGCCGGCGGCGATGCCGCGGCTCTGGACCGGGCTCTGGACCGGGCCTTCGCCGAGGGCACATCGGCCATCGCCCTGCTGCGCGCGGTCTCCCGCCATTTCGGCAGGCTGCTTCAGGCACGGGCCGAGATCGACGAGGGAGCGGATCCCGAGACGGCGATGAAATCGCTGAAACCGCCGGTCTTCTTCAAGCAGACCAGCGGCTTCAAGGCGGCATTGGCGGTATGGCCGACTGCGGCTCTGGCCCGGGCGCTGGGCCGGCTGGCCGATGCCGAGGCCCGGGCCAAACAGGGGCTGCCTCAGGAAACCCTGGTCGGCCAGGCATTGCTCGGTCTTGCTGCCGAAGCCGGGCAGCGGAAACGTCGCCGTTGAGGCCTGAAAACCAGCCTCCACGACCGATAATATTTTGGGTGTAAACTGGCCCTGATCGATGCCTCAGCCCCGCCCGCCCAGCCGGGCAAGCAGGTCATCGAGGTCTTCGAGAGACCCATAGGCGATGGTCATCGAGCCGGCGGTCGGCGAGATCGGGTTGATCGAGACCTTGAGCCCCAGGCTCTCGCTCAGATCCTCTTCCAGGCGCAGTGTATCGCTGTCCTTGGTAGAACCACCAGCGGCCTCGGCCCGGCGCGGCCGGCCACCGACAGGCTTGCGCTGGCTGCCATCGCGGGTCGCCCGCTTTTCCGCTTCGCCCCGTGCGAGAGTTTCTGCCTCACGCACCGTCAGCCCCCGATCGGCAATGCGTTTCGCCAGGGCCGAAGGGTCTTCAGCCGTGGCGATCGCCCGGGCATGCCCCATGGACAGCCGGCCGTCGTCGAGCATCTCCTTGACCGCATCGGGCAGGTTCAGCAGGCGGAGCATGTTGGCGACATGGGCGCGGCTCTTGCCGATCACCCGGCCGAGTTCCTCCTGGGTGTAGGAGAACTCCCCCATCAGCCGGCGATAGCCGTCAGCCTCTTCCAGCGGCGTCAGATCCTGGCGCTGGATGTTCTCGACCAGGGCGATTTCCAGCGCATCATGATCCGCCATATGGCGGACGATGACCGGAACCTCGTGCAGCCGGGCAAGCTGCGCCGCCCGCCACCGACGTTCGCCGGCGACGATTTCGAACCCGCCGTCATCGAGCGGCCGGACCAGGATCGGCTGGACCACACCACGTTCACGCAGGCTGGCGGCCAGCTGCGACAGGGCCTCTTCGTCGAAATGCCGGCGGGGCTGATAGCGGCCGGGGCGCAGCCGCTCTACCGGCATCATCCGGACATCGGCGGTTGCGGCCGCGGGGGCCGCATCCTCGATCGCCGTATCACCAAGCAGCGCGGACAGGCCGCGCGCCAGGCCGCGCTTGCGGCCGCCGGTCTCTTCCGCACTCACGCGGCCACCCCCCGTTCGCGCTTCAGCACCTCACCCGCCAGATGGATATAGGCCTTGGCCCCGGCGCAGCGGTGATCATAGAGCAGCACCGGCTTGCCGTGGCTGGGCGCTTCCGAGACGCGGACATTGCGCGGGATGACGGTCTTGTAGACCTTGTCGCCGAAGAAGTTGCGCACATCGGCCGCCACCTGATTGGACAGGTTGTTGCGGTTGTCGAACATGGTCAGCACCACACCCTGGATGTCGAGCCGCGGATTGAGCGAACGACGCACCCGGTCGACGGTCCGAACCAGCTGGCTAACGCCTTCGAGCGCGAAGAACTCACACTGCAGCGGCACCAGCACCGCATCGGCGGCGACCAGGGAATTCAGGGTCAGGATGCCGAGCGAAGGCGGGCAGTCGATGAAGATGTAGTCGTACTGCGGTAGTCCCTCGGCACCCAGCGCCATGCGCAGCCGGCGTTCGCGGGCCGGGCGCTCGATCAGCTCGATTTCGGCACCGGTCAGGTCGACCACAGCCGGCACCACCGCCAGCCCGGGCACATCGGTTTCGACGATCGCCTCGGCAAGGCTCGCCTCGCCCATCAATACGTCATAGCTCGACGGATCCCGCTGGCTGGCACCGATGCCCAGCCCGGTCGACGCATTGCCCTGCGGATCGAGATCGATCACCAGAACCCGCTTGCGCGCCGCAGCCAGCGCGGTCGCGAGATTGATTGCGGTCGTGGTCTTACCGACGCCGCCCTTCTGGTTTGCGATGGCCAGCACGCGACCGGTGCCCTGAGGCGCCGCATCAGCGGGATTGGTCACGGTCTTGGACACGAGACAGCCCCTTCGCTTCAAGGATGACGCCACCCTCGTCGGTCATACTTCTATGGCATACCACCTGCATTGTCCAGCGGGTGCGGGCGGCTGCAATCTCGGCATCGGCCTGGGCGCCTTTCAGAAACCAGAATACGGCATCAGGGCGGGCAAGCGGAATGGCCATCTCAAGAAGCTTGTCCAAAGGGGCAAGCGCGCGGGCGGACACAAGGTCGGCATCCAGGGGCTTCAGGCGCTCGATCCGCTCGGCATGGACGGTGACGGCGATGCCCATCGCCCGGGCGGTCTCCCGCAGGAAGATCGCCTTGCGGGTGTCGCTTTCGACCAGATGGACGTCCAGATCAGCCAGCGCCGCCAACACCAGCCCGGGGAAGCCGGCACCGGAGCCCAGATCGACCAGACGCCGGCCGGCGACCGGACCGATCAGCGGCAGAAGCTGGGCCGAATCGAGCATATGCCGGCGCCAGAGTTCAGGCAGGGTCGCGGGGCCCACCAGATTGATCGCCCCCTGCCAGCGGATGAGCCTTTCGGCGTAAATCTCCAGCCGGTCGAGAGTTTCACGTGGAACCCCGGCAAGCAGCGCATCGATGCGCGGCCGGATGATGTCGTGGTCGGCGCCGGCTGGACCGGCCGGCCCGGCAGCGCGCGGCTGAGCCGCAGGCCTGGGGCCGCCGCGACGGGCATCGGGTTTGCGTGCCATCTGCCCTACTCCGCTGCCAGGGCCGCGCCGCGCCGGATGGCGCCGATCACCAGGCTGAGCGCCGCCGGGGTCACCCCGGGGATTGCCTGAGCGGCGGCGATCGTCGCCGGCCGATTCCGGTTCAGCTTCTCCTGCATCTCGGCCGACAGGCCGCCGACACGGCCATAGTCGAAGCCGGGCGGAATGGCGAGCCCCCCCTCTCTCCGCCAGGCAGAGACATCCGCCTCCTGGCGACCGAGATAGCCGTCATAGCGGGCCTCGATCTCGATCTGCTCGTAGACGTCGGCGCGGATCCGGGCCAGCTCGGGCCAGATGCCGGTCAGCACCAGACGGGTCGCCTCAGCATGAACCAGCAGCTGGTGCAGGGAGCGCGGCCGGCCATCACGATTGGCGGGGATACCATGGGTGCGGGCCTGTTCCGGCGTCAGGGTCAGGCTGCGGGCCAGATGCCGGGCATCATCGAGGGCCGCCAGCTTCGCCTCATGAGCGGCACGACGTTCGGCACCGACCAGCCCCAGGGCGATCGCCTCGCCCGTCAGCCGCAGGTCGGCATTGTCGGCCCTGAGCAGCAGCCGGTATTCGGCGCGCGAGGTGAACATGCGATAAGGCTCGTCGGCGCCCCGGGTGGTGAGGTCGTCGATCATCACCCCGGTCAGCGAACGGCCGCGGTCGGGCAGCAACCGGGCGCCCTGACGGCGATCACCGCCGGCCTCGCCCGCCGCCAGCGCGGCATTGGCACCGGCCAGCACACCTTGCGCCGCCGCCTCTTCATAGCCGGTGGTGCCGTTGATCTGGCCGGCCATGTAAAGGCCGGGCATCACCCGGCTCTCCAGCGTCGGCAGCAGCGATCGCGGATCGACGAAGTCGTATTCGATCGCATAGCCCGGCCGGATGATCGAGACCCGCTCCAGCCCCGGGATATGGCGGAGCATCCGGGCCTGGGCCTCGGCCGACAGGCTGGTGGAAATGCCGTTGGGATACACCGTGTGATCGTCGAGGCCTTCGGGCTCCAGGAAGATCTGGTGGCTGTCGCGATCGGCGAAGCGCACCACCTTGTCCTCGATCGAGGGGCAGTAGCGGGGGCCCCGCCCGGCGATGCGGCCGGAATAGACCGCGCTCTCGTGCAGATGATCGCGGATCACCTGATGAGCCGCCGGCGTGGTCGCGGTGATATGGCAGGCGATCTGCGGCACCGTGATCCGGTCGGTGAGCACCGAGAAGGGCTTCGGCGGCGTGTCGCCATGCTGCTCCGTCAGCGATGCCCAATCGATGGTCCGGCCGTCGAGCCGGGGCGGCGTGCCGGTCTTCAACCGACCCATCGGCAGGCCCAGAGCTTCGAGCCGCGCCCCCAGCGCCGCGGCCGGCGCCTCCCCCACCCGGCCCGCAGGGATGCGCGCGTCGCCGATATGGATCATGCCGCGCAGGAAGGTGCCGGTGGTCAGCACCACGGCGGCCGCCCGGATCCGGCGGCCATCGGCGAGCACCACCCCGGCAACCCGCGGGGCCGTGCCCTCTTCCGCCATGATCAGGTCATCGACCGCGCCTTCGACCACGTCGAGCCCGGCAGTGCCGGCGATGAGATTCTGCATCGCCGCGGCATAAAGCCGGCGATCGGCCTGGGCGCGCGGCCCGTGCACGGCAGGGCCGCGGCTGGCATTCAGCACCCGGAACTGGATCCCCGCCCGATCGATCACCCGGGCCATCAGCCCGTCGAGGGCATCGACCTCGCGCACCAGCGTGCCCTTCCCGATCCCACCGATCGCCGGGTTGCACGACATCGCGCCGATGGTTGCGAAGGTGTGGGTGACGAGGATGGTCCGCGCCCCCACCCGTGCCGCAGCGGCGGCCGCCTCGACGCCGGCATGGCCGCCGCCGATGACGATGACGTCGACCGCCGACGGATCGACGACGGCCTCTGGCGTGGCCGGGATGGAACGGGGCAGATCGCTGGGCATCGTGGTCTCGTCTGGTCGTCGGGTGATGGCAGGCGGGCGGGTGATGGCGGCCAGGCCTGGGACCCGCCGGCGGTGCCGCCGCGTTTCACGTGGAACATCCGCCGCCAACCCCCTGTGCCACACACGAAAAGCCGGGGCAGTTCAGACACGGTCTGAAGGGATGGATACGGCGCGGGCTCGCCCTTCAGATATCATTTCCCGATGCAGAACTCACGGAAGATCGCATCCAGAAGGTGTTCGACATCGATCCGGCCGGTGATCCGGCCCAGCGCATCACAGGCCCGGCGGACATCTTCCGCCACCAGCTCCAGCATCGGCAGCGGATGGGTGAGCCCGGCCACCGCGGCATCGAGGGCCGCCGCCGCCTGATCGAGCGCCGCCCGATGGCGCGCACGGGTGATCATCGCCCCCTCCCCGCCGCCGGTGAGCCCGGCGGCGAGCCCGGCCAGCATCGCCGCCAGATCCCCCATGCCGGCACCGGAGACGCAGGAGACCAGGACCATCGGATGGTCCCCGGCCACGGCCGCCCGAAGCCGGTCGGCGGCATCGGCCGCCAGACGATCCCGGCGGGTGAAGACGATCGGATCTCCCGGACGCGCTCCCGCCTCGATCATCGCTTTGGACGGATCGGCGGTCTCGGGATCGATCACCACCAGGCGCAGATCGGCCTCGGCCGCGCGGGCCCGGGCGCGACGCACCCCTTCCTGCTCGATCGGGTCGTCAGTGTCGCGCAGCCCGGCGGTATCGATCAGGGTCAGCGCCACGCCGTCCAGATCGAGCGCGACCTCGATCGCATCGCGGGTGGTGCCCGGCCGATCGGTGACGATCGCGATCTCGCGCCCGGCCAGCGCATTCACCAGGCTCGACTTGCCGGCATTGGGGCGACCGACCACCGCCACGACCACACCTTCGCGCAGCCGCTCCCCCGACCGGCCATCGGCCAGACAGGCGCGGAACTCGGTCGCGATCGCCTCAAGCTCGGGCGCAACAGCCAGGGCGATGCCGTCGGGTACCTCTTCATCCGGGAAGTCGATCTCGGCCTCGATCATCGCCGCGGCGCGGATCAGCCGTGCCCGCCAGTCCTCCACCTGCCGCCCCAGCCGCCCGCCCAGCTGGGCCAGGGCCTGAACCGCCTGGCCGGCGGTATCGGCGGCGATCAGGTCGGCGACCGCTTCGGCCGCAGTCAGATCCATCCGGCCGGACAGCACCGCGCGGCGGGTGAACTCCCCCGCCTCCGCCGGCCGGAGCCCGGGCAGACGGCCCAACACATCGATCACCGCCGCCACCACCGCCGGGCCGCCATGAAGATGCAGCTCGGCCGCATCCTCGCCGGTATAGCTGGCGGGTGCCCGGAAGCGCAGCAGCAGCGCCTCGTCGATCGCCCGACCCGAGACCGGATCGGCGATCCGGCGCAGGCTGGCCAGGCGGGGTTCGGGCAGTGCACGGCCAGGCGTCAGGGCCGCAAGGGCGGCATCGGTGTCGGGGCCGGACAGGCGGATGATCGCCACGGCGCCGCGCCCGGGCGGCGTCGCCCGGGCGAAGATGGTGCGGGGGCGCGACGTGGTGGATGTCGTCATGGGAGGTGGGGATCCGATCGGGCAGGCAGAAAAACGAGGCCGGCACCCCGTCTTCCGGGATGCCGGCCTCATCATAGCCCGATGACCGTATCTGAACAGTTGGCCTGAACAGCCGACCGGAACGGGTGCGGTTGTCAGCCGCCGCTCGCCGCCAGACGGGCGGCCTTCTCGGCAGCCCGCCGCTCGGCGATGTCGGCCTTGGCGATCTCGTCATCGCCCGGCTTCAGCATCAGCCGATCGACCCGGCCGCCCTCGGCGACATGGGTGGTCAGGATCTCGTCGATATCGTCGGTGCTGCGATAGCCGTACCAGACGCCTTCGGGATAGATCACCAGCGTCGGGCCCAGCTCGCAGCGGTCCAGACAGCCGGCATTGTTCACCCGCACGCCCTTGAGCCCCATTTCCTTGGCACGGGCCTTCATGTAGTTGCGCAGCTTCGTTGCCCCGCCGGCCTCGCAGCAACCGCGCGGATGGCCCTCGGGCCGCTCGTTGGTGCACACGAAAATGTGCCGCTCGTAATAGAGCGGCGGATCGTTGCGGACCACACTCACCTCAGCCGTCCTTCTTCACGCCCCCGGTGGTGCCGGCGGTGGCGAGCCCCGACCAGAATTTCTGCATCTGGTCCCAGCCCTGCCCGCCCGGCATCCAGCTCCGGATGATGTTATCGCCATCCATGGACTTCATGGCCTGAGCCATCTGCTTCTGCATCTCGGTCAGGAACATGTTGTGCAGCGGCGTCAGATCCGGAAGGCCAACGGCGCGGCGGGCCTCTTCGGGGGTGCAATCGAGGTCGATGGAGATCTTCATCGGGCAGATTCCCTGATCTTTGCTTTGGCTCGTCTGCGCTTGCCGATGGTCGCCACTGACGCCACGTACCCTGGACAGTCCGCGATCCCCGCACCGATTGCAAGCGCCAACACACTCTCGGGTTTAAAAGATGTCCGGAAACTCACTCCACAGGGAAGTCAGCCCGTACCTCCTTCAGCATAAGGACAATCCGGTGGACTGGCTGCCCTGGGGCCCGGAGGCCTTCGCGCGCGCCAGGGCGGAGAACCGGCCGATCCTGCTGTCGATCGGCTACGCCGCCTGCCATTGGTGCCATGTGATGGCCCATGAGAGCTTCGAGAACCCTGAGACCGCCGCCGTCATGAACCGGCTGTTCGTCAACGTGAAGGTCGATCGCGAAGAACGACCTGATGTCGACGACGTATACATGGCCGCTCTTCAGGCCCTCGGCCAGCCGGGGGGCTGGCCACTCACCATGTTCCTCACACCCGATGGTGCGCCCTTCTGGGGCGGCACCTATTTCCCGCCCGAGCCTCGCCACGGTCTTCCCGCCTTTCGTGACATGCTCAGGCAGATCTCCACAATATATCACGATCAGGCCGAGGACGTCCGCCACAACGCATCGGCGATCGGCGCCCGGCTGGGCCGGCTGGCAGCCCGACATCCCGGCCCCGTGCCCTCGCCCGATACGGTGGCCGGTGCGGCTGCCCGGATCGCCGGGGTGTTCGACCCGGAGCGTGGTGGTGTGCGCGGCGCACCGAAATTTCCGAACGCTCCCCTGCTCGCCCTGTTCGACGCCATAGCGGCGGATGGCAGCTCCCGGGCCGAGGCCGCGGGCGCGGCGCTGGACCGGACGCTGCGCCGCATGGCCGCGGGCGGCATTCACGACCATCTGGGCGGCGGCTTCGCCCGCTATTCGGTCGACGCCGACTGGCTGGTGCCGCATTTCGAGAAGATGCTGATCGACAACGCCCAGCTGCTGCCGCTCTACGCCCGTGCCTGGGCAAGAGCCAGAACGGAGCCCCATGCCAGGGTTTTCGCCGATGCCGCAGCCGGCATCATGGCCTGGCTGGCGCGTCAGATGGATGCCGGCGACGGCGCCTTTGCAAGCAGCCTGGATGCCGACAGCGAGGGCGAAGAAGGCCTCTATTACCTCTGGACGGCCGAGGAGATCGCGGCGGTTCTGGGCGCGGACGACGCCGCCCTCTTCGGCCGGGTCTACGACATCCGGCCGGGCGGCAATTTCGAGGGCCGCGCCATCCCCAACCGGCTGGCGCATCCCGACCCGCTGAGCGGCGAGGACGAGGCGCGGCTTGAGGCGATGGCGGCACGGCTGCACGAGCGGCGCTGGTCGCGCAGCCATCCGGGCCGCGACGACAAGGTGCTGGCCGACTGGAACGGGCTGATGATCGCGGGCCTCGCCGAAGCCGGCATGATCTTCGACCGGCCGGACCAGGTGGCACGGGCCGCCCGCGCCTTCGATGCGGTGGTGGCAAGCCATGACCGCAACGGCCGGCTGGGCCATGCGGCACGGGCCGGACGGCTGGTCTGGCCGGGGCTGCTGGACGATCATGCGGCAATGATTCTGGCGGCTCTGGCGCTGGACCGGGCAGAGGGCGGCACCGCACGCCTGCCCCGGGCGGAAGGCTGGGCGGAGGTGGTGATGCGGCATCACATGGCCGAGGGCGGCGGCTGGCACATGACGGCCGATGATGCCGAGGTGCTGCCGGTACGCAGCCGCCCCGGCACGGATACGGCCCAGCCCTCGGGCAACGGACTGATGGCCCAGGCCCTGGCCCGGCTGGCACTCGCCACCGGCAATCCGGCCTATGCCGAGGCGGCGCGCGCAACGATCGCGGCCTTCGGCGCCGAGGTGGACGGCAATCCGTTCGGGGTGGCGTCGCTGATGGTCGCCGCCCTGCTGCTCAATGCCGCGGATCAGGTGGTGGTGGTGGGCCCCGCGGGCGACATGGCGACCCGCGCCCTGCTCCGCACCGCGGCGGCAAGCGGCCGGCCGCTGCTGGATCTGCGGCAGATCGATCCCGACACCCCCCTGCCCGCCGGACATCCGGCTGCCGGCAAGGGCATGGCGGGCGGGCGGGTCACGGCCTATCATTGCCGGGGCCCGCGCTGCGGGCTGCCGCTGCACGATCCCGCGGCACTGGCCGCCGCCCTTGCTCCGGAGCCTGCCCGATGATGACATCCACGCCGCCAGGTGCCCGCATCCGCAATGCCATCTCCCGCACGACGGGAACCCGTGCCGTCGGAACCCGGCTGATCGCCGATACCCCGCTGGGGCCGATCCGCCTGGCGGCCGGTGACGACGCGCTGCTGGCGCTGGACTGGATCGATCCGGCCGATGTCGCAGAGGCCATGCTGGCCGCAGAGGCCGGCCCGCAGGCAGCCCGCATTCTGGACGAGACCGAGGCCCAGCTCCGGCGGTATTTCGCGGGTGAACTGGACCGGTTCGATCTGCCGCTCGCCCCCGCCGGTACCGAATTCAGGCGCGCGGTCTGGACCGCGATGCTGGATATTCCATATGGTGAGACGGAAACCTATGGCGATATGGCCCGCCGGGTCGGCTCGGTGGCCCGTGCCGTCGGCGGCGCCTGTGGCGCCAATCCGATCCCGATCGTCATCCCCTGCCACCGGGTGGTGGGGGGTGGTCATTCAATCGGAGGTTTCTCTGCACGGGGTGGCGTTGACACCAAACGGTTTCTGCTTCACCTTGAGCGGGCCCGGACGCCGGAACGGCAGCCGCGGCTTCTGTGACGCCTTGTGTTCCGCACACCGGAAAGCAGGCTGCCCCACGGAAACCTGGCGCCGGGCCGTTCTTTCCGCATCCCGACCAGACAAGCAAAGGGGCCGAACAGTGGGCAGCATGGTGCAGATCACCGCCAGGGATGGCGGTACGTTTGACGCATATCTGGCGACAGCACAGGGCGGCAGCGGCCCGGCGCTGGTGCTGATTCAGGAGATCTTCGGCGTCAACCACCTGATGCGCTATCAGGCGGACTGCTTCGCCGCCAAGGGCTTCACCGTCATCGTCCCCGACCTGTTCTGGCGGCAGGAGCCGGGCGTGATGATCACCGATCAGAGCGAGGCCGACTGGCAGAAAGCCTTCCAGCTGTTCCAGGGCTTCGACGCGGACAAGGGCGTCGAGGACATCGCCGCGACGGTGGATTACATCCGCGGCCAGAGCAGCACCGGCAAGGTCGGCGCCATCGGCTGGTGCCTGGGCGGCCGTCTGGCCTTCCTGACCGCGGCGCGCACCAATATCGATGCGGCCGTCAGCTATTACGGCGTGGCGCTGGACGACAATCTCGGCGAAGCGGCGTCGATCGGCGGCAAGCTGCTGATGCATGTCGCGGCCAAGGATGATTTCGTGCCGCCGGAGTCGCAGGAGAAGATCAAGTCGGCGCTGGCCGACAACCCGAAGGTGGAGCTGCATGTCTACGAAGGCTGCAACCACGCCTTTGCCCGCCCGGGTGGTGCCAATTTCGTGCAGGACGCGGCGCTGACGGCCGATGACCGCACCCTCGCCTTCCTGAAGAACACGATCGCCTGACAGACGACGGCATGATGCAGACAGAGGGGGACGGTCCGGATGGGCTGTCCCCTTTCTTTTGTCGCGGCGGAAACAGGCCGTTCCGGCGACGGATCCGGCAGGAGCATTGCACGATCGCCCGGCCTCGCCGATCATCGGGAACCGAAACACCCCTGCGTCCCCAGAGACGTGCCCCATATGGAGGAGACACCCGATGGTGAAGGCGATCCGGATCGAACGGACCGGCGGCCCCGAGGTGATGGACTTTGTCGAGGTCGAGGTCGGTGAACCCGGGCCCGGCCAGATCCGTATCCGTCACACGGCGATCGGCCTGAACTTCATCGACGTCTATTTCCGCACCGGTCTCTACCCTGCCCCGCTGCCCGCGATCCTGGGCATGGAAGGCGCCGGCGTGGTGGTCTCGGTCGGTGACGGCGTCGATGATCTGAAGCCCGGCGACCGCGTCGCCTATGCCAGCGGCCCGATGGGCAGCTATTCGGAAGAGCGGCTGATGCCAGCCGACCGGGTTGTGCCGGTGCCGGACGCCATCGACGACCAGACCGCCGCCTCGATGATGCTGAAGGGCATGACCGCGCAGTATCTGCTGCGCCGCACCTTCCCGGTCCAGGCCGGCCAGACGATCCTGATCCATGCCGCCGCCGGCGGTGTCGGCCTGATCGCCTGCCAGTGGGCCAAGGCGCTGGGCGCCACCGTCATCGGCACCGTCGGTTCGCCCGAGAAGGCGGAGCTGGCCCGTGCCCATGGCTGCGACCACCCGATCCTCTATCGCGAGGAAGATCTGGTGGCCCGGGTGAAGGAGCTGACCGGCGGCAAGGGCGTGCCGGTGGTCTATGACTCGGTCGGCAAGGACACCTTCATGGCCTCGCTCGACTGCCTGCAGCCGCGCGGCTATATGGTGAGCTTCGGCCAGTCCTCCGGCCCCGTCGGCCCGGTGGATCTGGTGGTGCTGAACCAGCGCGGCGGCCTTTATGTCACCCGCCCCTCCCTCTTCCACTACACCTCGACCAAGGAAGAGCTGCGCGCCACGGCGAAAGATCTGTTCGACGTGGTCGGCTCGGGCAAGGTCAAGGTCGGTGCCGCCCGTACCTATCCGCTGGCCGAAGCCGCCCAGGCCCATCGCGATCTGGAGGCCCGCGCCACCACGGGCGCCACCGTACTGCTGCCCTGAGCGCCCCGGGGATCGGGCGACCATATCGTTCCACGTGGAACACAGACGAGAAAGGCCGCCGTCCCATCCCTGGGGCGGCGGCCTTTTTCATACGGCGTTCCACGTGGAACAGCGGCGGTCAGCTGTTCATGGAATCGAAGAAATCGGCATTGCTCTTGGTGTGCTTGAGCTTGTCGAGCAGGAAGTCCATGGCATCGATCGTGCCCATGGGCATGAGCACGCGGCGCAGCACCCACATCTTCGACAGCGTGCCGCGATCGACCAGCAGCTCTTCTTTGCGGGTACCCGACTTGCCGATATCGATCGCCGGGAAGGTACGCTTGTCGGCCAGCTTGCGGTCCAGGATCAGCTCGGAATTGCCGGTGCCCTTGAACTCTTCGAAGATCACCTCGTCCATGCGCGAACCGGTATCGATCAGCGCGGTGGCGATGATGGTCAGCGACCCGCCCTCTTCGATGTTGCGGGCGGCACCGAAGAAGCGCTTCGGGCGCTGCAGGGCATTGGCATCGACACCGCCGGTCAGCACCTTACCCGACGACGGCACCACGGTGTTGTAGGCGCGTGCAAGGCGGGTGACCGAGTCGAGCAGGATGACGACATCGCGCTTGTGCTCGACCAGACGCTTGGCCTTCTCGATCACCATCTCGGCGACCTGGACATGACGCGAGGCCGGCTCGTCGAAGGTCGAGCTGATCACCTCCCCCTTCACCGACCGGATCATGTCGGTGACCTCTTCCGGGCGCTCGTCGATCAGCAGGACGATCAGATAGCACTCGGGGTGGTTGGTGGCGATCGCATGGGCGATGTTCTGAAGCAGAACCGTCTTACCGGTACGCGGCGGCGCCACGATCAGCGCGCGCTGGCCCTTGCCGAAAGGCGCCACCAGATCGATCACCCGGCTGGCGGTGGTGGTCTTCTTCGACGGGTCCGAGAGTTCCAGATTCAGCCGCTGATTGGGATAGAGCGGCGTCAGATCATCGAAATTGACCTTGTGCCGGGCATTGTCCGGCACGTCGAAATTGATGCTGTTGACCTTGAGCAGCGCGAAATAGCGCTCGCCCTCTTTGGGGGCCCGGATCTGACCGTCGACGGTATCACCGGTCTTCAGGCCGAAACGGCGGATCTGCTGGGGGCTGACATAAATGTCGTCCGGCCCCGCCAGATAGTTGCTCTCGGGCGCCCGCAGGAAGCCGAAACCATCCTGGAGCACTTCGAGCACGCCGCCGCCATGGATGGCGACATTCTGTTCGGCCGACTGCTTCAGGATCGCAAACAGCAGATCCTGCTTGCGCAGCGTGCCGGCGTTCTCGACGCCCAGGGTCTCGGCGTACTGGAGCAGCTCCGCCGGGGTTTTCGTCTTCAGTTCCTGAAGGTTCATGCGATGGATTTCCGATCGGGGGTCGACGGACGGGGAACGCCGGAATGGCAGGATCCCGTTCAACGACGAAGCCGGGTCAAAGCCTGGCTCACCTGTTTTGCGCGGGCCCGGCAGACGGGCAGCACGTTGTGTATCGAATGGTCGTATCGAACCACCCGGGATTGACCGGCCATCCAGAACAGGCCGGCAGGGCGCCGGCCGGACACAAGCCATGTGTGCGGAGACGTCGATGATCACCGACGTCGATCACGAACCGGTAACGGCCCGGCTCGGTTCCGGAAAGGGATGTGGTCCTGAAGGGGTTCGATCGACGAGGAGAGGACTGAAAGACCGCGTCGGCGTTGACAGCCTGGCGACCCGCACCGGTACCCGCGACTGCGATCCCTGAAGACCCACCGCCCGGCCAATGTGGCGGCGCGGGTGGTAACGGGTGAAGCATGTCGCCCGGCGACGTTCGTCTGTCCGTTCCGTCCCGGCATGCCGCAGGCATGGGACGAACGTCGCGCTACCGGCTTCACCGACACGTCAACCGTGCCGATGCCTAATCAGTTAGCGCGTCGCATGGCCGCTGTCAAACCCGATACGCCGGAAAACGATACGACCTTGGTCGATTTCCGGCGAAATCGTGCAATTGTCACGCCCTCTTCCCCCGCGATCGGGGCGGGTGCCGCCGGTTGGGCCGGATCAGAACGGCTTCACGATCACCAGGATCACGATGCCGATCATCAGCACCGTCGGCACTTCGTTCATCCAGCGATAGAAGCGCGTGGAATGGCGGTTGCGATCCTCGGCAAAGGCCCGGCGCCAGGCGCTGAACGCGCCATGCATGCCCGACATAATCAGCACCAGGGCGATCTTGGCATGCAGCCAGCCTTCGGACAGCGACACCGCCCCGGTGGTCAGGATCAGGATGCCGAACAGCCAGGTGGCGACCATCGCCGGATTGATGATCGCCTTCAGCAACCGGCGCTCCATCACCTTGAAACGCTCGGACAGCTCGGAGCCTGGTGCGGCATCGGCATGATAGACGAACAGCCGCGGCAGATAGAACATCCCGGCCATCCAGGCGATCACCGAGATCACATGCAGGGCCTTGAACCAGGGATAGGCGCCGGCGAATGCGTCGATCATGGGATTGGCTGCCTCGTCTCGGATGGCTGGATGCGGATGCGTCAGGTGCCGGCGCGACAGGCGCAGCGGCCGAAGCCCGCCGGACAGGACGGGCCGGCGGCATCAGGCGCCACGCCCTCGCGCCCTGCCGCCTGGATCACCAGATCACCCAGGCCACGGATGAAGGCCGGATGGGTGGTGGGGGTCGGTACCCGCAGATAGGGCAAGGCCCCGGATTTTTCGGCCAGATGACGGTATTCGACGTCCAGCTCGACCAGGGTCTCGACATGTTCCGAGACGAAGGCGATCGGCACCAGGATCAGGCCGCGCCCGTCCTGCCCTGCCCGCTCGACTTCGGCATCGGTCGACGGCCCGATCCATTCCAGCGGCCCGACCCGGCTTTGATAGCAGACCTGCCAGTCGATGGTATCGAGCGGCCGGCCAAGCAGGGCCGCCACCCGTTCCATCACCGCGGCACAGCTCTGCTCCACCTGCCACTGATAGGGATCGCCCCGCTCGATGATCTTCTTCGGCAGGCCGTGGGCCGACAGCAGGATGCGCATCGGCCGGCCCGGCGCCTCTGCCTCTGCCTGGCGCCAGCGCTCCACGATCAGGCTCGCATGCGCCTCGACCAGACCGGGCTCGACCGGCCAGCAGCAGACGGTCGAAGTCGGCGCCCTGAGCCCGGCCTTGCGGGCAGCCCGGTCCCAGTCCTTGAGCGACGAGGCGCTGGTCGAGGTGGAGAACTGCGGATAGAGCGGCAGGGCGATGATCCGGTCGGGCGCCCAGGCCTTCACCTCGGCCACCACCTCCGGCGCGAAGGGATGCCAGTAGCGCATGACCGGCCAGGCCCGGACGGTCAGCCCGCGGCCCTCAAGCTCGGCTTCCAGCGCCCGGGCCTGGCTCAAGGTTTCCGGCAGAAGCGGCGAGCCGCCGCCCATCAGCGCATAATTTTCCCGGGCGAAGGGGGCGCGGCGGGTACTGATCAGCTTTGCGATCGCCCAGCGCAGCGGCAAGGGCAGAGAGATGATCGCCGGATCGAAGAACAGGTTGAACAGGAACGGCTGAACGGCATCCGGCCCGTCGGGTCCGCCGAGATTGAACAACAGGACAGCAATTCGTCCCGTTTCTTTATAGTCACGTTCCTTGATCATAACCTGACTCAGACTCTCGCGGCATCGGCCTCGCGCACTGCTGCGATCACCTGGGCGACATGGCCGGGATCGGTCGGCGGCAGGACGCCATGGCCGAGATTGAAGACGAAGCCGCCCATAGGCGCCAGCCGGTCACATATCTTCCGCACCCGGCGGGTGAGATCCGGCCCGCCCGCGACCAGACGGCCCGGATCGAGATTGCCCTGAACCGCGACATGCGGCCGGAGACGGGTGGCAATCGCCTCCACGCTCCAGGTCGGGTCGACGCTGACCGCATCGACACCGGCATTCCGGACAAAATGCTCATATAGCGTGCCGGCGCGGTTCGGAAAGCCGATGATCGGCAGATCGGGATGCCGGGCGCGGATCCGGCTGGCAATGGTACGGATCGGGGTGATCGTCCAGCGCTCGAACGCGTCTTCATCCAGCGCGCCGGCCCAGCTGTCGAAGATCTGTACCGCCTCGGCACCCGCCGCGATCTGCGCCTCCAGGTGACGGACGGTCGCATCGACGATCAGGTCGATCAACAGCTGAAAGCCATCCGGGTCACCATAGGCCCAGCGCTTGGTGTTCAGGAAATCCTTGCTGGAACCGCCTTCGACCATATAGGTCGCGATGGTCCAGGGGGCGCCGGCAAAACCGATCAATGCCCGGCCGTCGGGCAGGGCCGCCCGCACCCGTGCCGCGGTCTCGTAGACCGGCGCCAGAAAAGACGTGACCCGTTCGGGATCGAGGGCGGCGAGCCCCGCCGCATCGCGGATCGGTTCCAGCCGCGGCCCCTCGCCTTCTGCGAACCAGACCTTCTGGCCCAGCCCGTGCGGCACGACCAGAATGTCGGAGAACAGAATCGCCGCATCCAGATCGAAGCGGCGCAGCGGCTGAAGGGTCACTTCAGTGGCGAGATCCGGGCTGTAGCAGAGATCGAGGAAACCCTTCGAGCGCGCCCTGAGCTCGCGATATTCCGGCAGATAGCGGCCGGCCTGACGCATCAGCCAGATCGGGGTCCGGTCCGGATGCCCGCCTTTGAGGGCTGCGAGCAGCGGCTTGGTGGTCTCGGTCATCGATGCGGTCCTCGGATCTCTGGCAGGCAGACGGCCGCGTCGGCAAAGACGGTCGGCCGGCCCTGCCGCCGGTGCCGCGGATCATGCCCGTTCGGCGGATTCGATTCCAGCGGAGTCCGCGGCGGATTTTCGTTTTCGGCCGCGACCGAATGTCCCTGGTGTTGCTGGACCGGCATGCCGTTGCCGTTTCGGCAACGGCCGATGAGGGCAAAAGCTACCCGTTCGGCTGCGCAACCGTGTTGCGCTCCGGCTTTCATTCGAACCATGCGAACCGCATGTTCCGGGCACAGACTGCAGTTCTCTCGCCCTGTGGACAAGCCCCCATCTACAGAAGGTAGGGGATTCGGGATAGAAAGGTTGTAGAGGATAGAGGGTGCCTGTGGATATCGGGGATCCCCACCCATTCACAAACCATCCACAGAAAAGCCCCCATGTGGACGATCCCGGGCCATCGGTCGGGGGCATGGGTGGATAACTCCGGAGTCTCGTGCGGAGTCTCGGGGGATAATGTCGTGGATAACGTGGAAAACTTCACGCCGCCCGGCTGCCGTCCTCACTCTGCCGGCACCACCGGTCCTGTTCGGCCCACATGGAGACGGCTCGGCGGATGACAGATGAAGAGCGGTGACGCAATATGAGCGCCCGACGTCCGACCCCGTTCGGCCCCCGTGATTCCGGGTTATCCACAGCCGTGAACGGGACGTGAACAGGGCGCGAACATCGTCCCGATGACGCTTGCTGGAGATCCGGATGGCCGACGACGAGCCGACCGTGGAGCTGCCGCTCCCCACCCCTGCCCTGCCCGGGCCCGGCCCCTCTGCCGCCCGTGCAGCAGGTGCCGCGCCGGCATTGCGCGGGGGCGGACATGGTGCAGATCTGCATCGCCAGCAGGTCTTGTTCGACCTGCATCTGGTGTCGGATTCAAGCGGCGAGACCGTGAACACCGTCGCCCGCGCGGTGCTGGCGCAGTTCGACGGGGTGGATGCGCGCGAGCATGTCTGGTCGCTGGTCCGCTCTCCGGCGCAGCTGGAAAAGGTGATCCAGTCGATCGAGGCCCATCCGGGCCTGGTCATGTACACGCTGGCGCTCAGTGAATTGCGCGAGCGGCTGGAAGAGGCCTGCCGGCGGCTGAAAGTGCCCTGCGTGCCGGTGCTGGACCAGATCACCGATATCGTCAGCGGCTATCTGGGGGTCTCGGTCTCCCGCCGGCCCGGGCGGCGCCACATGCTCGACCAGGAGTATTTCGCCCGGATCGACGCGATGCATTTTGCCCTGATCCATGATGACGGCCAGTCGCTCTGGGACATCGATGATGCCGATGTGATCCTGGTCGGCGTATCGCGCAGCTCCAAGACGCCGACCGCGATCTATCTGGCCAATCGTGGGGTGAAGGCCGCCAATGTGCCGCTTGTACCGGGCCAGCCCCTGCCGGCCGAGGTGGAAACCGCGACCCGTCCGTTCATCGTGGGCCTGACCACCAGCCCCGAACGGCTGGTGCAGATCCGGCGCAACCGGCTGTTGAGCCTGAACCAGCCCGATGACGGGGAATATATCGACATCGATGCAGTTCGCACCGAGGTGATCGCCGCCCGGCGCCTGTTCGAGCGGAAGGGCTGGCCGGTGATCGACGTGACCCGCCGTTCGATCGAAGAGACCGCGGCGGCGATCTATCAGATGTATCTGCGCCACCTGGGCGAGAGTTGATCCGATGACCCCTGTTTCGACCCGTGACGACACCGATGCGACTGCGGAACCGCGGCTGATCCTGGCCTCGGAGAGTGCCGCCCGCGCGAAACTGCTGGCGGGCGCCGGGCTCGATTTCCTGGCCCTGCCCGCCCGTATCGACGAGGCGGCGGTCAAGGAGGCGATGGCCGCCGAGGGCGCGCCGCCCGAGGATGTGGCGGTGATGCTGGCCGAGATGAAGGCGCGCCGGATTTCGGGCCGTGCCGGCCGTGTGCCGGTGCTGGGCTGCGACCAGATGCTGGTGGCGGACGGCCGCTGGTTCGACAAGCCCACCGGTCGCGACGGCGCCCGCGCAACGCTGGAAGCCCTGTCGGGCCGGCGGCACGAGCTGATCTCGGCCGCGGTGGTGACCATCGACGGCGCCCGGGTCTGGCATGCCATCGGCCGTGCCCGGCTGACCATGCGCCCGCTCTCCCCCGCCTTCATCGAGCATTATCTCGACCGGGCCGGCGAGGCCGTGCTGGGCTCGGTCGGCGCCTATCAGCTGGAGGGGCTGGGCGCGCAGCTGTTCTCGAAAGTCGAGGGTGACTATTTCACCATTCTTGGCCTGCCGCTGATCGAGCTGCTGGACTTCCTGCGCGTGCGCGGCGTGATCGAGAGCTGAGCGGACGGACGCCCGATGACCGAAACCCTGCACCCCGTCTGGATCAGCGGCGCCGCACGCCTGGCCGGCGTGATCGGCCACCCCGTCACCCATTCACGTTCGCCGCGCCTGCACGGCTTCTGGCTGGCACGCCACCGGATCGACGGCGCCTATCTGCCGCTTGCGATCCGACCCGAGGATCTGGCGCAGGTGCTGCCGGCCCTGCCCCGGATGGGCTTTCGCGGCGTCAATCTGACCCTGCCGCACAAGGAACTGGTGCTGCCGCTCTGCGACGAGGTTGAACCGGTGGCCCGTGCGATCGGTGCGGTCAACACCCTGATCTTCGGCGAGGACCACCGCATCACCGGCACCAATACCGATGCCTGGGGCTTCGGTGCCGCACTGGCGGCCGGGGCGCCGGCACGCGATGCGGCGGCACCCGCCCTGGTGCTGGGGGCGGGCGGCGCGGCGCGCGCGGTGGTTTACGCCCTGGCCGAGGCCGGCGCCGCGCGGATCCTGATCGCCAATCGCACGGCGGAGCGGGCCGCGGCCCTGATCCGCGATCTGGCGCCCCACTGCCCGGCGACGGTGCTGGAGGCGGTGGACTGGGCCGCGAGGTCCGATCTGCTTGCCGGTTGCGGCACGCTGGTCAACACCACCAGCCTGGGGCTGCACGGCCAGCCGCCGCTCGACATCGATCTGGGCCTGGCGGATGACCGGCTGGTGGTGTCGGACATCGTCTACGACCCGCTGGAGACGCCGATCCTGAAGGCCGCCCGCGCCCGCGGGCTGGTCGCGGTCGACGGGCTCGGCATGCTGCTGCATCAGGCGGTGCCGGGTTTCGAGCGCTGGTTCGGCGTGCGGCCCGTGGTGGATGCAGCGCTGCGCCGGCATGTCGCCGCCGATCTTCTGATCGGGGAGCCGGCGCCATGCTGATCATCGGTCTGACCGGCTCCATCGGCATGGGCAAATCGACGACGTCGAAGATGTTCCGGCGGCTGCGCGTGCCGGTCTTCGACGCCGATGCCACGGTCCATGCCCTGCTCGCCCCGGGTGGCCGGGCCTTCCGGCCGGTGATCGAGCGCTTCCCCGAGGCGCTGAAGGACGGGCGCATCGACCGGGTGGCGCTGGGCGCCCGGGTGTTCGGCCGCAAGGCGGAGCTGCGTGCGCTGGAGCGGATCATCCATCCGCTGGTGCGTGACGAGCAGCGCCGGTTCATCGCAACCCATGCCCGTCGGCGCGCGCCCATGGTGGTGCTGGACATCCCGCTGCTGTTCGAGGGTGGCGGTGATGCCCATGTCGATGCGGTACTGGTGGTGAGCGCACCCAACTGGATCCAGGCCCGCCGGGTGCTGGCCCGTCCGGGGATGACGCGGGCCAAGTTTCGCGACATCCTGTCGAAACAGGTGCCCGATGCCGAGAAGCGCCGCGGCGCCGATGCCGTGATCCAGACCGGGCTTGGCCATGGCCATGCCTTCCGGTCCCTGAAACTGGCGCTGGACGGCTTCAGCCGCCATCGCCACGAGATGTGGAAGCATCACTGGCACCGGCCGCGGATCCGGCGGCCGGCCGGCCCACGCCGCCGCCCCGGCGGCTGACGGCGCCCCGGTCCGCTTCTGTCGAACGAGGAGCTTCGAGCTTGCGCGAGATCGCCTTCGACACCGAAACCACAGGCTTCGATCCTGCCACCGGCGACCGGCTGGTCGAGATCGGCTGCGTGGAGATCCTGGATCAGGCGCGCACCGGTGCCGAGTTCCATGTCTATATCAACCCCGAGCGCGACGTGCCCGAGGCGGCGGTGGCTGTGCACGGGCTGACGGCCGAACGGCTGAAGACCGAACCGGTCTTTGCCGAGGTCGCCGACCGCTTCCTGGAGTTCGTGGGTGATGCACCGCTGGTGGCGCATAACGCCGCCTTCGACATGCGCTTCATCAATGCCGAGCTGACCAGGCTTGGGCGGGAGCCCATCCCGATGTCGCGATCGATCGACACCGTGCAGATGGCCCGCATCCGCTTTCCGGGCGCGCCGGCCAGCCTGGATGCGCTCTGCCGCCGCTTCGGCGTCGACAACAGCAACCGCCTGCTGCACGGCGCGCTGCTCGACGCCCAGCTGCTGGCCGAGGTCTATCTGCACCTTCTGGGCGACCGCCAGCGCGGTTTCGACCTGGCCGCCGACCGTCGGGGGGGCCCCGGCGAGACCGGTGGCCGCCGCCGCACGGTCGCCCGGCCGCCCCGGATCCACACCCCCACCCCGGCCGAGCTGGAAGCCCATCAGGCCTTCATCCTGAAAGAGGTGAAGGCGGCGATCTGGCTGGCGGAGGATTGAGCCACCGGCCGCCATCTGCCGCCCGGCCCGGGATCACCCGACGACATCCGCATGACCGCGGACGGATACCGATCGGGAAAGCAGGCGATGCCGCAAACGAAACGCCGCCGCCCCTGATCAGGGCGGCGGCGTTTCATGCAGGCGGCTGCGGAGCGACGGCGGGGCCGGCGCTCACGCCATTCACTGCGGCTGGGCGCGGCGCTGCTGCTCGGCCTGGAACAGCTGCACGAAATCGATCGGGTCCAGCATCAGCGGCGGGAAGCCACCGTCGCGGGTGGCATCGGCGATGATGCGCCGCGCGAAGGGGAAGAGCTGGCGCGGGCCTTCGATCAGCAGGAAGGGCTGGATCTGCTCCTGCGGGAAGTTTTCGAGCATGAACACGCCGGCATAGGACAGCTCGCAGAGGAAGGTGGTGTTTTCCTCGTGCTTCGCCGAGGCCGACAGCTTCAGCTCGACCTCGTAATTGTCGTCGCCGAGCGGCTGGGCGCCGACATTCACCGAAACCTGGATGTTCGGCCGGCTCTGGGCCGAGGCGATCAGCGACCGCGGCGCGTTCGGGTTCTCGAACGACAGGTCCTTGATGTACTGAATGGCAAGGCGGAAGCGCGGCGAAGCCTCGGCGCCGGCTGCGCCGTTGCCCTCGGGCGTCTGGGTGTCGGCCATGGGGTGCTGGTCTCCGGGTGACGCAGGTGTTGATCTGGGGCCGATCGGATCGCCGGCCAAGTCGGGCGTAACATGTGCGCCGGCCCGGTGCAAGTACAGCGCCGGAGATGATGACCGGCGGTCGACCGCTGCCTTCCGGGTCAGCGGCCGATCAGCGGCGGCTCGTCGTCCTCGGGGCGGCGGCCAGGGCTGCCCGGGCGATCTGCGGACGTGGAGTACTCGCCCTCGATGATCACGCTGCCGTCACGGCTGCGCCACTGGCTGCCGGGCTGGCCCGGCCCCGGACGGCCGGTCATCACGAAACGGGTGCGGGCCAGGATCTGTTTCTGCATCAGCCGGCGGACCGGCGGCACCAGAAGCAGGGCGCCGATCGCATCGGTGAAGAAACCCGGCACCATCAGCAGAACGGCCGCCAGGGCGAGGAACAGCCCGTCGAAGACCTGATCGACCGGTGCCTCGTTGCGGTTGAGCCGGGCACGGGCCTCGGTCATGGCCTTCAGACCCTGGTGGCGCAGCATGGCGGCACCCGCCACCGCGGTCAGCACGCAGAGCGCCACCGTCGGCAGGGCGCCGATCTCGCTGCCCACCTGGATGAACAGGAAGACCTCGATCAGCGGCACGAAGAGGATTGCGAGAAGCAGAGAGACTGCGGCGACCATGCTTGCCCTTTCCTGAACCGACCCTTATGTAAGGGTGGAGGCGGCGCCGTCCAACCCTCGTCGCGTTCGTGCGACCCCATTTCCCTGCCCGGTCCATCGGGTGCCGGGATCCGCGGGTGCGAATGCCGGCCGGACGCGGCCGACCGATCGTGTTCCGCCGCCGAAATCCTTCGTGCGGACGTCTCCGACGGCCAGGTCCTGATGTCCATGGAATATCTCGACATCCTCTTCTTCGCCCTCGTCGCCGTGTTCGTGGCCCTGCGCCTGCGTGGCGTTCTGGGCACACGTACCGGCCATGAACGGCCGCCGGAAGAGACGCGCAACCCGCTCTCTCCCCGCCGGGCCGAGCCGAAGGCCGCCGAGGCCGGTGCTCAGCCGGGCCCTGCACGCGTGCTCCCCTTCCCGATGTCCGAGAAGGTGATGTCGCTGATCGACCAGCCGGCGCTGGAAGGGGTGGAATACATCCGTCGCGCCGATCGCAGTTTCGATCCCAAGGGCTTCCTAGACGGCGCCCAGCAGGCCTTCGAGATGATCATCGACGCCTTCGCCCGAGGCGACCGCCAGACGCTGGCCATGCTGCTGTCGCCGCAGGTGCTGGCCGGCTTCAATCAGGCGATCGATGCGCGGGAGCGGGCGGGTGAGACCCACAGCACCCGGATCGTATCGGTGCGGGAGCCGCGGATCGCCGAAGCCCGGCTGGCCGGCAGCATGGCGCAGGTGACGGTGCGCTTCTCCACCACCCAGATCAACCAGACGCTGGACGCCGAGGGTCGCGTGGTTGCCGGCGGTGCCGAGGAGATCGACCTGATCGACCTCTGGACCTTTGAGCGCGATACCCGGTCGAGCGATCCCAACTGGATCCTGACCGCGACCCGCAGCGGCGAATGACCGCAATGCGCGGCCGCAGCCTGCGCCTTGCGGGCGCCTTCGCCGTGCTTGCGCTGACCGGGGCGGCGCTGATCGGCGGCTGGTATCTCACAACCCGCAATCTGCCGGCGCCAGAGGCACCCCCTGCCCCCCCGCCGGCGGTGACGGGTGAGGGGCCGCGCTTCACCCGCATCGCCTTCGGCGACCTGCCGGGCTGGGACGACGACGACCAGTCGGCCGCACTCGGCGCCTTCCAGATCTCGTGCCGGATCATGCTGCGCCGGCCGGTGGAGGCCCCGATCGACCGGGGCGGGCGCTTCGGCACGGTCGGCCACTGGCGGGATGTCTGTGGCGCGGCGGTGGATCTGCCGCTGGACGATGCCGGTGCCGCCCGGGCTTTCTTCGAGCGCCATTTCAACGCCTGGCAGGTGGCGAAGCCCGATGGCGACACCAGCGGCCTGTTCACCGGCTATTATGAACCGGAACTGGCCGGATCCCTGACCCCCGACACCCGCCATGACGTGCCGCTCTACCGCCTGCCGGAAGATCTGGTGGTGGCGGATCTGGGGGCGTTCGACGAGGCACTCGACGGCCGCCGCCTGGTCGGGCGGGTGGCCGACGGCCGTTTCGCCCCCTATTACGACCGCGCGGCGATCGCCGATGGCGTGCTCGACGGCCGCGGGCTGGAACTGCTCTGGGTGGATGATCAGGTCGATGCCTTCTTCCTGCAGATCCAGGGCTCGGGCCGGGTGCGGCTGCCCGACGGGCGGGTGCTGCGGGTGGGCTATGCCGGGGCCAATGGCCGGCCCTATCGCTCGATCGGCAAGGTGCTGATCGATCAGGGGGAGATGAAGCCGGAAGACGTGTCGCTGCAGAGCCTGCGCGCCTGGCTGGCCGCCCATCCTGACCGGATGGCCTCGATCCTGGATCAGAACCCCTCTTATGTATTCTTCCGGCTGCTGGACGACGACGGACCGCTGGGCGCCATGGGCGCGGTGCTGAGCCCGGGCCGGTCGCTTGCGGTCGACCGCTCGATGCTGCCGCTGGGCGCGCCGGTCTGGCTGGATGCGCGCTATCCCGCAGGCGTCGGTGCGCTTTCGGAAACGCCGCTCCGCCGGCTGATGATCGCCCAGGATACCGGCGGGGCGATCAAGGGGGCGGTGCGCGGCGACGTGTTCTGGGGGCCGGGCGATTTTGCCGAACTGGTCGCCGGACGCATGAAGGAACGCGGCGGTTATGCGGTGCTGCTGCCGCTCGCCATCGATCCGTCGACGCCGCCTGCGCCGGAGACGCCGTCAGCGGGCAGTTGAGCCCGGTGAAGTGACCGGCAGGCTTGCCTCCGCGGCCACATCGCCCCATCCTCGTCCGCAAATGCCGGCCGGCATCGCCCTTGTGCGGTGCCTGTCCGAAGCTTCAGAAGGACGAGAGACGGTGAATACCCCAACCGAGACGGCGGGAAAGCCCGCCCGTGCGCGCGCGCCGGCCACGGTCGGCCTGTTCGCGACCTGTCTGGTGGATCTGTTCCGGCCGAGCGTGGGGTTTGCCACCGCGAAGCTGCTGGAAGAGGCGGGCTGCCGGGTGGTGGTGCCCGACAGCCAGACCTGTTGCGGCCAGCCGGCCTTCAATTCGGGCGACCGGGCCGATGCCCGCGCGATCGCCCGCGAGGTGATCGCCACCTTCGAGCCCTTCGATTACGTGGTCGTGCCGTCGGGATCCTGCGGCGGCATGATCTCGCACCATTATCCCGAGCTGCTGCGCGACGACCCGGATTGGGGGCCGCGCGCACGCCGGCTGGCGGCGAAGACCTATGAGCTGATGGCCTTCCTGGTCGATGTCCGCGGCCTGGAAGGGGTGAAGGCGAAGCTTGACGCCACCGTCACCTATCACGACAGCTGTTCCGGTCTGCGTGAGCTGGGGGTGAAGGCGCAGCCGCGCAAACTGCTGGGCACGGTTGAGGGGCTGACCCTGAACGAGCTGCCGGGGGCGGAGGAATGCTGCGGTTTCGGCGGCACCTTCTGCGTGAAATACCCCGAAATCTCGGGCCGCATGGTCTCCAACAAGGTGGCCGACATCCGGGCGACCAATGCCGATCTGCTGCTGGCGGGCGATATGGGTTGCCTGCTGAATATGGCCGGGCGGCTGAAGCGCGAAGGCTCGACCATCCAGGTCCGCCACGTGGCCGAGGTTCTGGCCGATATGACCGACACCGCAGCCATCGGCGACACCGCCGCCGGCGCGGGCCGGCGCTGAGCGGGAGGGCGATCCGATGGAGGCCACCAGCCACCGCTTCAAGGACAATGTCCACGAGGCCCTGGGCGATGCCAATCTTCAGGCCTCGCTCGCCAAGATCCGCTCGGGCTTCGTGCCCAA
>NZ_CP121017.1:3957500-4117500 GCF_041468085.1 Tistrella mobilis | reverse complement strand
CCGCGGAAGAGGGCGTCACCGGCAGCTTCGGTACCGTGACCAGCTCGCTGGCCTTCCTGGACCCGACGCTCCGCTACGGCGCCAAGGACGTGACGCTCCGCCTGGAGCGCAATGATACGTCTTTCCGGAGCGTGGCCGGGACGGCAAATCAGCGTGCCACGGCGGCTGCGGTCGAAAGCCTGGCCATGGGCAACGCCGTCTACGACGCGGTCGTGCTGACTGATGCGAAGACCGCGGGCGCCGCCTTCGAGAGCCTGTCCGGTGAGCTGCATGCCTCGGCGGCCGGTGCGCTGATGCAGGGCACGATGGCGGTGGGCGACGTAGTTGCCGCCCAGGGTGCGCTCAGCGCCGGCAGCGCGGTTGTCGACGCCCCGGCCTCGGCGGCCTTCGGCGCCGGGCGGATGTGGCTGCAGGCCTATGGCGCCTGGGGCTCCAACGACGGCGACGACGTCGCCTCCATCGACCGCAACACCTCGGGTACGCTGTTCGGCCTGGATGCCGCGGTCGGCGAAAGCTGGCGGATCGGCGCCTTCGCAGGCTTCGGTCAGGCCTCGGTCAAGCAGGACGGCACGGGGAGCAAGCTTGATGCCGACAGCTATCATGTCGGTCTTTATGCCGCGACCCGTATGGGCGGCTTCGGCGCACATCTGGGCGCTGCCTACAGCCTGAACGATGCCGAGACCACCCGCCATGTCGCCTATGCCGGCACCACCGAGACCCTGACGGCGGATTACGACGTGAATGCCGCCCAGGTCTTCGGCGAAGTGAACTATCGCTTCGACACCAGCCATGGCGCTTTCGAACCCTTCGCCGGTGTGGCGCATGTCAGTCTGTCGGGTGACGACTTCACCGAGACCGGCGGCGCTGCGGCCCTGTCGAGCGACGGCGTCGACATGCGCACCACCTTCACGACACTCGGTCTGCGCACCGTGCAGGAATTCGGCCTGGGCGAGACCCCGGCGGCCTTCCGGGCGGAGCTTGGCTGGCGTCATGCCTTCGGCGACGTGGACCCCGATGCGGATCTGCGCTTCGCGGCCGGCGGCTCGGGCTTCGGCGTAACCGGTGCCGCAATTGCAGAGAACACCGCCATTCTGCGCACCGGCCTCGACATCGGGCTCACTGACGACACCGCGCTGTCGGTCGGTTACGGCGGACAGTTCGGCAACGATGCGACCGACCACTCGGTCACGGCGAAGTTGCGCATCCAGTTCTGATCGCACCGACCGCGGTCAGATCGGACGGGGAGGGGGACACCCCCTCCCCGTCTGCGTATATAGTGAGGTCTCATCAGTGCGAGACCTCATCCGGTTTCGAGGGACGAATGGACGATACGGACAAGAAGAGCCGACGGCAGGCACAGCTCGTCGCGCATCTTCGGCAACATCGCTTCATCTCGCTCGACGAGATTTCGACCCGCTTCGGGGTGACCACCCAGACGGCGCGCCGCGATCTCATCGATCTGGAAGAGGCGGGGCTGGTCCGCCGGCTCCACGGCGGCGGCACGCTTGCGGCGCCGCCCATCGATCCGCCGACCTATCGTCAGCGCCGGGTCGAGAATGCCGGCGGCAAGGCGCGGATCGGTGCACGGGTTGCAGAACTGGTCGGGGACGGATCGGCGGTCTTCCTTGATACCGGCACCACCTGTGAAGCGGTGGCGCAGGCGCTGACCGGGCGGCAGAATCTGCGGGTCGTGACCTACAGCCTGCGCAGCGCCGCATTGCTGAGCGAGGTGGAAAGCGCCACCGTCGCGGTTCCGGGCGGTTTCGTCCGCCATGTCGATGCCGGCGTTTTCAGCCACGAGACCGTCGATTTTATCGGCGCCTTCCGCTTCGATACCGCGGTGATCTCGGTCAGCGGCATCGACGAGCACGGCATCATGGGCGATGACGATCATGGCGAGGTGCAGGCGGTGCGGGCGGCCATGCAGCAGGCGAAGCGGACCATCCTGGCGGTGGATGGCAGCAAATTCTTCCGGCGTGGCCTGGTCTCGCTTGCGGTCATCACCGAGGTCGATCTGGTCGTGACCGATACCCCGCCGCCCCCCGCCATCACGGCCCTGCTCTCCGTGGCGGGGGTTGGGGTGGAACTGGCGGGCGGCTGACGTCAGGCTTCGACGCGCAGATAGCCGGTCAGCCCGGTCTTCTGGTGTTCGATGACATGGCAGTGGAAGGCCCAGTCGCCGGGATTGTCGGCGACCAGGGCCACGTCCATGGTCTCGCCGGATTGCAGCAGGGCGGTGTCCGTCAGCAGGGGCAGGATCTCGCGCTTGTCCGACCGCAACAGCCGGAAGGTCAGCCCGTGGAGGTGGATCGGATGGTCGTTTGGCGATTCGTTCCGCAGCCGCAGCACATAGGGCTTCCCCTGTTTCAGGACCGCGAGCGGCGCCATCGGGTCGGGGGTGTCGCCTTCCCAGGCGATGCGGTTGATCGACCAGAAAGTGTAGCCCAGCGTGCCGCAGATGCTGGCGACCGGCGGCTTGCCGCCGGGTGACCAGCCGAAGACGAATTCCAGAATGTCAGCCTGGGCAAGATCCGGCTCTGCGACCGGATTGGCGGCCAGCGGCTTCAGTTCCATCAGGCTGCGTCGGGCGCTGCTGCCGGTCGGCCGGAAGCGGGCGATGGCCTGCGGCCCCTGGGGCAGGCGCAGGGCCAGGGTGACGATCTCATCCGCGCTGTCGGGCATCCGCAGCGCGATATCGGCGCGCTGGCCGGGCGCCAGCAGCACACCCTGGGGCGGCAGCGGCCGGGGCAGCGGGTTGGAATCGAGTGCGATCACCTGCGCCTCGCCGCCGGTGACCTCGTAGAGACCGACCCGGGTGACGTCGGTGACCGCCAGTCTGAGCCGGATCAGCCCGCCTGCCGGCAGGTCGTAGATCGGTTCCACCTGCCAGTTCACGGTCGAAACCGTGCCCAGCGTGCCGCCCCGGGCCGCGGCGCGGGCGCGGAAGAACTCGATGAACTGGCCGTCCTTGCCCAGGCGGAAATCCCGGATATTGAGCGGCAGGTCCCGGTCGAAGCCGGGATCCTCGTCTTCTTCCACGATCAGCAGGCCGGTCAGGCCGCGGCCCATCTGTTCCAGCGTGTTGCAATGGGGATGGTACCAGAAGGTGCCCGCATCCGGCGGCGTCAGGGTGTAACGGAAGCTCTGCCCCGGATCGATCGGAGCCTGGGTCAGATAGGGAACGCCGTCCATGGCGTTCTCGATCCGCAGGCCATGCCAGTGGACCACGGTCGTCTCGGCGAGATTGTTGACGACATCGACGGTGAACGGCCGGCCGCGGTGCATGCGCAGCACCGGCGGCGGCCCGTCGGCGGCAAAGCTCATCATGTCGCGGGTGACCGTACCGGGCAGGATCGGGTGGTCGAGCCCGCCCACCGGCAGGGTCATGTCGGCCGCAGCCATACCCCGGCGGGTGATCAGGCTGGTGCCGGCGGCGATGGCCAGGCCGGCGGCGCTGCCGAGCAGGAATTCGCGGCGGGTCACGGCCATTCTCGACTGCCCTCTGTCATGGAACCACCGGGCCGATCCTCGCAGGACCTGCGCGAGTTTCAAGCCGCCAGACCCGCGCAAATCGCCGCAGCTACCGGGCCGGGGTCTGTTGCGACTGATTCTCAATAAATGCTAGGGTCGCGGCAAGTGATTCCTGCCCTGCCCCGTCGACGGGGCTGGAGGTGTGCGCATGTCGGTCTCATCGTTCAGCATCGCGGTTGCGGATGGTGTCTTCCGCGCTGATCCGTCGGCCTTGCCGACAGAGACGGTGCTGCCCGGTCTGAAACTGGGCCTTGTCATGAACGGCCGTTTCGGCCTGACGGTCGAGGGCGGCAGGGATCTCGACATCGCCGGGCCGGCGATCTGCCTGCTGGTGGCCGAACGGGCCTTCGAGACCCGCCACGGCATGACGGCGCAGGATGGTGTGCGCTACGTGACCATCGCCCTCGATCCCGCCTCTCGCGATGATCTGCTCGGCAGCGATGCGGAACGGCTGGGCGCCGGATCCATCGCACCGGGCATTCATCAGGCCCGGGCCGGGCGGACGGCCTGCGCTTTGGCCCTGCAGATCGCGACCTGCCCGTTCTCGGGGGGTATCGGCCGGGCCTGGCGGGCGGCCAAAGGGCTGGAACTGGTCGCGACGGTTGCAGCCGGCTTTCTTGAGACCGACGGCCGGAGTGCGCGTCTGAGCAGTCGCGATCTGGAGCGGCTGCGAGAGGCATATCACATCCTGAAGACCGCGCCGGCCGATGCACCGACGCTGCCGGTTCTGGCGAGGCGGGTGGGGATGAATGTCCGTAAGCTGACGGATGGTTTCCGCCGTCAGTTCGGCACCAGCATCGCCGATTTCCTCGCCGAGGAACGGTTGCAGCTGGCCTATCGCCTGATATCGACCGGCGAGATGGGGGTCGCCGAGGCGGCCTATCGGGTGGGCTACAGCCCCAACCATCTGTCCACGGCCTTCCGGCGCCGCTTCGGCGTATCGCCAGGCCGGCTGCGCTGATCCGGCCCCTCCGCCCGTCAGCGGAGGTCTGACTCCTGCCATCGTAGGCCTCCGGCGTTTCGGGGACCGGCTGCAGATGCGATTGATTCGCAGCGCAATGCGTGCCGTCCGTTTCCGTTCCCGCCGCCATCAGAGGCCTGCCCATGCCGCTCTCCCGCCCCGGCTCCGCCCGGCTGTCGTCCACGCTCCTGATCGCCGCAGGGCTGCTCTCGAACGCCTGTCCGGTTCTTGCTGCCGATCTGCAGGAGGCCGAAACCCTGCCGGCCCTTCAGGTAGAGGAGACACGTCCCGCCGCCTGGAAGCCGGCCGGCGGCGTGGTCGCCCGGACCGCGACCATTGGCACCAAGACCGATGCGCCACTGTCAGAGACGCCGCAATCGGTGTCGGTGGTGACCCGCGAGCAGATGGAAATGCAGCAGGCTCAGAGCCTGGGGGAGGCACTGCGCTACACGCCGGGCATCGTCACCGGCCTCGCCAATTCCGACAATCGCTACGACCAGCTCACCATCCGCGGCTTCAATGCCACCACGCTCGGCCTCTATCGCGACGGGCTCCGGCAGATGTCGAACCAGATGACCACCCGGATCGAGCCCTTCGGTCTGGAGCGGATCGAGGTGCTGCGCGGCCCCGCCTCGGTGCTCTATGGTCAGGCGGCACCGGGCGGGCTGGTCAATGCGGTCACCAAGCGCCCGACCGCCGATCCGCTGCACATGGTGGACATCTCGGGCGGGACCCACGACCGGATGCAGGCGGCCGTGGATCTGGGCGGGCGGCTGGTGGATGACGGCCGTGCCCTGTTCCGGCTGACGGCGCTTGCCCGCGATGCCGATACCCAGATCGACCATAACCGCGACGACCGGATCTATGTCGCCCCGGCGCTGACCCTGTCGCTGGGCGAGGATACCAGCCTCACTTTGCTCGCCAGCCGTCAGCAGGACGAGGCGGGAACGCCGGGCCCGCTGCCCGCCTCGGGCACGGTGCTGCCCAACACCCATGGCCGGATCCCGATGAACCGCTATTCCGGCGATCCGTCGCTCAACGAATTCGACCGCACCCAGACCGCCTTCGGCTGGGCTTTCGAGCATCGTTTCGACGATCGCTGGCAGCTGCGTCAGAACACCCGCTATGACCGGCTCGATTTCGATCAGGCCAATGTCTACGCCTACACTCCGCTTGCGACCGACGGCACCATGGTCAACCGGGGCGCCTATCGCTTCGGTGTCGATGCGGATCTCTTCAACACCGACACCCAGCTCCAGGCCGACTGGCAGGCGGGGCCGGCGTCTGTCACTTCGCTCTTCGGCCTCGATTACCGCTACAACGCCGAGGATTTCTACCAGTTCACGGGGGCGGCCACGCCGATCGATCTCTATGATCCGGTTTATGGTCAGGCGATCGCCAACCCGTCGCTCAAGGTTTCGGACAACACCACCCGGATCGACCAGATCGGCGTCTATAGCCACCAGCAGATCCGCCTGCCCCAGGGGCTGGTGCTGAGCCTGGGCGGCCGGCAGGACTGGGCCCGCAGCCGGGTCACCGACCATATGGACAACGAGGCCCGCACCAGCCGGTCGGATGATGCCTTCACCTGGCGGGCGGGGGCGGCCTGGGCCTTCGAGACTGGCCTGACCCCCTATGTCTCGTGGTCGACCTCGTTCTCGCCGGTCTCGGGCACGGATGTCGATGGCCGGGCGTTCCGGCCGTCGGAGGCGGAGCAGCTGGAAGTCGGGGCCAAATTCCAGCCCGACGGCTTCGACAGCTTTTTCACCCTGGCCTGGTTCGATCTGACCCAGACCAATGTCGTCACGGCGAGCGCCACCAACCCGGCTGCCCGTTACCAGATCGGCGAGATTCGTAGCCGTGGTATCGAAGTGCAGGCGGTGGCCGAGCTGGGCAGGGGGGTCAGCCTGATCGGCGCCTATACCTGGCAGGACCCGGAGGTGACCCGCAGCCTGGGCGTCGATCTGCACAAGAAGCCCACGGGCATTCCCGATCACATGGCGTCGCTCTGGGGCGACTATACGGTTCGGTCCGGCCCGCTGGCCGGGCTGGGGCTGGGGGCCGGTGTCCGCTATGTCGGCGAAAGCGCCGGCGATGCCCGCAACAGCTTCACCGTGCCAGATGTCACGCTCGTCGATCTGGGGGTGCGCTATCAGCTGGGCGACTGGCGGGTGGCGGTGAATGCCAGCAATCTCTTCGACCGCTACTACGTCGCCGGCTGCTCGTCCGAGGCCAATTGCAGCCTGGGCTATGAGCGCACGGTGGTGGCCAGCCTGCGCTACAGCTGGTGACGCCATGATCAGAAGAACCGGCCGTCCCGTCGCCTTCCTGATGATCACCGCCCTCTACGTGACCCAGGGGATTCCGCTGGGGCTGGCGATGGAGGCGCTGCCGGGGCTGCTGCGCCAGCAGGGGGCCGCCCTCGACCGGCTTGCCTTCCTGCCGCTGGTCGGGCTGCCCTGGGTGCTCAAATTCCTCTGGGCCCCTCTGATCGACGACCATTGGTCGCCGCGTATCGGCCGTCGGCGGAGTTGGGTGCTGCCGATGCAGTCGCTGGTGCTGGCAACCCTGCTGGCCGTGGTGGCGACCGGGGTGTCCGAGAGCGTCTCGGGCTGGCTGGTGGCGGGTTTCGCGCTTGCCTCGCTTGCCAGCGCCACCCAGGACACCGCCACCGACGGGCTTGCGGCCGAACACTTCCAGGGTCGTGATCTGGCCCGAGCCAACGGCATTCAGGTGGCCGGGACCATGATCGGCTTCTTCTTCGGCGGCTCCGGCACGCTGGTGATGGCGGGCCTGATCGGTCTGACCGGGGCGCTGCTGGTGGTGGCCGGGGTGGTTGCGGCCGGGCTGGTGCTGGCCCTGTTCTGGCGGGAGGGGCTGGCCCTGCAGCGTGGCGACGCGCCGCGCAGCCGGGCCAGCCTCAAAGCCTTCGCCACCCGGCCCGGCGCACTGCCCCTGCTGGCGGTGGCCTTGCTTTCCGCCGTCACCGCCAGCGCCGGCTTTGGTCTGTGGAAGCTGTTCCTGATCGATGCCGGCTGGACGATCGCGGCGGTCGGCCGGCTCGGCATCGCGGCCGGTGCCGTCACCATTCTGCTGGGCTGTGGTGGCGGCGCGTGGATGGTGACACGTTTCGGCGCCTGGCGGGCGCTGTTTGCCGGGCTTGGTGCTTCGGGGGGCGCGGCACTCGCCTGGTCCGCACAGGCGGTCGGGGTTCTGCCTCTCGCCTCCACCCCGTCGCTTCTGTCGCTGCCCTTTCTTGCCGCGGCGCTCGGTGCCTTCGGCGCCGGGGCAGCCTCGGTGGCGGCGATGGCGCTGGCCATGCGCTTCGCCGCATCTGCCGGTCAGGCCGGCACCGACATGACATCGGTGCAGAGCACCCGGGATCTGGGTGAAATCGGTACGTCCTCGGCGGTGACCCTTCTGGCCGCGTCCGCCGGCTATGGCGGTGCCTTCCTGGCGGTGGCCGCGGCAGCCGGTCTCGCCGTTGCTGCCGTTTACCAGGCCCGACGATCGGCAGCCCTCCGTCTGGCCGAGGCCGGGCTGCGGGAGGCGCCGTGATGTCCCGATCCGTCCGGCCGTCCTGGCGCAGGATCTGGTTGCGGCTGCATCTCTGGCTGGGGCTGACCATCGGGCTGGTGGCTGCCCTGCTCGGTCTGACCGGTGCCGCTCTGGTGCTGAAGGAACCCTGGCTGCGCCTTGAACTGGGGGCAATGGCCGACCCTGCCGATCCTGCGGCGATGCCGCTTGCGCCCGATCTTCAGGTGAAAGCGGCTGAAGCGATCGCGACCGCACCCCGCCGTCTGGTGTCGGTGGCCGCCCCCGGCAGCGGACCGATGCCGGTCGCAGCCGTGCTCGCCCTGCTGACCGAACCGGCCGATAACGGCGGTCCGCGCTTTGTCGTGGGCACCATCGATCCGGCGACCGGGGCCGTGCTCGGCATCCGCCCGTTCGACGATCTGGCTTTTGCACGGCTGCTGGATCTGCACCGGGCCCTGCTCGGTGGCAGAACGGGCGCGGGGCTGGTGGCTGCTGTCGGGATGGTGCTGTGCCTGTCGCTTGTAAGCGGGGCGTATCTCTGGTGGCCGGGGCGGGTCGGGGACCGACCGCGCCCGGGTTTCTGGCGCCGCCGTCTGCTGCCGTCATTCAGGGGGCCCTGGCACCGGCAGGCCAGGGTGATGCATGCGACAGCAGGCATCTGGCTGCTGCTGCCGCTGGCCGTGCTGGCCGTGACCGGCACGCTGCTCGCAAGGCCCGACCTGATCGGCGGGGGGCGTCGTGCACCGCTGCCGGTGGCGGCATTGCCGGTCCCTGGCGGGAGCTGCGAAGCCGTACCGGATGCCGCCGCCGCGGTACGCCTGGGCCTTCAGGCAGCAGACAGCGGCCGCTTCCTTGGGGTCATGATGGCCGGTCCGGGCTGGGTCGTCACCACCACCGCCGGGACGGTGATGGTCGATGCAGGCTGCGGTTCCGTGCGCGGCATGCCCGGCGGGCCGGATCTGCATGCTGTGATGAACGGGGTGCACGGCCGGCTGATGCTGGGATGGCCCGGACAGGTGGTGGTGTTTCTGGCCGGGCTTGCCTTGCCGGGATTTTATGTCACCGGCCTCGTCACCTGGCTGCGTCGGCGGCGGCGGTGAGACTGTCGACCAGCCGGTCCGCCTCAGTTTCAGCCGCGGCGATGGCGGCGGCGAGCCGGTCGCCGCCGAATTCATCACCCTCGATCGCCACGACCTCGACCATGTTCAGGCCGATATAGCGCAAGGGCGCCGCGAGCCCCGGCACAACCAGATCGTTATGGGCCTGAACGCCCCCCGGCCCGTACCCCAGATCGCCGCGCGCGGTCATGATCACCGCCCGCTTGCCCGCCGGCAGCATCGGCCAATAGGGCGTGTCACCGCGGCTGCGGTCGAAGCCGAAGGTCACGCCCACCCGCACGATGTTGTCGATCCAGGCCTTCAGCGGTGCGGGCATGCCGAAATTGTACATGGGCGCACCGAAGATCACGAGGTCGGCGGCAAGCAGTTCCGCCGTCAGCCGGTCACTTTCGGCAAGCCGCGCCTGCATGGCCCCGGTCCGGGCGTCCGGGCGGGTGAAGGCGGCCCGGACCCAGTCCGCATCGACGGGCGCCGGGGGCGCAAGGCCGACATCGCGGCGCAGGATCGCGTCGCCCTGCCGGTGCTGCTGCCATCGTTCGACGAAGCGCGCGGTCAGCCGGCGGGTGTGGGAGCCATGGGGGTCCGTGCCCGAGCGGCCGGGGCGGGCGCTGGCATCGATCTGCAACAGCCGGAGCATGATGTGATTTCCTTCATTCATCGAAGCTGAAGATGGCGACAGAATTGCCCGGCAGGCTGCCGTCTGACAAAATCGTATCCCTCAGGTGATGATGAAGTCTGGCTCATCCATGCTGCCCCCCCGAAAACTGCCGCCGCTGCAGGCGCTGAAGACCTTCGAAGCCGCCGCCCGCCATCAGAGCTTTCGGCTGGCGGCGGCGGAGCTGGGCGTCACGCCCACGGCCGTCAGCCATCAGATCCGCCTGCTGGAAGAGACGCTGGGCCAGCCCCTGTTCGAGCGGCGGGTGCGGCAGGTGGTGACCACGCCGGCCGGCGACCGGCTGTTTCCGGTGCTGCGCGACGGCTTCGATGCCATGGCGGCAGCGGTGGCGGCGCTTCGCCCGCCGGCTCCGCGGCGTGCGGTGACCCTGACGGCGCTGGGCCTGTTCACGGCAAAGCGGCTGATCCCGGCGCTTGGTCGGTTCCGGGAACGGTTCCCCGGTCACGAGCTTCGTCTGCATGCTTCGGATGATGTCGTCGACCTCGGCACCGGCATCGCCGATCTGGCGGTACGTTACGGCCGGGGACCCTTCCCGGGGCTCATCGCCGAAACCCTGGTGACCGATCGTTTCGGCGTGGTGGCGAGCCCGCGGCTTGGCCTGCATGTGCCCGAGGATCTTGCCGGTGTGCCGCTGCTGAGGGTGGAGTGGCGGCGGCAGGAGCGGGTGCCCGACTGGCGGGCCTGGGCCATGGCGGCCGGCCGGCCGGAACCCGTGGGCACGGCCGTTCTCAGCTTCACCGATGATGCCCATGCCATCCAGGCGGCGATCGCCGGACATGGTGCACTGATCGCCAGCCTGACCCTGGTCGCCGACGATCTTGCCGCCGGCCTGCTGGAAGCGCCCTTCGGTCCGGAACTGCCGGGGGACGGCTATCATCTGCTGATCCCGCCTGCGGAACGATCGGCCCCCGATGTGATGGCGGTGCGCGACTGGCTGCTGGACGTTGCCGGCAGGAAGATCTCATGATCCGCGCGGCTCCCAAAATCACCCTCGGTCAGCTCAGACTGTTGCTCGCGGCGGTCGAGACCGGCAGCGTCGGCGCAGCCGCCCGGCGCTTCGGCCTCACGCAGTCGGGCGCATCACAGGCGCTTTCGGCGCTGGAAAAGACACTGGATGTCGAGCTGCTGGTGCGCACCCGCGGTGGTGTGACCGCGACTGCCCTTGCCGAAACCCTGCTCGCCGACGCGGCCGATGCGGTTGCAGCGGTCGACCGCATCGCCGCCCGGGCCAGGGCGGCTGCGGGGCGCCAGGAGCGGCCGTTGCGGATCGCCGCGATCCCCAGCATCGCAGAACGAACCCTGTCCGCCTGGTGCCGGCGATTGCGCCAGCTTGCCCCCACCCTGGTCACGGGGGCGTTCGAAGGCGGCCATGGCGAGGTGGGCGCGTGGGTCGCCCGCGGCCTTGCCGATATCGCCGTCACCTCGGTGGTGCCAGAGGGACTGCCATCGGTCGCGCTCCGGCCCGAGGCGCTCCTGGTGGTGGGGCGTCGGGACGACCCGGATCTTCAGGCGGCCTCGGTGCCGGTCGCCCTGCTGGCCGGTCGGGCGCTTGTGCTTGCCGGCGGCTGCGAGCCGGTTGTGGAACCGCTGCTCGGTGGTGGCGCCGTGCCGCGGCCGGGCGACATCACCACGGCCGGGCTGACCACGGCGCTGGAGATGGTTCGCCAGGGCCAGGGGGTGACTCTCTTTGCCGCGACGTCCTTTCCGCGCGATGACGTGGACGGATTGACCGTCAGGCCGCTGGACCCTCCCGTGACCCGCCGATTGCATCTGGTGTTCCGTGCGGAGACCGTCGAGAGCGGCGTCGTGGACCTGCTGCTCCGGGTGCTGGAGGAGGAAGGGTGGACGGCTGAAGGTCATAAGCCGGGCTGATGACCGCTCATGCGTGCATTCCATGGCAGCGGGGCCGGGGGAAGATGGGATGATGGGGCATCGATGAAAGGGCCTGTGCCGATGCCTCCGCGCAACACCATGATGACCGATACCGCCCGCCGGGGCGCAACCTCCGCCGCGCCGTCGGGCGCGGCCTTCACGCTCGGCATCGCCTGGGGGCTGCTGGGGGTGCTGGTGTGGTCCGGGTCCTTCATCCTGACCCGCTTCGGCGTGCAGACCACTCTCGGTCCTTTCGACATCATTGCGCTCCGCTTCATCGTCGCCGGTCTGTTGCTGGCCCCGGTGATCCTGCGCCGCGGGCTTGCCTGGCGGCGGCTGGGGCCGCCGGGCCTTGCGCTGCTGGTCGTGGGGGGTGGGGCGCCCTATGCCCTGCTGTCGGCCGCCGGTCTGCAATACGCCCCCGCAGGACAGGCCGCGGCGCTGATCCCTGGATTGATGACCGCTGCGGTGGCCTTGATCGGTATCCGGGCATTGGGGGAACCGCTTACCCCGCGACGCATGGCGGGCGTCGTGGCGGTTCTGGCGGGCAGCATCACCATTGCCGCGGTTTCCGCCGGGCCCGGCCAGACCCCGGGGCATGCGATTTTCCTGTGTGCGGCGCTGGTCTGGACCGGATATGTGATGGTGCTGCGTCGCTCGGGCATTGACGGCCTGCATGCCACGGCGATTGCCGCGGTGATGTCCGCCCTCTGCTATCTGCCTGTCTATGCGCTGTTCCTGCCATCGGCACTGGCGACGGCTCCGTTTGCCGACATGGCGATTCAGGCGATCTATCAGGGCGTGGGGGCCACCGTTCTCGGCCTCTATGCATTCAATCAGGCGGTCCGGCGGCTTGGGGCTGGCGGAGGCGCGGCGCTGAGCGCGTTGATCCCGGTGGTGACCATGGGGCTTGCAGCCCCCCTGCTGGGCGAAGTGCCCGGGCCGATCGATCTGGTGGCGGCACTTCTCATCACGGCCGGCGTGCTGTTGCTGACCGTCATGCGCGGGCATGGGCGGCGCTGACCTGCGGCTTCCGGCTTCCTTGACCGCCCTCGGGGGCCGCCTGATACTCTCGCCGGGCGCCCTGTCATCTCCCGGCCGGGAAAGGGGGCGTCTTCGTGCCGCCAGAAGGAAGGTCCTGCCCGATGTGCGCCGACGTCACCACCGCCCCTGTCCCGGCGCTTGCGCCCGAACCGCATGTCCGGTCGCGCTATGCCGCAGACAATCTGGGGCGGATGCGCCGACGGCCGCCGCTCGACGGGGATCTCAGGGTCGATCTCTGTGTCATCGGTGGCGGACTGGCGGGGCTGTCGACGGCGATCGAGGCGGCGGAGCGCGGGCTCAGCGTGGCGGTCGTCGAGGCGCGGCGGATCGGCTGGGGAGCCTCGGGCCGCAATGGCGGCCAGCTGCTGAACGGTTTTGCGGCCGGCGCCGACCGGCTGATCGGCAAGGTGGGGGAGGAAAAGGCCCGCACCATGTGGCGGATGAGCGTCGAGGCGCTGGATCTGGTCCGCGACCGTATCGCCCGTCACGGGATCGATTGCGACTTCACCGAAGGCGTGCTGATGGCCGCGTTGAAGCCCCGTCATATGCGGGGTCTGGAAGCGGAGCTGGCGCGCGAGCGCGCCTGGGGCTATGACCGGTCCGGGCTGATCCCCGCCGCCCGTATCCGCGAGTATGTCGGCAGCCCGCGCTATATCGGCGGCATGCTGGACCGGGGCGCCGGCCATCTGGATCCGCTGGCTTATGCGCTGGGCCTTGCCCGTGTGGCCGAAGAGGCGGGTGTGCGGATCTTCGAGGAAACCTCCGCCACGGCCCTTCATCGGGGCAGGCCGCCCCGGGTCGAGACGCCGCATGGCACCGTCACCGCCGATGCGGTGGTCGCCGCCGCCAATCACGAGAACGGGCGGCTGATCCCCGAAATACGCTGGAAGGTGATGCCGGTCGGCACCTATGTGCTGGCCACCGAACCGCTGGATCCGGCGCTTGCCGAGCGGCTGCTGCCCGGCAGGGTGGCGGTGTCCGACTGCAAGTTCGCGCTCAACTATTTCCGCCTGGCCGGCGACCGTCGCATGCTGTTCGGCGGCCGGGTCAGCTATTCGACGCTGGAGCCGCTGAACCTCGACACGGCAATGCGCCGGACCATGATCGGCATCTTCCCCGATCTGGCCGATGTGCCGACCGCCGAGGTCTGGGGCGGGTTCGTCGACATCACCCATGACCGCACGCCGCATTTTACCGCGGTAACCCCCGACATCCTGGTGCTGCAGGGGTTCTCAGGCCATGGCCTGGCCGCCACGGCGCTGGCCGGGCGGCTGGCCGCCGAGGCCGTGACCGGTGACCGCAGCCGTTTCGATCTGTTCCACGGCCTGCGCCATATCGATTTTCCCGGCGGCTGGGCGCGCACACCGCTGCTGGTTGCGACCATGGCCTGGTTCCGGCTTCGGGACATGCTGTAGTCGCAAAGCCGGAACCAGGAGGCGTCTTATTCCGCAGCCAGTGCGGCCGGCCGTGCTGCGCGTTCGCGGCGGGCCAGGATGATCTGGACCGTGGTCACCAGCACGAGGGCCGCCACGGCCGCGACCGTCGACAATGCTTCGGGCAGGATCAGGCCGAAAGCCGCCGCTGCCAGCAGCAGCCGCCAGCCCGGATGCAGCCGGCGGATCAGCCAGCCCTGATCGGCCGCCGCCAGCGCCGTCACCGCCACCAGGCAGGCGAGGGTGGAGGACAGGATGGCGAGCGGGGTCTGGTCCACGATCAGCACCCCCGGATGGTAGACCATCAGGAAGGGGATGATGAAGCCGGTCGCCCCCAGCCGGACCGCCGCCACGGCCTGCCGCATCGGATGCACGCGCGAGATCGAAGCGGCAGAGAAGGCCGACAAGGCCACCGGCGGGGTGATTGCCGACATGATGCCGAAATAGAAGATGAAGAGATGCGCGGTGATCACCGACAGCCCGAGCTGTGTGAGCGCCGGGACCACGGTGAAGGCGAGCAGCAGATAGGCGGGTGTCGTCGGCAGGCCGGTGCCCAGCACCAGAGAGGCGATCATCGTGGCGAGCAGCGCCGTGAACAGGTCGTTGCCGCCCACGGCCAGAACCAGCTTGCTGAAGGCGAGGCCGACGCCGGTCATGTTGACCACGGCCAGGATGATGCCGACGGCCGCACACATGGCGAGCAGGCCGAGCCCATCGCGTGCGGCTTCGATCAGCACCCGGACGACGACGCGCGGCCCCATCCGCATCGGTGCATGCCAGATACCGCCCAGAAAGATGACCGCGATGCCGGCGAGGCAGGCATAGGCGGGCGAATAGCCCGAGGCGAGCAGGGCGACGATACCGCCGGCCGAAGCGGCGACGGTCAGGCCCTGGATCACGTCTCCGCGGTCGACCGGCGGCAGATCCGCGGCGGCACGGGCATCGGCCGCCTCCATGCCGCCGGCCCGGGCGGCGAACAGAACCCTGAGCGAAATGCTGGCATAGAACAGCAGGCAGGGCAGGATCGATGCGATGACGATGGTGACATAGGGAATGCCGGTGATGTCGGCCATCAGAAAGGCGACGATGCCCATGACCGGCGGGGTGATCTGACCGATGGTGGAGGCGCAGGCTTCGACCGCGCCGGCGAAGGCGGGGCGATACCCGGCCCGGATCATGAAGGGAATGGTGAACGAGCCTGTGGCGAGCACGTTTGCCGGACCCGAGCCGGACAGGGAGCCGAAGCCCATGCTGGCGACCACCGCGGCCTGGGCAGGGCCACCGGGGACGCGCCGGGTGGCGCGGCCGGCAAGGCGGATGATCGAGTCGCCGGCACCGCTGGCCTGCAGGACGGCACCGTAAAGCACGAAGACATAGATCATCGACGCCATCAGCCCCAGCGACGAGCCCAGGATGCCGCCCTGGCCGAACATCTCTTCAAGTGCCACTTCAAGCCGGACACTGGAATGGTGCAGCACGCCCGGAAGCCAGGGGCCGGCCCAGATGAAGCCCATGAAGCCGACCACCAGCAGCGCCATGCCCATGCCGCAGGCCCGGCGGGTGATTTCCAGCGTCACGATCAGCGTGGCGCAGAACACCATCACGTCTTCGGGCAGCGGAAAGCCCATGCGGTACGAGAACATCTCGAACCAGTCGACGAACACATAGACCATCGCCGCCAGGATCGCGGCCAGAAAGATGATGGTCAGGGCGCGATCGGCCAGACGGCCGGCCCGGCTGCTGCGCCAGGTGGCGGGCAGGGTCGGGGTCGAAAACAGGATGGCCGCGGCGCCGAGCAGCAGCACCGCGCCGCGCTGCACCGGCAGTGGCAGTTCGCCCAACGCGATGGTCGCCAGGATGAAGATCATGAGGGCGAGGCCGCAGGCATCGGCGAGGCCGCGGGTGGTCCGCGTCCAGCCGTCGGAACGGGCCGCCGGCCGGAGGCCGGGGCCGTCGGTGATGACGCTCATGGGATGTGTCCTCGGTTCTGGTCGGAAGACGCAACGACCCCTGTCGGCCTGCCATGCGCCTGTCACGCGGCTGGCCGGTCGGTCGAATGTCTTCGGGATGCGTCTGTGGCGGGCGGCGGGGGGCGCGCCCCGGATCAGGGTTTCATGACGCCGGCTTCGACGTAGAAGCGCTTCGCGCCCGGATGGATCATGCCGCTGGCGCTCTGTACCGCCTGATCGAGCGACATGATCGAGAGTTCGCGCGAGGCCTGGCGAACTTCGTCGATGTTCTCCCACAGCGTCTTGACCAGCCGGTAGGCGACATCGTCGGGCATGTCACGGTGGACGATGATCTGCATGCGGGTCGTCCAGCTGACGACGGGTGCCTCGGGCTTCAGATGGCCGTCATAGGCAGTCGAGATGCGCTCCGGGGTCAGCGTGAGCAGATCGTAATAGTCCGCGGCCGGAAAGGTCTTGCGCCAGCTTTCCATGGCGACCGGATCCAGGCCGACATAGGCGAGATCGCTCTGCAGCGCCGCCGAGGCGACGGCACCTTGCGGCAGACCGCCCCAGAGATAGACCGCATCGAGCATGCCGTTGCGCAGCTCGTCCATGGCGGTGGAATATTCGAGGTACTGCGCCTTGACGTCGCCTTTGGCCGGATCCAGGCCATGGGCCGCCAGAAGAGCCAGATTGACTGTCCCTGAGAAGCCGCCCGGTGTGCCGACGGCGATGGACTTGTCGCGAAGATCGGCGAGGGTGCGGATGCCCGATCCGGCGCGTGCCAGATAATGTGCGACACCGCTTTCCAGCGTCAGCAGCACGCGGACCTCGTCATAATATTTGCCGTCCTCGGCCCTGCCCTTGAACATGAACAGCCCGTCGCGGGCATAGAGCAGATGCGGCGAGGCGATGATGCCGATATCCCAGTCCTTGTCGACCACGCCGCGCAGCAGCTTCGGCGTGCCACCATGGGCCACCACTTCCATGGCGACGCCCGACCGGGTTTTGTCGAGCAGGGTGGACCAGGTCACTCCCAGCGCGTATTCGTCGGAGGTATTGCTGATGGTCGCGAATTTAACCTCGACCGGGTCTGCGGCTGCGGCCGGCCCGATCAGCGACAGACCGGCTGCCACCCAGGCGCAAAACGCCATCGTTCCGGCAGCCGCTTTCAGGGTGGCTGCCAGTCCGCCGCGCCATGCGCGGCCCGTGCTCGTCCTCATCTGCCCCTGTTCTCCCCCTCATCGCTCCATCCCCAGGAGCGCGTCGATGCGGATGCGGGTCCGGCTTGCTTTGGCGTTTTCTCGTATCGAGATATGATACCGTTTATGAATCGCCTTATACGTGTTTTTCTATCTTTTAATTGAATCAGTTTCTCAGATCCATACCGAATTACGCGAATTTTGGCGGCGCTGCGGTTGTCCGGGCGACGGGTGCAGCGCTGCCGGGGTGAGGCGGGCATCGTGACGATTCCGGGGCGCACGGCGTCGTGATTGACGTGGCGATGCAGGCTCCATACCGTCTCGCCATCCCTGGTCGTGCCGGTTCAGGCACGGTTCCACGTGTCGAGCGAGACGATGATGCCGCGCCTTACCGCCTTCGCCCGCCCCGCATCCCTGCTTCGGATCGCACCTGTGATCCTGATCTGCCTGTTCGCCCTGATGACGGCCGTTGCCGGTCAGGTGCAGGCACAGACATTGCCCGGTCTCCCCTCCAGCAGTTCCGCGTCCGCTGATGCCGCCGCTGCCGACGGTCAGGCGGAAGTCGATGCGCTGATCAAACTGCTTGAGGATCCCGAAGGTCGGGACAAGCTGATCCAGCGCCTCAAGACAGCCGGGACGGATGCGGCCTCGCCCGCGGGGGAGGAACTGGCAGCCGAACTGGTGATGCCCTTCCTGGACGGTCCGGCGACCGTGATCGCCAATCGCCTCGATGCGCTGGGGCGTGATCTTCAGAAGGCGGCCGTCGCGCTGTCGCATACGCCCGACGAGCTGGAGCGTATCGGCCGCGGCCTTGCCAACGAGCGCAAGCGGGAGCAATGGCTGGAGCTGATCGTGCGGCTTGCCGCCGTGGTCATTGCCGGCTTCCTGCTGGAATGGGTCGTCAAGGCGCTGTTGTCGCGCCCGCGTCAGCGGCTTGCGACCAATCCGCCGGCCTCGCGCTGGCGCCGGGCGGCCCGCGGCATCACTCTGCTGGTGATCGATCTTCTGGGCATTGCGGCCTTTGCCGGCGGTGCCGCAGCGGCGACGGCTCTGGTCCGGCCCACCGGCGACGCGGCGATGATCGCCATTGCCGTCGTGCAGGCGAACATCGCGGTGCGTGCCGTGCTGGCCGTGGGGCGGGTCGCTCTGCGGCCGCAGATACGCCGGCTGCGGCCGCTGCCTTTCTCGGATGAAACCGCCGCCTATCTCTACATCTGGCTGAAGCGCTTCGCGCGCATCACGGTGTATGGCTGGTTCCTCTATGATGTCGCCCGTACCCTCGGGGTCTCGGCACCGGTGCTGCTGGTGGCCTCGAAGGTCTTCGGCCTGTTCGTCGCCAGCCTGGCAGCGGTCGTGGTGCTCCAGAACCGTCGGGAGGTGGCCGATGTGATCGCCGGTCGTCGGCAGCTGCGGTTCGCTGCGGATGACGCCCCGGGGACCGAAGCTGCGATGGCCGATCCCGGCGACGGCTCGGCGCCGTTTGGCGCTGCACCGGCCGGGGACGATGTCCGGAGCGCCGATAACGACGTCCCGCCCGATCTTGCCGCCGCTGCGGCGGACCGGGCGCGCGAGGTCACCCGCATGGGCATGGCGACGCTGCGGGCCCGCCTTGCGGATGTCTGGCATGTGCTGGCACTGGCCTATGTGGCCGTAGCTGCCGGGATATGGCTGCTGGGGGTCGATGGTGGCTTCACCTTCCTGGCGCAGGCGACCGGTGCCACCATCGTGATCCTGCTGCTGGACCGGGTGGCCGTGATGGCGGCGGAACGGGTTCTGGAGCGGCTGTTCTCGGTCTCGGACGAGTTCATTCTCCGCCACCCCGGTATCGAGACCCGGGTAAACCGCTATCTTTCCATTACGCGCACGGCGATCGTGGGCTTCATTCACGTCTTCGCCGTGCTGGCGCTGCTTGAAGTCTGGGGGCTGGGCGGTCTTGCCTGGCTTGCCTCGGACGTCGGCGCCCGGGTGGTGGGGGCGCTGGTCAAGATCGTGGTCTTCGTGGTTGGCGCCGCGGTGATCTGGGAGATGGTCGACGGCGCCATCTCCAGGCGCCTGCAATCCGATGGCGACCGTGCGCCGACCACCCGCGCCAAGACCCTGCTGCCGATGCTGCGCAACGTGATCATGATCGTCCTCACCCTGGTGGTGGTGTTGACCGTGTTCTCGGAAATCGGCATCGACATCGCGCCGCTGCTGGCTGGTGCGGGTGTCGTCGGCCTCGCCATCGGCTTCGGCGCCCAGACCCTGGTCAAGGACTTCATCACCGGCGCCTTCATCCTGTTCGAGGATACGATCTCGGTCGGTGACGTGGTGACCGTCGCCGGCCAGACGGGTGCGGTGGAGCGCATGACCGTGCGCACCATCCGCCTGCGCGACGTGGAGGGTGTGGTGCGCACCGTGCCGTTCAGCGCCGTCGATATCGTCCAGAACCTGACCAAGGACTTCTCCTACGCCCTGCTCGATATCAGTGTCGCCTATCGCGAGAATGTGGGGGAAGTGGCCGAGATCATGCGCGAGGTCGGCCTGGCCATGGGGCAGGATCCGGAGTTCCGCGATCTGATCCTTCAGCCGATCGAGATCTTCGGCCTCGATCGTTTCGGCCCGAGCGATGTGATCGTTCGCGGCCGGATCATGACGAAGCCCGGCCAGCAATGGGCGGTGAAGCGCGCCTTCTTCGCCCGTATCAAGCAGGCCTTCGACGAGCGGGGCGTCGAGATCCCCTTCCCGCATACCACGCTCTATTTCGGCGTGGGCAAGGACGGCAAGGCGCCTGCGGCACCGGTGCAGGTGCTCAAGACCGAGGGGTCCTGGCGCTCGGGCGCCACGGGCCATTCGGCGCCGAAGCAGCTGCCCGGGACGGTGCCCCCCGCAGAAGATCCGCGGGACCGGCGCGATGTCCATGCTGTGCCGGGCGACGAGGACAGCCGCCGCCCGCCCAGGATCGACGACGGCTCGGGCGAAGCGGGGGGCGACGCCCAGCCCACACGCTGAAGCCGGGCGCGGGGCGTACGCGAGGTGTTCTCGTCGCGCTCTTGCCCCTCCGGCCCATGGCGCTTATCCTCCGCCAGCCCCATCCGGCTCAGAACGGCCGGAGACAGGGGCGGCGGCGGGTGCCGTCGGTTCCGGTGGAAGCGAGGTGACGACATGGGCGAACCGCGACAGATGGGAGCGGTCAACTGGCGGGGCTTCGCGACCCTCTATTTGCGCGAGGTGCGCCGTTTCGTGAAGGTCGCAGGCCAGACCCTGACCGCGCCGGTGGTGACGGGGCTGCTGTTCCTCGCGATCTTCTCGCTCGCCCTCGGCCGTGCGGTCGAGACGGTGGGGGGCGTGCCGTATCTTGAGTTCCTGGCACCGGGCCTGATCATGATGCAGGTGGTGCAGAACGCGTTCGCGAACTCGTCCTCGTCGCTGATGATCTCGAAGGTGCAGGGCAATATCGTCGACGTGCTGATGGCGCCGCTTTCGGCCGTCGAGATGACGCTGGGCTATGCGTTGGGTGCCGTGACGCGTGGCGTGGTCGTGGGCGTGGTGCTGATTGCGGCGATGAGCCCCTTCGTGCATTTCGAATTCGCCCATCCGGGCTTCGTGATCTACCACCTGGTGGCGGCCTCGGCGATGATGGCGCTGATCGGCATTCTGGTCGGCGTCTGGGCGGACAAGTTCGACCAGATGGCGGCGATCACCAATTTCGTGATCACCCCGCTTTCTTTCCTGTCGGGCACCTTCTATTCGGTTGAGCGCCTGCCCGAAGGCTGGAGCTTTGCGGCGCATCTGAACCCGTTTTTCTATATGATCGACGGGTTCCGCTATGGCATCACCGGCCATGCCGACGGGTCGGTGCTGGCGGGTATGGCCGTGCTGGCCGGCGTCGACCTGGTGCTTGGCATCGCCTGCTGGCGGGCGCTCGCCCGCGGCTGGAAGCTCAAGGCCTGATCCGGCGGATCCTCCGCGACGGCCGCGGCCGGCAAGCCTGCCGGATGCGGCTGGCTGCGGCGTTCCGTCGGCCTCGTTCCGTTCCGTCTCTCCAACCGTAATCGGTTCCGCGATGTCCTCATCCACTCTGGCGCTCGTCGTGCGGCATCCCAAGCTGAAGGCCCTCTATGGCCTCTGGCTCCGGCTGTGCGCCGGCGGCAGCTTTCCTGCTCTCGACGGCATGTCGCCGGCCGACCTCAGGCCCTGGCTCGACAACATGGCCATCCTGGGTCTGGACGAAACCGGCGGTTACGTCTATCGCTACTACAGCCCCGCTTATGCATCCGCCTTCGGCGGCGACCTGACCGGCTGCACCCTTGCCCGGATCGCGGCCGACCGCGCGGCCGTGCTCGCTGCCGAATATGATGCGGTGCGCGCCGACCGGCTGCCGGTCTCGCGGGTGTATACGGCGATGTTCGACGGCGAGCAGCAGACCTGGGAACGTCTGGTGCTGCCCTTCTTCGATCTCGACGGCGAGGTGAGCAAGCTTCTCGTCGCCGCCTACAGGGTGGACGCATGACCGCACGGCGCCCCTATACGCTGCCCGATCTGGACCCGCGCCGCGAGCCCGAGCAGGACAACGCCATGCCACCGCGTGCCGAGGAATTCGGCCTGTGGTGTGCGATGACCGATCGCCCCTTCCGTCTGATCAAGGTGGCGCTGGACGAGAGCGGCCAGCCGGAATGGGCCATCGAGGCCCATCCCGGCACCGAGCAGGCGGCGATCATCTATGCCACCGGCACGGTCGACGAGGCCCAGGCGCTGGCCGTGGCCTACGGCTTTCTGGCCGGCGTCGAATGGTCGGAAGCGGCCCTTGCCCCGGCGCTGGAGCCCGAGGATGCCGAGGACTGGCCCGACGAGGCGGAGGCGCTGGCCCTGGCGCTGTCCGTACCGCTGATCCTGCCGCCGCCGCTGATGGATGGCGAGCTGCTGACGGCTGAGATCATCCCGGGCGAGGAACCGGTCTTCGATTTCCAGGCGCTGGCCGAGGCAAATGCCGCGGATGCCGGAGAAGACGTTCCGGACATCGAGGCCGCCGCAGCCGGAGAGCCGATGGCGGAAGATCCGTCCGTGCCCGAGGCAGAGCCTGTCGTCGACGATGCCGACGAGGCGGCCGAAGAGGATGTTCCGGATCCGGTCGAGGCCGACATGGCGGTGGATGCCGGCATGGCGGAAGATGATGGGCCGGAGCGCGGCGGCGACGCGATGGATGAAGATCTCGTCGACGACGTGCTCGACGACGACATGCCTGATGACGACTTCGTCGACGAAGACACGTCGGACGAGGACATGGCCGACGAGGATATGGCCGACGAGGCGACGCCCGCCGGCGATGAAGATGAAGACGACGTCCTTTCAGGGCCCGGGTCGATGCCCGCCGAAGACGGGCCGGCCGACGAGACGCCGGCCTGGGAAGACGTGGAAGAGGATCCCGGCTACGTCCTGCCGGCGCTTGCCCTGCTTGCGACATCCGAGGCGGAAGACGATCCGGCGCTGGACGAGGGCGTGCTTGCCGACAAGACCCGCAAGCTTGAAACCGTGCTCAGGAACTTCCGCGTGCGCGGCGAGATCATGGAGGTCCGGCGCGGGCCGCTGGTGACCCTGTTCGAGCTGGAGCCGGTGCCCGGCACCAAATCCTCGACCGTGATCAATCTGGCCGACGACATCGCCCGGTCGATGAGCGCCATCACCGCCCGCATCGCCGTGGTGCCCGGGCGCAGCGTGATCGGCATCGAACTGCCGAACGAGTCGCGGGCGACCGTCTATCTGCGCGAGATCCTGGCCTCGCCTGCCTATACCCAGGCGCATCATCGCCTGCCGCTCGCGCTGGGCAAGAACATCGGCGGTGAGCCGGTGGTGGTCGATCTGACCCGCATGCCGCATCTGCTGATCGCCGGTACCACGGGATCGGGCAAGTCGGTCGGCATCAACGCCATGATCCTGTCGCTGCTCTACCGGCTGCCGCCGGAACAGTGCCGGCTGATCATGGTCGACCCCAAGATGCTGGAACTGTCGGTCTATGACGAGATCCCGCATCTGCTGACCCCGGTCGTCACCGACCCCAACAAGGCGGTCGCGGCGCTGAAATGGGTCGTGCGCGAGATGGAGAGCCGCTACCGCTCCATGTCGCTGCTGGGGGTGCGCAACATCGAGGGCTATAACGGCCGCGTCGCCGAACTTGCCGAGCGCGGCGAGCAGGTGACCCGGCGGGTCCAGGTCGGCTACGACAAGGCGAAGCAGGAGCCGATCTTCGAGGAGCAGATCGTCGACCTCGAACACCTGCCCTATATCGTGGTCGTCGTCGACGAGATGGCCGACCTGATGCTGGTCGCGGGCAAGGAAATCGAGACCCTGATCCAGCGGCTGGCCCAGATGGCCCGCGCCGCCGGCATCCATCTGATCATGGCCACGCAGCGGCCGTCGGTGGACGTGATCACCGGCACGATCAAGGCCAATTTCCCGACCCGGATTTCCTTCCAGGTCACCAGTCGCATCGACAGCCGCACCATCCTGGGCGAGGCCGGTGCCGAGCAGCTTCTCGGCCAGGGCGACATGCTGTTCATGGCGGCCGGCGGGCGCATCACCCGCGTTCACGGGCCCTTCGTGAGCGATCGCGAGGTCGAGGAGGTGGTCGAGCATCTGCGCGGCCAGGGCCGGCCGGACTATGTCTACAGTGTGACCGAAGAGGACGACGGCGACGGTCCGGTCGAGGGGCTGCCCTCGGATGACGTTACCGCCGAGGGCGAGGATGACGGTGACATTTTCGCCCAGGCCGTTTCGCTCATCCTGCGTGAAGACAAGGTCTCGGTGAGCTTCATCCAGCGCCATCTGCAGATCGGCTACAACCGCGCCGCCCGGCTGGTGGAGCGGATGGAGGCCGAGGGCATGGTCAGCCCGCCCGACCATGTCGGCCGGCGCCAGATCCTGGTGAATGCCCGCAACTACTTCGCAGACCGCCGTCAGCAAAGCTGAGCGCCGGGATCACGCCACAGGGCCGCACCCCCGGTTCCGGGCTTGAACCGATGACGGGCCGTCCTATTCTCTCCCCAGACGGGAGAGGGCAGGACGGCCCTCGGCGTTTCAGGTCGGCTGTTTTCAGCCGGGAGGGTGCGCGTCATGACCATCGGCAGGATCCTGGCTGCGGGGATTGCTGCGACCGCAGCGGCGACGATCTGGGCCGTGGCGGTGCTGCCCGCCTCGGCACTGCCGCGCAGCACCGGCGGCGAGGCGTTGAGACATATGACGGCGGAGGCGACCGGCATGACGGCCTATGATTTTTCCCTGCCGGCGATCGATGGCGGCACGATCGACATGGCGGCCTGGCGGGGCCGGCCGCTGCTGATCGTCAACACCGCCTCGCTTTGTGGTTTTACCCGGCAATATGAAGGGCTGGTGAAGCTCTGGCAGGATTATCGGGAGCGCGGCCTGGTCGTGATCGGCGTGCCCTCGGGCGATTTCGGTGGCCAGGAATATGACGATGCCGGCCGCACGAAGGAGTTCTGCACCGTGACCTACGGCGTTGATTTTCCGTTGGCGGAAAAGCAGACGGTACGTGGCAGCGATGCACATCCGCTGTTTCGCTGGCTGACCACGTCACTTGGCGACGACGCGGCTCCGCGCTGGAATTTTCACAAATACCTGATCGATGCTCAGGGGCATGCGGTGAAGAGCTGGCCCTCGCGGGTGGAGCCGACCGACCGTGAGATCATCGCGGCGATCGAGGCCGTTCTGCCGCAACGGCAGGCGGCCCTGGACTGAGCGACCGTCAGAACCCTGAGGGGACCGGTCCGCCGGAAAGCCGCCGTGCGGCAATGCGGGCGAAACGCAGGGTAAGCGCCTTGCGCCGGGCGGGTGCGAGCGGTGGGCGTGGTTTCGCCTCGCGCAGGATCGCCGCCTCGAAGCCGTCGGACAGGATCAGGCCCTCGTCTTCGGGCAGGATCTGCTGCGGAAAATCCGGAGCGACGGCGAACAGGAAGCGATCCGCCCAGCCGGCATATTCCGGCCATTTCCGGTCGGTGCGGAAATCCGCGGCGCCGCTCTTGATTTCGATCAGCGTGAACTGCCCCTTCGCGTCCAGGGCCATCAGGTCCGCCCGCCGGCCCGAGGCGAGCGGAAATTCCGCCAGGACCGCCATATCCATCGCCTCTTCCAGCATCCGCCGGGTGCCCGCGGCCACCATCGCGGCAATGCCTGCAACCGAATGGCCGGCACCGACGGTCTTCAACTCGTCGTCCATCACAATCTGTAGGCCTCTGCAAGTCTGACGGCGGTCTCGATCGCAAGCGCGTGGCGGCGGGCCAGGGCCTCGACATCCTCGTCATAGCCGCCCCCCAGCACGGTCGCCACCGGAATGCCACGGGCGAGACACCGGTCGAGCACGAGATGTTCGCGGGCCGCCAGGCCGCGATCGGTGAGCGCCAGCCGCCCCAGCCGGTCGTCCTGATGCGGATCGACCCCCGCCAGATAGATGACCAGATCCGGCCGGGGAGCGTCCAGCAACCCGGGCAGGGCCTCTTCCAGCTGATCCAGATAGGCAGAATCGCCGGTGCCGTCGGGCAGTTCGATATCGATGGTGCTGCGTGCCTTGCGCACGGGGAAGTTGCGCGCGCCATGCATCGAGAAGGTGATGGCCCAGGATTGCTCTTCCAGAATCCGGGCAGTCCCGTCGCCCTGGTGAACGTCGAGGTCGATGATCACCACCCGTTTCGCCCGGCCCGTGGCATGCGCGTGGCAGGCGGCTACGGCGACATCGTTGAACACACAGAACCCCGCCCCGTAGCCCGCATGGGCGTGATGGCTGCCGCCGGCGGTGTTGCTGGCGATACCGCGGGCGAGGGCCGCCTCGACCGCGGCGACCGTGCCGCCCACGGATGCCGTCGCCCGCATCACGACAGGTGGGGTAACGGGTACACCGATGCGGCGGATCGCCGTCTGGTCCAGCCGGCAGGCAAGGACGTCGGCGACGTAATCGGGGGTATGGGCCTGCTCCAGCAGGGCGGCATCGGCGGGCTCGGGCACGAGATGACAAAACCTGTCGGCGAACGGCCCCCGGTCCAGATGCGCCTTCAGGGCCGCGAACTTGCCGATTGGGAAACGGTGCCGTGGCGGGAAGGGCACAGTGTAGCAGGAATGATGCACCAAGGTCAGACTCATCCGAAGCAACCCTTGACCTGGACCCGTGTCGCGAAACATTAAGGATGCTGTGACAATATGTGGCGTCAATCCGGTCCGCCCATCATGGATCGTAAAACGGTCGTCGGAGTTGAGGGGCGAAGGGCACGCCGGAGGCCGCCGCCGCGATCTCCGATCGGCTGGAATGGCGCCGGTTGCCTGTTTTTCCCGGCCGGTTTCGGGAGTATTCTCGAAACCGCGCCTTCGTGCGAAGTCTGCCGCCATCCCCTCGCCGGGCGGCGTGGAGGAGGTGCAGGCTCGCGAAGCACAGCGGGGGTTGCATGATCTCCGAATGGCTGCGTGAGCTGCGGTGCCCGACCGTCCTGAACCCGGTCGAACACCGGAAATCACGTGCCAGAAACCCTGATCCAGGCCGTGTTCTATGGTGGGCATCAAGGGTGACGAAAAAGCCACGACGATGACTCGGGCATCATGTGCCGTATTCGATAGGATGCCCGGCAACCACCCCAACGGCTTCACCAAGGAGGGTAATCCATAATGAACGCGCTGAACCGCATTGCCGTGGTCGGCCTCGTTGCCGGCAGCATCTCTGCCTGCGGTCTGATCGACCCCGACAGCATCGCGCAGACCCCGGCCCCGGCCGACCCGTTCCTCGCGGCCCTGTCGGACGAGTATCTGGCGCTGGCCCGCGCCGAGCGCGCCGAGTTCGACTGGGTCGACGGCGACGTCTTTGCGCAGAAGGGTGAGTGGGCCCGCGAAGGCACCATGGTGCCGCCGGAGCAGCTCTCGGATTGGTACCTGCCGGCCGCGTCGGTTCCGGCCCTGTCCTCGGCCCGCCAGCGTCTGATGACGCAGCTGAACGGCGGCGCGACCTCGGCGAAGCCCGTTGCGGCCGCCAAGGCCCAGGCCGGCTTCGACTGCTGGGTCCAGGAGCAGGAAGAGAACCATCAGCCCGAGGACATCGCGGCCTGCCGCAAGATGTTCGAGGACGCGATGGCCGAGCTTGAAGCCAAGGCCGCCCCGGCGCCGCAGCCGATTGCCGTGGTGAAGCCGGTCGAGTTCCAGATCTTCTTCCCGTGGGACAGCGCCCAGCTGCACGGTCAGGCCTATGACATCATCCGTGATGCCGCCCAGGCCTATAAGGAGCGCAAGTCGGTCGCCCTGCGGCTCGACGCCCATACCGACCGTTCGGGCCCGATCCCGTACAACGACCGCCTGTCGACCCGCCGCGCCGAGTCGGTGACCGCCGAGCTGGTGAAGCTGGGCGTGCCGCGCAACGCCATCACCGCGGTCGCCCATGGCGAGCGTGAGGTGCCGGTGCCGACGGCCGACGGCGTGCGTGAGCAGCGCAACCGCGTCGTGATCATCCGTCTGGCCCAGTGATCCTGATCGATCCTGACCGACGCCGGGCCGGGTAACCGGCCCGCAGATCGCGAAGACGACCAAAAAGGGTGGCTCCGCTCCGGCGGGTCCGCCCTTTTTTCATGGGCGGTCCGGTCATCATGGGACGGCCTGGCGATCGGGTCCGTGGGTGGTTTCCGGCACCGGACAAGTTCTGTCACCGGACAGGCGCGCCCGGATCAGGCATGGTGAAGAGTGGAACATCTGACTGGATCCTGATCCCCCGGGGAGAGAGGCGCGGATGGTGAAGAAGATCCTGATCGCAGCGGCGGTGCTGGTGGTCGTGCTGGTGGGAGCCGCCGTCGCAGCACCCTTCCTGATCCCGACCGGGGCGATCGTGCAGCGGGTCACCGCCGAGGTCGAGGCCCGCACCGGGCGCAAGCTGGTGATCGAGGGAGATGTCGGTCTCGATCTGCTGCCCGATCTTGCGGTCCGGGTCGACGGGGCCCGATTTGCCAATGCCCCCTGGTCCGATGCCGGCGATATGGCGCGGATCGGCCAGCTTCAGGTCGAACTCGCGCTCTGGCCGCTTCTGTCGGGCGATGTTCAGGTGCGGCGGTTCGTGCTGGAAGAGCCGGTGATCCGGCTTGAGCGCAATGCCGACGGCGCGGCCAACTGGCAGATCAATGCCGGGGGGCAGACCAGCAGCGGGACCCTGACGCCGGCGGCGCCCCCGACCACGGGCCCGGCGCCGGCCGCACCGGCCGGGACCTCATCTTCCGGCGGTGGGCTTTCCGGTCTCAGCCTCGGCGAGGTGAAGATCGCCAACGGCACGGTCGTCTACACCGATGCGGTGACCGGTACCGACGAGCGGCTCGACGACGTGAACCTGACCATCGCCGCCCCCGACCTGGACAGCCGGTTGACGCTTGCGGGCGATGCCCGCTGGCGGGACCAGGCGCTGACGGTTTCGGCCGAGGCAGGGCAGGCGCGGGCGGTGCTCGAAGGTGGACAGACGCCGGTCAGTCTGGACCTCGCGCTGGGTGAGGGGAAGATCCACCTTGCCGGTGACGCGGTCCTTGGGACCTCTCCGGGCTTCACGGGGACGGCCGGGCTGTCGCTGCCGGATCTGCGGTCGATCATCGCCGCCGCCGCCCCCGGGCCGGCCCTGCCGGAGGGTGTCGCCACCCGGCTCAACCTCGATGGCCGGATCGACGCCACGGCGGCGCGGATCGCCCTCACCGACATGAAACTGGGCGTCGACGATATCGAGGCCACGGGCTCGCTCTCGGCCGATATCGCAGGGCCGCGCCCGAAGATCACGGCCGGGCTGACCACCGGCGATCTGGTGCTTGATCGCTATGTCGCAGGCGGATCATCGGAGGCCGGTGCCGGGAGCGGTGCGACCGGGACCGACAAGGCCGCGGGCGGCTGGAGCGACGATCCGATCGATCTCTCTGTCCTCGGTCTGTTCGATGCCGATGTCACGCTGAATGCGACCTCGGTCAGCCTCGGCGATACGAAGCTGGGGGCGACCGAACTCCGCCTGGCCCTGGATGACCGGCGGGCGCGGATCGAGGTGCCGAAGACCGCGCTTTATGGCGGCAGCGGATCGGCGACCATCGGCCTGGACGGCCGGGCGACGCCTGCGTCGATGAGCGTCAAGGCCACCTTCAGCGGTCTCGACATGCTGCCTCTGCTGAAGGCGTCGGCCGATTTCGATCGTCTGGAAGGCAAGGGCCGGCTGGAGGCCGATCTGACGGCACGCGGCAACAGCCAGCGTGCCCTGATCGGGTCGCTTGGCGGCAAGGGGCTCTTCGAGTTCACCGATGGTGCGATCCGCGGCATCAATATTGCCGCCCTGATCCGCGACCCGGCCAGCGCGTTGCGTGGGGAGGCGACCGATGTGCGCAAGACCGATTTCGCCCGTCTTGCCGGTACCTACACCATCGACAAGGGCATTCTGACCAATCGCGACGCCGAAATGCAGGCACCGCTCCTGCGGGTCGGTGGCCAGGGCAGGGTCGATCTGCCGGCACGGCGGGTCGATTACCGCATCGAGCCCAAGGCCGTGGCCAATCTGGAAGGCCAGGGCGGACAGACCGGGCTCGCTGGCGTGTTGGTGCCGGTTCTGGTTCAGGGCCCGTGGGACAACCTGTCGTTCCGGCCGGATCTGGAAGGAACCGTCAAGCGCACGCTCGAAGATCCCGACGCCGCGCGCAAGACGCTCGACGACGTCCGCTCGGGCAATTTCGGCGATGCGCTGAAGGGGCTTCTGGGGCGCTGAGATCGTCTCGGGCGCGGGCCGTAAGGATCGCGCAAGCCGTGGGTAAGCGGGGTGAAAGCCCGCATGGGTAGGCTGATGACGTGGCGCGGGACGGGGTCGTCTGCGCCGCCACATCGGATCAGCTTCCCCACTGCCCTCTGGAGTCTCTCCCCATGTCGTATGCCCGTCTGTTTGCCGCCGTCGCGGCCCCCGCCGCGGTTCTGACCGTCCTGGCCGCACCGGCCCTGGCCAGCACGACCTGCACCAGCGCCCCCAGGGACAAGTGGATGTCCGAAGACCAGATGAAGGCGAAGATCGCCGGGATGGGCTACAAGGACATCCGCACCTTCAAGACCACCAAGGGCAATTGCTACGAGATCTACGGCCACGACAAGGAAGGCCGGAAGGTCGAGGTCTATTTCGACCCGACCGATGGCCATATCGTGAAGCAGGAGATCGATTGAGCCATGGCTGCGGGGATCGAGGCGGCCGCACGGCCGGGCGGGCCCGGGGTCCGGGTCTGGGATCCGGTCGTGCGCGCCTTCCACTGGATCACGGTCGCGGGCTGCGTGCTCGATCTGGGTCTGCTTGAAGAAGGCGAAACGCCGCATCGTCTGGTCGGCTATGTGCTGGCGGCGGTGCTGGCCATCCGGATCCTGTGGGGATTCGTGGGCACGCGTCATGCGCGCTTCGCCGACTTCATCCCCGCGCCGCGCCGGCTTGCCGGCTATCTGCGGGACCTTCCGGCCGGCCGGGCGCGCGACTATGTCGGACACAATCCGGCGGGTGCGGTCATGATGCTGGCGCTGATGGCCCTGCTGGCCGTGGTTGCGGTGACGGGCATCATGACGACCACCGATACCTTCTGGGGCGTCGCGTGGGTGGAAGGGCTGCATGAGGCCGCGGCCGAGGCGATCATTCCGCTCGCCCTGGTCCATGCTGCGGTCGCGATCCTGGAGAGCCTGTTCGGCCGGGTGAATCTGGTCGCCGCCATGGTCACCGGCCGCAAGCGCTGGCGCCGCTGAGGCATCCACCCAAACCCTGCCCCGAGCTTGACGACCGCATCGCCGCCTTCCGCGGCGGTGCGGTGTTTCGTACCGGGCTCTGTGGCATGGAGATCGCTGTCACCGGCGCTTTGCCGGTGGCGGTGGCGGCGTTAGGCTGACGGCGTACCCTGCGGGCGCTTGATGCCCGCTTCCGGAGCCGCCCTTCATGACCGAAGTCGACATCGCCCCCGATATTGGCGTCAGCCTCCAGCTCGTGGTTGCCACGGCAGCGATCCTCGGCAATATCGCACTGCATACCATCGCAACGGTCGCGGTGATCGCCGGGCTCAGACGCTTCGAGCCGGCGATGTCGAAGCTTCTGGGCGACGCGTTCATCGCGGTCCCGATGATGGTCGCGGCGGCGACCCTCGGAATGCTCGTTGCCCATACGCTGGAGATCTGGGGCTGGGCGGTGATGCTGCTCTGGCTCGGCGAATTCTCGCACCTCGAATCCGCACTCTACTTCTCGGTGGTGACCTTCAGCACCCTTGGCTATGGCGACATCGTGCTCGACAACCAATGGCGGCTGCTGGGTGCGATGGCCTCGGTCAACGGCATCATTCTGTTCGGCTGGACCACCGCGGTGGTGGTGGCGGTGCTGACCAGCGCCATCGAGCGTCATGACGAGCGTCGGTCTGCGCGCAAGGCGCGCGACGGTCAGCCGGTCCCGCATGCCGCCTGGCAGCCCTGGCATCCGCATGCGCCGTGGCGGCCTCATATTCAGGAGGTGCGCCACCGGCAGGATCGCGACGGCGGGGCCGGTGACTGACCGCAGCCGGGCTCAGCGCACCGGCGAGGGATTGCGGACGGCCATGGTCCGCTGCTGGTGCCAATAGGGATAGGGTGGACGGGCTGCACTTGCCGCATCGAGCCGGGCGATCTGATCCGCGTCGAGCATGATTTCCCCGGCCGTCAGATTTGCCGCCAGCTGTTCCGGGGTGCGGGCGCCGATCACCAGCCCTGAAACCCCCGGCCGGCCCAGCAGCCAGGCGAGGGCGAGTTGAGGAACGCTGTGTCCTGTCTCGGCCGCCAGGGCATCAAGCACGTCGGTGATCGCATAGAGCCGCTCTTCCGGCACCTGCCAGCTGGCATCGGTCGCAGCCCGGCTGTCGGCCGGTGCCGGTCGGTTGCGTCCGATCCGGCCCGACAGCTGCGCCCCGCCGAGGGGGCTCCAGACCAGGGTGCCGACCTTCTGGTCGAGCCCGAGGGGCATCAGTTCCCACTCGACGTCCCGGGCGACGAGGGAGTAGTAGACCTGGTGTGCCACCGGCCGGGGCAGGCCCAGGCGGTCGGCTGCGGCCAGCATCTTCATCAGATGCCAGCCGGAATAGTTCGAGACCCCGGCATAGCGGATCTTGCCGTCGCGGATCAGTATGTCCAGCGCCTGCAGCATTTCTTCCACCGGCGTCACCGCGTCGAAGGCGTGGAGCTGGTAAAGGTCGATCCGATCGGTGCCGAGCCGCTTCAGGCTTGCCTCGCATGAGGCGATGATCCGGCTGCGCGAGGTGCCGAGATCGTTGGGGCCGGGGCCCAGCGCCATGCCGGTCTTGGTTGCGATCAGCAGCCGGTCGCGTCGGCCGCGGATCGCTTCGCCCAGGATCTCTTCCGACCGGCCGAGCGAGTAGCTGTCGGCGGTGTCGAACATGGTGCAGCCGGCATCCAGCGCCATATCGACCAGCCGGCTGGCTTCCGCCACCCCGGTCTCCCCCCATTTGCGGAAGAATTCGGTGCTGCCGCCGAAGGTGGCGGTGCCCAGGATCAGCGCCGGAACCTTGAGCCCCGAGCCGCCGAGCGTGCGGTAGTCCATGGATCTTCCTCCCCTTTGCGTTCTGTCGCGCAAGGCCTGCGACATGCAGCAGAGCGGAAGCGGGACCCGGGGTCACCCCCAAATCGGCCGGGGGGCAGCCTGAGCGGAATTCGTCCTGCCGGGGATGATCAGCCCTGGCGCAGCAATGCAACCAGCCCCTCGGCGCCGGCGGACACCTCGGCCCAGGTGCGGTCGAAGCCGGCATCGGCGCCGTAATAGGGATCGGCCACCGCCTGTCCCGCCCGGCCGGGGACGTGATCCAGCATCAGGGACAGGGCGGCCGTGGCTCCGGCGGGGGCCAGACGGCGGAGCGCCTCCAGGTTCTCGTGGTCCATGGCGACCAGATGGGTAAAGCGGGTGAAGTCGGACCGGGTCACCTGGCGGGCCCGATAGCCGCTGATGTCGATGCCGTGGCGGGCGGCCACCGCCCGGGCGCGGCCATCGGGCATGTCGCCTGCGTGCCAGCCGCCGATGCCGGCGGAATCGATCACCACCTCCAGATCCGCAGCGGCGGCTGCCCGGTGCATGGCGGCTTCCGCGAGTGGCGAACGGCAGATATTCCCCAGGCAGACGAAGAGAATCGCGGGCGGCGTGGTGGCCATGATCGGGTTCCGGTGACGGGTGGCTGGCATGAGGCTTTCTCTGCCGCATTGCGGCGAAAGGAGCAAGTCTTCGCCTTGTGGTGCCGCGCCCTCGGCCTTACCAATAGAGGGGTGCGGCAGCAGATGGCATGGCCGCCAGAGACGCAGGGAGCAGGGCGTGAGCGAGGACGAAGGCATGACGCGCGGTGTCGCCAGGGGCGGCAATGGCAACGGGTCCGACGCGGCGCTCAAGGACGACATCCGCTTCCTCGGCCGGATCCTGGGCGACATCGTCCGCCTTCACGAGGGGGCGGAGGTCTTTGATCTGGTGGAGCGGATCCGCCAGACTTCGATCCGCTTCCATCGTGACGAAGATCGTGCAGCCCATGACGAACTCGATGCCCTGCTCGGCGGCATGGATACGGTACAAGGGCTGAAGATCGTCCGTGCCTTCAGCTACTTCTCTCACCTGGCCAATATCGCGGAGGACCAGGACCGGTTGCGCCAGTCGCGCGCGGGCATGCCCGACGGCGACGGGCCGGCGGCGGGGACGCTCGATTACGCGATGGCACGCGCCGCAACCGAAGGGTTGGATCCCGACGTCCTTGCCGCCTTCTTCGACGGCGCGCGGGTGGGGCCGGTGCTGACCGCGCATCCGACCGAGGTCCGCCGGAAAAGCACATTGACCCGCGAGGCGGAAATCGCCCGTCTGCTCGACCGCCGGGACCGTGAGCGGCCGCAGGGTGAAGAGGCGGCGGCGATCGAGGAAGAGGTTACCCGCGCGGTGCTCACCCTCTGGCAGACCGCCATGCTGCGCCGCACCCGCCTCACCGTCATCGACGAGGTGGTCAACGGGTTGAGCTATTACGACGAAACCTTCCTCACCGAGGTGCCGGCCGTTCATGCCCGGGTGGAGGATATGCTCGCCCGCCGCGCCGGCAGCACGGCCGAGGCGCGGCCCGGACTCGCGTCGTTCCTGAAGATGGGCAGCTGGATCGGCGGGGACCGGGACGGCAATCCCTTCGTGACGGCGGATGTGCTGCGCACGACCATGCGGCTGCACACCCGCCAGGCGATGAAATTCTACCTTGCCGAACTGCATGAGCTGGGGGCCGAACTTTCGCTCTCGGCGACGCTGGTGCCGGTGACCGACGATCTGGCGGCCCTGGCGGCGGCCTCGCCGGTGACCCCCGAACATCAGCGCCAGGAGCCCTATCGCCTGGCGGTTGCCGGGGTTCACGCGCGGATGGCGGCGACAGCCGTGGCCCTGGATGCGGCCGATGCCGTGATCCGGGCGGTGCCCGAGGCGCCGCGTTATGCCGATCCCGCCGAATTCGCGCGGGATCTCGATATCATCCACGCCAGTCTGGTCGCCAACGGATCGGTGCTGCTCGCCCGCGGCCGGCTGCGGCGGCTGCGGCGGGCGGCGGATTGCTTCGGCTTCCATCTGGCAGTGCTCGACCTGCGTCAGAACTCGGCCGTGCATGAGCGCACGGTGGCCGAGCTGCTGGAGGTGGCCGCCCCCGGCACCGACTATCTGTCGCTGGACGAGGAGGCACGCATCGCCCTGCTCGAACGCGAACTCGTCACCGCCCGACCGCTGGTGTCACCCTTCGCAAAATATTGCGAAGAAACGGCATCGGAATTCGCAATCTTCGCAGAAGCCGCCGCGATCCACCGTCGCCTCGGGCCGCAGGCGATCGAGAACGTGATCATTTCGAAGACCGATAGCGCCTCCGATCTGCTGGAGCTGGCGCTGTTGCTCAAGGAAGTCGGCATGGTGCGGCCCGACGGCGGCGCCGCCGTGAATATCGTTCCGCTGTTCGAGACCATTGCCGATCTGCGTGCCGCACCCGGGATCATGCGTCGCGCCTTTGCCTGCCCGGCCTATCGCCGCCTCGTCGCATCGCGCGGGGAGATGCAGGAAGTGATGCTGGGGTATTCGGACAGCAACAAGGATGGCGGCTTCGTCACCTCGCGCTGGGAACTCTACAAGGCCGAGACCGAGCTGGTCGCCTGCTTCCGCGAGGCCGGGGTGGCGCTGCGCCTGTTCCATGGTCGCGGCGGCTCGGTCGGTCGGGGCGGCGGGTCGGCCTATGACGCGATCCTGGCCCAGCCGGCCGGTGCCGTGGGCGGCCGGATCCGCGTCACCGAACAGGGCGAGATCATTTCCAGCAAATACGCCAATCCCGGGCTCGGCCGGCGCAATCTCGAAACCTTCGTCGCGGCGACGCTGGAAGCGAGCCTTCTGCCCCAGCCGGCCTGTGCCGATATCGAGGCCGACATGGCGGCGATGGAAGAGCTGTCCGGAACCGCCTTTGCGGCCTATCGGGACCTGGTCTACGAAACGCCGGGCTTCGAGGATTATTTCTGGGCATCGACCGTCATCACCGAGATCGCCTCGCTCAATATCGGCAGCCGGCCCGCCTCGCGCAGCCGCACCCGGCGGATCGAGGATCTGCGCGCGATCCCCTGGGTGTTCTCGTGGTCGCAATGCCGGGCCATGCTGCCCGGCTGGTACGGATTCGGAGCGGCGGTGACTGCCTGGCGCGACCGTCATGGCGATGCCGGGCTCGACCGGTTGCGGCGCATGTATCGCGACTGGCCCTTCTTCACCACGCTGCTGTCGAACATGGAGATGGTGCTGGCCAAGACCAGCATGGCGATTGCATCCCGCTATGCGGAACTTGTGCCCGACGAGGCGCTGCGCGAGGCCGTGTTCGGCCGGATCCGTGCCGAATGGCAGTCGTCCGAGGCGGCGCTTCTGGCGATCACCGGTCAGACGATGGTGCTGGAGCGGACGCCGCAGCTGGCGCGCTCCATCCGTGATCGCTTTCCCTATCTGGACCCGCTGAACCATGTTCAGGTCGAAATGCTGCGCCAGCACCGGTCGGAGGCGGGCAGCGACCGCCATCTTTCCGGTATCCATCTCACCATCAACGGGATCTCGGCCGGTCTGCGCAACAGTGGCTGAGCCTGCAGAGCTGGGGAGGCATGTCTGCGGTGCATGATATCGATACGGCGCTGCTGCGGAGTTTCGTCTCTTTGGCTGAAACACGCAGCTTCTCCCGCACGGCCGAACGGGTCGGGCGGTCGCAATCGGCGGTCAGCACCCAGATCCGCAAGCTGGAGGATCTGGTCGGTTGTACCCTGTTCGACCGGGACAAGCGCAATGTCCGCCTGACCCGCGAGGGCGAGGTGCTGCTGGGCTATGCCCGACAGATGATCCGGCTGTCGGATACGATGCTCGACCGGTTCCGCACGCCCGAGATCGCGGGCGAGGTCCGCTTCGGCTCACCCGAGGACTTCGCCACGCGCTATCTGCCCGAAATCCTGGCGGCCTTCGCCGCCGCCCATCCCCGCATCCGGCTGGATGTGAACTGCGATCTGACCCTGCATCTGATCGACGGTCTGAAGGCCGGGCGCTATGACCTGATCGTGATCAAGCAGGATCCCGACGACCTGCATGCCGACAGCATCCGGCTCTGGCGGGAACATCTGGTCTGGGTCGGCGGGCCGGATCTGGATCCGGAAACGCCCTTTGCCGAGGTGGCGGATGGCGCGGCCTCGGCCCCGTTGCCGCTGGTGCTGTCGCCGCCGCCCTGCGTCTATCGGGCGCGTGCGACCCGCGCGCTGGCGGAGATCGGCCTGCCCTGGACGGTGGCCTATTCCAGCCCGAGTTTCGCCGGCGCCGTGGCGGCGGTGAAGGCCGGGCTGGGGTTCACCGTACTGCCCCGGACCATGGTGCCCGAGGGGCTGGTCGGGTTCGATTCCCGTCGCGGCTGGCCCATGCTGAGTGATGCGGAGATCTGTCTTCTGTCGGTGCCGCGGCCGGATCCGGCGACTGCGGCGCTGGCCGGTTTCATCCGCGACCGGGTCCAGACTTATCGATAAAACTGATAAGATCGATTAAATAAATCCGTTTCACGGATTTTTCTGCGTATGCGAAAAGCGGTCACGTCCCCACGCAACGGAGGTGTCCGCAGATGACCGGTTTTCAGACAGCGACGCGCAGCGTTCAGCCTCTGCCGCAGGCCACCGGTCGTCACCGCCCGGGGCTTCGCCATCTGACCGGCGCCGCCGCGCTGGCGGCCGCGGCTGCGCTTGTGGCGCTGCCGGTCGGGGATGGCATCGTCCTCGGCCCGCTCACCATCGACAGGGCGGCGCTCTTCCTGGCCACGGCGGTGTTGGGCCTGTCCGCCCTGGTCCAGGGCTTCGCCTGGCGGTACATGGACGGTGACCGCGACCGCAGCGGTTTCGATCGCCGGCTCGGCATCCTGACGCTCGCGGCCCTGGTTCTGGCGGCCGCCGACCACATGCTGGCCTTCCTCGGCGCCTGGGTGGTGGTGGCACTGGTGCTGCCGCGGGCGATCGGCCACGCCCGGGGCTGGGGGGCGGCCGATGCCGCAGCCGCCCTGGCGCGGCGCAGCCTGATCGGCGGGACCGTCTTCCTGGCGGCCGGATTGCTGCTGCTCTGGCTTGCCACGGGCGGGCACCGGTTCTCTGCGCTTGCGGCCGGCGGGCTGGCCGCTGCGGATCCCATGATGATCACCCTGGCGGCGCTGGCCTTCGTGGCCGTGGTGGTGGTGCAGTGTGCCCTGCCACCCGCCCATGGCTGGCTGATGGCCTCGATGACCGCGCCCACCCCCGTCTCCGCCTTCATGCATGCAGGCCTGGTCAATGCCGGCGGCATCCTGATGCTGCGGACCCTGCCGGTCTTCGAGGCGGTGCCGGCGGCAACCGTTGCGGCCTTCGCCATGGGCAGCCTTGCGATGCTGATCGGGGCGGCCGCGTCGCGGGCCCAGACGGGCGTGAAGCGGGGGCTGGCGGCCTCCACCAGCGCGCAGATGGGCTATATGACGGTCCAGGCCGCTCTGGGCTTCCCCGGCGCCGCCCTTGCCCATCTGGTGCTGCACGGGCTCTACAAGGCGAGCCTCTTCCTGGGGGCGGGCTCGGCGCTGGCCGGTGCCCATGCACCCCGGGCGTCGGTGCCGGCGACGGCGTCCCGCCTGATGCTCGCCTGGCCTGCGGCCATCGCCGCCGGCGCCGGCTTCGCCCTGGTGACCGGCAAGCTCGACGCAACGCTCGGGGGCCGGGCCGACACCGGCGCCATCCTGGTGGCGATCGCGGGCCTGGCCGGGCTGCAGCTCGCAACCGGTGTCCTGCGCACCGGAGCCCGGACCATGGTGGTGGTGCTGGCGCTGCCGGTGGCGGCCCTGATCGCCGGCGGTCTCTACGGCGCCGTCATCCTGATCGTCGATGCCCTGACGGGTGTCGGGGCGGCACCGCAGCCGCTCGCTCTGCATCATCTTCTGCTGCCGGTGGCCCTGCTCATGGGCTGGGGCGCAACCGCCCTTGGCCTCGATCGTCGGGCCGCCGCTGCCTGGACCTTCTTTGCCACGGCGGGACGGCCCGCCGCCACCACGTTCTCCGTCACGAAGGGTGCTTCCCATGCCTGAGACTGCACGGCTCCTGGCCGAAATCGAAGCCGCTGCTGCCTGCATCGCTCCCTGGCGGCCCCTCCACACCATGATCGCCATCAACCCTCTTCAGGGGCTGGAGGATCTGCCCTTCGAGGCGGCGACCGCCGAGGCGGCCCGGCTGTTCGGCGGTCGGCCCTGGCCCGATGCCGGGATGGTGGCCCCGGCCCTGGCCGATGGCCGGATCTCTGCCCCGGTGCTGACGGTTGCCGCGCTGCGCCATGGTCGGCCGGAGCTGGCCGATCCCGACCGCCTGATCAAGGCGCTGCGGCACGAGGTCCTGCCCGGCCGGCGGGCGGCCACCGCCGCCGCCGCCGAACTCGACCGGCTGACCGGCTTCTGGCTTGCGGCCTTCCTCGACCAGGGGCAGGCGAGCTGGCCGATGCCGGACCGGGAGCTGGGCTTCTACCGGGCCTGGCGGCGGCTGGCACGCCATGATCGGGCGATCCCCGAGCGGCGGCGGATCGACGGGCTTCCGGACGATCCGGCGGTGCTGGTCCACCAGCGTCTGGCCGGGCTGGACGTTGCCACCCGGGAGGGGATCATCCGGGCCCATCTGGTCGCCCTGCCGGGTTGGGTTGCGCATCTGCGCTGGCGGGTGGCCGAAGGGGGGCATCATCCCTGGAATGCCGTTGCCCCCGCCTCTCTGCTCGACTATGTGGCGGTGCGGCTGGCGCTCGCGGATCTGCTGGGGGTGACCCTGCCGCCGGTTGCAGCGCCGGCCGGGACGACGGATAAGCGGCTGCGCGCGCCGGCCGGTCTGGTGGCGCTGGAAGCCTGGGAGGAAAGCCACCGCCAGCGGCTGCTGACCATGCTGACTGCCACCCCGCCCGCGGCGGATGCTGCCGGGACGGACCGGCCCCTCGGCCAGATCGTCCTGTGCATCGACGTGCGCTCGGAAGTGCTGCGGCGGCATCTGGAGGCGACGGGCCCCTGGGAGACGCTCGGCTTCGCCGGCTTCTTCGGCGTGCCGGTCGCGGTGCGGCCCTTCGGCGAGGATGACCCCCATGCCTCCTGCCCGGTGCTGCTCCGGCCCCGTCATCTGGTCGACGAACACCCGCTGCCCGAGGCGGCGGATCTGGCGGCGCGGCACCTCGCCGGCCGGCGGCGGCTGGGCGGGCTGAAGTCTCTGGTCAAGGAGCTGAAGGCGGGCGTTGCCGGCAGCTTCGGCTATATCGAGGCGACGGGCCTTGCCCATGGTGCGGCCATGATGCTGCGCACGCTGACCCCCCGGCTGGCGGAGCGGCTGTCGACCGGTTTCGGCCGGGCCGTCATGCCCAAGGTGCCGGTCGCGCCGGGCCTGGATCTGCATCACGATCGTGATCACGGCCATGATCATCACCACCACCACCATGACGACGCGGAGGATCTGATCCTGGGGCTGTCGCCTGCCGAGCAGGCCTTCTTCGCCGAGGGCGCGCTGCGGGTGATGGGCCTGACGAAGGGCTTCGCCGAGCTGGTGGTTTTCTGCGGCCATGGCGGCCATACGGTCAACAACGTCTTCGCCTCGGGCCTGGATTGCGGTGCCTGCGGTGGCAACCGGGGCGGACCCAACGCCCGGATCCTGGCGGCGCTGCTGAATGCGCCGGCGGTGCGGGCGGCGCTGGCGGAGCGGGGCATTCTGATCCCCAAGACCACCCGCTTCCTGTCGGCCGAGCATGACACCACCACCGATCGGGTCTCCCTCGATCCGGATCCGGTGGCGGCGTCCCGGCAGAGCTTCCGGCGGCTTCAGGCCGATCTGGACCGGGCGCGGCGGGCGGCGGCTGCCGAGCGGGTGTCGCACCTGACCGATGCCGATCCGGCCGATCCGGTCCGGGCGGTGGAAAAGCGGGCCGCCGACTGGTCCGAAGTCCGACCCGAATGGGCACTGGCCGGCAATGCCGCCTTCATCGTCGGCGATCGGGCGCTCACCCGTCATCTCGACCTTGGCGGGCGGACCTTCCTGCATTCTTATGACTGGCAGGCGGATGCCGACGGCCGGCTTCTGGAGGTGATCCTGACCGCGCCGATGGTGGTCGCGGAGTGGATCAACACCCAGTATCTGTTCTCGACGCTCGACAACGACATCTGGGGGGCGGGATCGAAGACCATCCACGATCCGGTGGCGGGGCTGGGCGTGCTGAAGGGCAACGGCCCCGATCTCGCCGTCGGTCTGCCGCTCCAGTCGGTGATGGTGGCGGACGGGCAGATCCGGCACGAGCCGCTTCGGCTGATGGCCGTGGTTCAGGCGCCGCGCGCCCGGGTGGAGGCGGCCATCGAACGCCATGCCGTGCTCTCCACCCTGTTCGACAACGGCTGGGTCGCGCTGGCGGTGCTCGACCCCGAAACCGGATGCAGCTGGCGGCGCGACCGTAGCGGCGCCTGGCTTCAGGCGCTGCCCGAACGGCTGCCCGACGTGATGTCCGAGACCGGCGCCCTTGCCTCCGCGACCCCGATTCCGGCCTGAACCGACTGCTGATCCGATCCCGAGGAGACGTACTCCATGACCGACGCAGCTGCTTCCGATCAGATCCTGTTCCACCCGCTCAAGAAGATCGAGATCATCGTCACCGGCGAGACCGAACCCTTCGTCCGGCGCCTGCTCGACGATTCGGGCGTCTCGGGCTACACCCTCATCCGCGATGTCGCCGGCAAGGGGCATCACCGCTTCCAGGAGGGGCGGCTGCTGTTCAACGATCAGGCCAGCCTGGTGATGCTGCTCGCCGTTGCGCCCGAGACCGCCATCCGCCGGATCGCCGCCGGCCTGGCGCCGCTCTTCCGCAAGCAGTCGGGGGTGATGTTCATCTCGGACGTGCAGGTGGTGCGGCTGGAGCACTTCACCCGGCCCGAGGCCGGGTGACCGCGGCCGGGGACCTGTCAGCCGAATTCGAAGGCCGAGAGGTTCTTGCGGCTGCCGTCGATGACCAGCGGCCGGGTCATCGGCGGGAAGGCGCGAGCGGTGCAGTTGGGGCGCTCGCAAAGCCGGCAGGTGGCGCCGATCGGCGTCACCGCCGCAGGGCTCGACAGGTCGAGCCCGTCGCCATAGGCCACGTTCGGGGCATGGCCGATCTCGCAGCCGAGGCTGATCGCAAGCCGCCTCGGGCTGCCGGGATGCGGCACCGGCAGGGTATCGACGGTTCGCGAGACGGTGAGATAGACCGTGCCGTCGGGCATCTCCACCGGCTGGATGATGGTCTGCCCCGGGGTTGCGAAGGCATCGTGGACCCGCCAGCGCGGGCAGGTGCCGCCATGGCGGGCGAAATGAAAGCCGCCGGCAGCAAAACGCTTCGACACATTGCCGGCATTGTCGACGCGGAGCAGGAAGAACGGAATCCCGCGGGCGTCCGGCCGCTGGAGCGTCGTCAGGCGGTGGGCCACCTGTTCGATGCTGGCATCGAAGCGGGCGGCAAGCACCGTGACGTCATAACGGCAGCGCCTGGCCGCTTCCAGGAAGCCGGCATATGGCATCATCACCGCCCCGGCGAAATAGTTGGCGAGGCCGATCCGGCAGAGGCTGCGTGCTTCCGCGGTTCGAAACCCGGCCCCGGCGACCAGCTGGTCCATCAGTTCGCCATGTTCCATGAGTGCGATCTGCACCGCCACCTGGAAACAGCGGCTGGGACGCGGCAGCAGTTCCGAAAGGAACAGGCGGCGGGTGTGGTGATCATGGCGCCGCTGCATGTCCGGCATCACATGCACGGGCAGGATGGTGACCGCCAGCCCGTGACGTTCGCGCAGGCGCTCGATCAGTCCGGCCATACGATCGGGACCGGGCAGCGCGGCGGCCAGTTCCTCGGCTGCGGTATCCAGTTCGGCGACATGGTTGCCGCGGGCGTGAAAATAGTCCCGCACTTCTTCGATCGGAAAACGGTCGTCATCGGCAACCGGCCGGCGATCGCGGCCGAGCGCCAGCGAGGCGAGGTCGTCGGCCTGCCGGGCATTGCGCCGCCAGGCGCGGTAGAGGGTCACGAGGGCGCGGGCGATGCGCGGGCTTGAGGTGACGGCGTCGTTGATTTCGGCGGGGCCCGGCCGGCCGGCCGGATCCCGCGGATCGGCGACCACCGGGTCTGCCAGTGCTTCCGCCAGTTCCGAGGCCATCCTGGCTTCGTTCTCGCCGCCGAGATCGCGCAGGTCGATGGCATAGGTCGTCGCCAGCTTCAGCAGCAATTGTGCAGTCAGCGGCCGTTGATTGTGCTCGACGAGATTGAGATAGCTTGCCGAGACGCCGAGATCGCGGGCCATGGCGCTCTGGGTGAGGCCGCGGCTCTCGCGGAGATGGCGCATGCGTGCGCCGGCGAAGATTTTCCTGTCCATATGCCGCGGCGACTTTCACAAACTTTACATGATGGCGACAGGCAAGGTCAAAACTTTGACTTGCAAACCTTTTTCGGTATTTCAGTGGTGAACGTGCGCCGCCGGTCTGTCAATCCTGTGACACGAGGAAATGACGACCGGAGACATGGCCATGACGGTGATGACCAGGATCGACGGGGCAGGCGTGGTGCAGGCGACACCGGCCCCGGATATGGAAACCGCCGCCCTGCTGGGGGCGGATGCGCTTGCCTTCCTGGCCGGGCTGGAGCGGCGTTTCGGCGCCCGGCGCCGCGAGTTGCTGGCGATGCGCACGGCCCGCGCCGTCCGGATCGCCACCGGTGCCGAAGTTCTGGATTTTCCGGCAGAGACCGCGGCAATCCGTGCCGCGGACTGGCGGGTGCGCCCGGCGCCCGCCGATCTTGTCGACCGGCGGGTCGAGATCACCGGGCCGGTGACGGAAAAGCTGGCGATCTCTGCCCTGAACTCCGGCGCCAACGCCTTCATGGCCGATTTCGAGGATGCGACGACACCGCTCTGGGCGGCATTGCTCACCGGTCAGGCGGTGTTGTACCGGGCCGTGCGCCGCACGCTTGCCCATCGTGACCCGGCGACTGGCCGCGAGACGGCGCTCTCCCCGACACCGGCGGTGCTGATCGTGCGGCCGCGTGGCTGGCATATGGAAGAGGCGCATCTGAAGGTCGACGGAACGGCGATTGCGGCCACGCTGTTCGACGCCGGGCTGTTCCTCTTCCACAATGCAGCCGAGACGGTCGCTCGCGGTACGGGCCCCTATCTTTACCTGCCCAAGCTGGAAAGCCGGCACGAGGCGGCACTCTGGCGCGATGTGCTGGAATGGGTGGAGGACCGTCTCGGTCTGGCCCGCGGCACGATCCGGGTGACCGTGCTGATCGAGACCCTGCCTGCCGCCTTCGAGATGGACGAGATCCTCTACGCGCTGCGCGATCACATCACCGGGCTCAATTGCGGCCGGTGGGACTATGTGTTCTCGATGATCAAGACGCTGGGCACGCGGCCGGATTTCATCCTGCCCGACCGGGCGCAGGTGACCATGACCGCGCCGGCCCTGGCCGATTATGCCCGGTTGCTGATCCGCACCTGCCATCGTCGCGGTGCCCATGCCATGGGCGGCATGGCGGCCCAGATCCCGCTGCGCGACGATGCCGAGGGTAATGCCCGCGCATTGGCCCGGGTGCGGGCGGACAAGACGCGTGAGGCCGGGCTTGGCCATGACGGTACCTGGGTGGCCCATCCGGGGCTGATCGCCGAGGCCCGTGCGGCCTTCGATGCCGTGATGACCGGTCCCAACCAGATCGACCGGCCCGATGACGGTCCCGGGATCACTGCCGCCGATCTTCTGCGGCGCCCGGACGGGACGATCACCACGGCGGGGCTGCGCACCAATCTCTCGGTCGGCATCCGCTATCTGGCCCATTGGCTGGACGGTCGCGGCTGCGTCGCTCTCGACGGGCTGATGGAGGATGCGGCCACCGCCGAAATCTGCCGCGTTCAGCTCTGGCAATGGGCCCGCCACCGGGTGTGCACCGAAGACGGCATCACCGTTACCCCGGCCAGGCTGGCCGCGGAAGCAGCCGGCCTGCGCGCCGGCTGGGCGATGCTGCCGCGTGGCGCCGAGGCGGAGGCGCTGTTCCTCACCCTCTGCGGCGGCGACCGGCCGCTGCCCTTCCTGACCCTGCCGGCCTGTCGCGCGATCACCGCCGCGGCGGCCTGACGACGTCCTCCACCGACGATCGACGAGGAGCCCCCTCCCCATGACCAGCTTCGCCACCCTTGTGCCCGGCGCGCCCGCCGGCCGTTTCGACGGCATCACCCGCAGCTATTCTGCGGCCGATGTCGAGCGGTTGCGCGGATCGGTGCGCATCGCCCACAGCCTGGCCGAGCGCGGCGCCAACCGCCTCTGGCAACTGCTTCAGGACGAGCCCTACATCAATGCCCTGGGTGCGCTTTCGGGCAATCAGGCCATGCAGATGGTGCGCGCCGGGCTGAAGGCGATCTATCTCTCGGGCTGGCAGGTGGCCGCGGATGCCAACCAGGCCGGCGCCATGTATCCGGATCAGAGCCTCTACCCGGCCAATTCGGGACCGGAACTCGCCCGGCGAATCAACCGTACATTGCAGCGCGCCGACCAGATCGAGCATGCCGAAGGCCGGCGCAGTGTGGATGACTGGTTCGCGCCGATCGTGGCGGATGCCGAGGCCGGCTTCGGCGGCCCGCTCAACGCCTTCGAGATCATGAAGGCCTATATCGAGGCCGGAGCGGCCGGCGTTCACTTTGAAGACCAGCTGGCGTCGGAAAAGAAATGCGGCCATCTGGGCGGCAAGGTCCTGATTCCGATCGCGGCCCATATCCGCAACCTGACGGCGGCCCGCCTCGCAGCCGATGTGATGGGGGTGCCGACGCTGATCGTGGCCCGTACCGATGCCGAGGCGGCAAAGCTGATCACCTCGGACATCGACGAGCGCGACCGGCCGTTCATCGAGCCGGGCGAGCGCACGTCCGAAGGCTTCCACGCCTTCCGCAATGGTGTCGATGCCTGTATCGCCCGTGGCCTCGCCTATGCGCCCTATGCCGATCTGCTGTGGTGGGAAACGTCGCATCCGGATCTGGCCGATGCGCGCCGGTTTGCCGAAGCGGTGCAGGCGCAGTATCCGGGCAAGCTGCTCGCCTATAACTGTTCACCGTCGTTCAATTGGCGGGCGAAGCTGTCGGACGCTGATATCGCCCGCTTTCAGCGGGAGCTGGGGGCGATGGGTTACCGCTTCCAGTTCGTGACGCTGGCCGGCTTCCATCAGCTCAATCACGGCATGTTCGAACTGGCCCGCGGCTACCGCGATCGGGGCATGGCGGCCTATGCCGAGCTGCAGCAGGCCGAATTCGCCGCGGAGGCCGCCGGCTACACGGCCACCCGCCATCAGCGCGAGGTCGGCACCGGCTATTTCGACGCCGTGTCCCTGGCCATCACCGGCGGCCGGTCGTCGACCACCGCCATGGCGGAATCGACCGAGGCCGCACAATTCGACAAATCCGTCGACAAATCCGCGGCCGAGTGAGGAGGCTGTTCCCATGTACGACGCCGAGATGATCGCCATTCCGGGCAGCGGTTCCTGTCCGCATCCCCCGGATCGCGACACCGCCATCCGCCGTCTTGCCGACCATGTTCATCGCCTGAACCATGCCGTCTCGGCAGCGGTTCAGGCGGGGGCGACGGTCGAGCTGCATCGCGTCAGCCGCATCCACGACGGTGTCGGCCATTGGGGTGATCAGCTGGTGCCGGTGGTGAAGCTTCCCGACTGAACGCGCGGCTTCCGCTTCCATGCGGTCGCGATCGCGCCCTCCCGTCACCGGGGCCAGTGGCGATGGTGACGGTCGATCACGAAGGCATGGGCGTGCACGTGGCCCCGGGGGCCGGGGCGGGCATCGGCGAGATGCGGATGTCCCTCTGGCAGGGCCGCGTGCACGTGCTCCACGACCGCCGGATCATGGCTGTGCCAGAACAGCATGGCCGCGGTGGCGGCGATGCCGGCGATCACGGCCATCATCGCGAATGCCGCATCCGTGCCGAGGACCGCACCGCCCCAGCCGGCCAGCGGATAGGCAAGCAGCCAGCAGGCATGAGAGACCGCGAACTGCGCCGCGAACAGGGCCGGGCGGTCCTCGGGGGCTGCCGACCGGCGGAGGAGCCGGCCCGCCGGCGTCTGGGCATATGCCGATGCCAGCCCCAGCGTGAACCAGAGGGCGGCGAGGGTCAGGGGGGTGGGGGTCGTCAGCCCGGCCAGAAGGCAGGGGGCGAGCAGCGCCGTGCCCGTCAGCATGACCCGTCGTTCCGGCAACCGGTCGAGCAGGCGCGGCAGGGTAAGGGCGGCGAGCATCGAGCCTGCGCCGTTGATCGCGAGCAGGAGTGCCGTCCGGCTTTCGTTCAGGCCAAGCCGGCCCTGCACGATCACCACCGTGTTGACGATCACCATGGCGCCGGCCGCGGCCAGGGCCAGATCGATGGCTGCCAGCGCCCGCAGCCGGGGGGTGGCCAGGATGATGTGCAGGCCGTCGAGGCTTCGCCGGCCGAGAGGCGGTCGCGGACCGGCCGCCCGGAACGCCGGGAGGGCGAGGCCGGCGATCAGCCCTGCCGAGACCAGGAAGCCCAGGGCGGTTCCACCGAACAGGGCGTGAAAGCCCGTGACGCTGAGCAGGGCGGCGGCGAGGGCCGGACTTGCCACCGCCTCAAGGTCGTAGGCGAGGCGTGAGGCGGACAGTGCCCTGGTATACGCGGCCTCGTCCGTCAGAATGTCGGGGATCAGGGCCTGCACGGTCGGTGTGAAGGCGGCGGAGGCCGATTGCAGCAGGAAGATCAGCAGATAGACCTGCCAGATCTCGGTCACGAAAGGCAGGCAGGCCGCCATCGCCGCCCGGACGAGATCCAGCCCGACCAGCAGCCGCCGTCTTGGCAGCCGTTCGGCAAATGCGGCTGCAACCGGCGCCACGCCGACATAGGCGACCATCTTGATCGCGAGCGCGGTGCCGAGCACGGTGCCCGCCTGAGGCCCCGCCAGATCCCAGGCCAGCAGGCCGAGCGCCACAGTGGCAAGCCCCGTGCCCGACAGCGCCACGATCTGCGCCAGGAACAGGCGACGCCAGACACGGTTCGCGGGCAGTACCGCCATGGAACGGGTTCTCCGGGAGGTCGGGGATTCCGGGAGGTCAGAGATACTTTGCGATTGCCTTGAAGTCGGTGAGCACCTGCCGCCGCGCCCCATCCAGCGGTGCCGCGACATCGTCGAGGCAGTGGTCCAGATGATCCTGGATCAGGGTGCGTTTGGCCTGTGCCACCGCCTTTTCGACCGCATGGAGCTGCTGGGCGACGTCGAGGCAGGGGCGCCCGGCCTCGATCATCTGCACGACGCTGCGCAGATGGCCCTCGGCGCGCTTCAGGCGCTTGATCACGTCCGGATGGCTGGCATGGAGATGCGGATGCTCTGTCATGACCTGGATCCTATCCCCCTGGAGGGGATGAGTCGAGGCAGAAAACAGCCCGGCAGGGCCGGGCCGGGTGGATCAGTTTGCGACGGCGCGCAGCCGTGCGCCGGTGGAGCCGCGCAGGATCGGCCGGCCCGAGAGCACCATCTTGCGGGCAGGGCCGCCGGGGCGCTGCAGCCGATCGAACAGCAGCGACATGGCAGTGGTGCCGATCTCGTGAACCGGCTGTTCGATGACGGTCAGGCCGGGGCCGACCAGGCTGGTCCAGGTCTCGTTATCGAAACCGGCAACCGCCAGATCGTGGGGCATGCTGAGCCCCAGGCGGCGGATGGCCCGGGCGACGCCCAGCAGCAGCTGGCCGTTGCTTGCGATCAGTGCATCCGGGCGATCGGACGACTGCATCCAGTCCAGCAACTCTGCCTCGCCCGCATCTGCGGTGGGCGGGATGAAACGGGCGGGTGCCGCCAGGCCCCGGGCGGCCAGGGCTGCGGCAAAGCCGGCATGGCGCTCGATGCCCGTCGTACTCGTATTGCCGAACAGGCCGCCGATCCGGCGATAGCCCTGTTCCATCAGATGCGAGACCAGGGTATGGGCGGCGGCGGCGTTGTCGAGCACCACCGCATCGTGCAGGCCCGGCGGGCCGACGCGATCGATCAGCACCGCCGGGAAATCCAGCGCGGTCTGCGACAGGGCTTCGGCCGAGGTGCGGGTGGGCGCGAAGATCAGCCCGGTCACCCGCTCTTCCTGCATGAGGCGCAGATACATCGCCTCCTTTTCAGGGTTTTCGTCGGTGTTGCACAGGATGACCCGCATGCCGGCCTCGTAGGCGGCATCTTCGACGGCACGGCTGACCGCGGTGAAGAAGGGGTTGCGGATGTCGGACACGATCAGGCCGATCGTCCGGCTGTGCTGAGAGCGCAGCCGGCGCGCCGAGAGATTGGGCCGGTAGCCGGTGGCGCGGATCGCCGCATCGACCTTGTCGCGCAACTGCGTGCTGACCGGGCCGCCGGTCAGCACCCGGGATACGGTTGCGACCGAGACCCCGGCTTCGCGGGCGACATCCTTGATTCTGGCCTTGAGCGTGGACATGACCTGAAATCGTTTTCAGCTTCGTAGGCTGAATTTTCGCCCATCGGCTGGCGGAATGCAAGCATTTGCTGCGGTGCAGCATATGTGTGAAAGGGTGCTGTCTTGACAGTGTTTGTGTAATCGATTTCAATTCACCCCGAGGTGCCATCCGGCACGAAAATTCCGCACGCCCCGAGATCGGCCAGGCGGGCCGCCCCGGCTGCGTGCCTGTCGACACGCCCGGTGGTCCCGAAAACAGGGGCCCGATGCAGATGGCCGGGCAGGGGAGGAAGACCAGACGATGACGCCAGCCCCCGAGCCCTTCGCGCCGCCGGCTGATGGCGCCGCCGCCATCCGTCGTGATCTCATCCGGCTGGGGGCTGCCCCGGCCGACAAGCCGACAGCCATTCGCGAGGCGGCGCAGATGCTGGTCGCCGCCGGCATCTGCGCGCCGGCCTATGTCGAGAGCATGCTGAAGCGCGAGGCGGTGGCGAACACCTTTCTGGGGGCGGGCGTGGCCATCCCCCATGGCATGGTCGACGACCGGGCACTGGTCCACGGCAATGCCGTCGCGGTGCTGCAGGTGCCCGACGGCGTGACCTGGAATGACGGCCAGACGGCCCGTCTGGTGGTGGCGATCGCGGCAAAATCCGATGCCCATATCGCGATTCTGCGCCGTCTGACCCGGCTGCTGAACGACGAGGCGCGGCTTGCCCGGCTTACCCGCACCACCCGGGTCGAAGACATCATCGGGGCACTGGCCGGCGAAGACGGGCCGGCTGCCGCGGCCGGCGACGTGGCCGACTTCGCCGAAGGTTTCGACTGGACGGTCGACTACCCGACCGGCCTTCATGCCCGCCCCGCCTCTGTCTGGGCCGATACGGCCCGGCGGTTCCAGGCCCGGATCCGCATCCGTCATGGCGGCGAGGCGGCGGACGCCAAAAACATGATCCCCCTGCTCCAGCTTGGCCTGAAGCAGGGCGACAGCGTCCGGGTTTCGGCCGACGGGGCCGATGCCGCCCGGGCGCTGCAGCAGATGAAGGCGGTGATGGACCGCCTGGGGCAGGAGGAGCGGGCGGCAGCCGCCCGAGCGGCCGAGCGGGCCGCCGCACCGGTTGCCGGCTGGACCCCGCCCGCCGATGCCGGGCTGGTGCCGGTGGCGGGCCTGCCCGCTTCCCCCGGCCTCGCCATCGGCCGCGTTCATGTGCTGGCATCCGGCCCGATCACCGTGCCGGACCGGCCGGTGCCGCTGATCGAGGGCGGCGATGCGCTCCATGGCGCGCTGCAATTGACCCGCGAACAGCTCAAGGTTCTGGCGGACGACACCTCCCGCCGGCTGGGGGCTGCCGAAGCGAAGATCTTCGAGGCCCAGGCCGAACTGCTGAACGATGCCGATCTGGTGACGCTCGCCTGTCAGCTGATGGTCGAAGGCCATGGCGTCGCCTGGTCGTGGCACGAGGCGGTGGAGCGGCTGGCCGGCCGGCTGGCGGCCTCCGACAATCCGGTGCTCGCGGCCCGGGCTGCGGATCTGCGCGATGTCGGCCGGCGGGTTCTGCTGCGGATCGAACCGGGCCTGGCCCAGGGCGGCATCGGCGACCTGCCCGAGGGGCCGGTGATCCTGCTGGCCGCCGATCTCTCCCCCTCCGACACGGCCGGGCTGGATACGGGCAAGGTGATCGGTCTCGCCACCGCCCAGGGCGGCCCCACCTCCCATACCGCGATTCTGGCGCGCACGCTCGGCCTGCCGGCGATGGTGGCCGCGGGTGGCGCGCTGCTCGACCTCGCCCCCGGCACGCAGGTGATCCTGGACGGCCAGGCCGGGCGGCTCTATGTCGACCCGTCCGAGGCGGCCCTCGCCGCCGCCCGGACCTGGGCCGACGAGCAGGCGGCCCTGCGGGCGCGGGAGGCGGAGGAACGCGGCCTGCCGGCCCGGACAACCGACGGCCACACCGTCGAGATCGGTGCCAATGTCAACCGTCCCGACCAGGTGCCGCTGGCGCTCGATCAGGGGGCTGAAGGCGTCGGACTGATGCGGACGGAATTCCTGTTCCTCGAACGCGACCGCACGCCGGACGAAGACGAACAATACGCCTTCTATCGCGACATGGCGGCTGCCCTCGACGGCCGGCCGCTGATCGTGCGGGCGCTCGATATCGGCGGCGACAAGCAGGTGGCGCATCTGCATCTGCCGCATGAAGAGAACCCGTTCCTTGGCGTGCGCGGCGCCCGGCTGCTGCTGCGCCGGCCCGATCTGCTGGAGCCGCAGCTGCGCGCGCTCTATCGCGCGGCCCGCGACGGCGCAAGGCTCTCGATCATGTTCCCCATGATCACCTCGCTGGGCGAGGTGCTGGAACTGCGCCGGATCGCCGACCGTATCCGCGCCGATCTCGATGCACCCGAGGTACCGCTCGGCATCATGGTCGAGGTGCCGTCGACGGCCGTGCAGGCGGATGTCTTTGCACCCCATGTCGATTTCTTTTCGATCGGCACCAATGATCTCACCCAGTACGGCCTGGCGATCGACCGCCAGCATCCGGAGCTGGCCGCCGAGGCGGACAGCCTGCACCCGGCCGTGCTGCGTCTGATCCGGATGACGGTCGACGGCGCCGCCCGTGCCGGCCGCTGGGTCGGCGTCTGCGGCGGTATCGCCGGCGATCCCTTCGGCGCGGCGCTGCTTGCAGGCCTTGGCGTGCGCGAGCTGTCGATGACCCCGCGGGACATTCCGGCGGTCAAGGCCCGGCTGCGCGGTCTGGACCACGGGGCGCTGAAGGCGCTGGCCGACGAGGCCCTCGCCGCCGGCACCGCCGCCGACGTCCGGGCGCTGGAGGCGAGGCTCGGCGCATGACGGCGGCAATCATCACCGTCACCCTCAACCCGGCGATCGACCAGACGATCGTGATCGACCATCTGGTGCCGGGAGAGGTTCATCGGGCGAAGCGGGTGGAACGCAGCCCCGGCGGCAAGGGCGTCAATGTCGCAAGCTGTCTGGCCGATTGGGGGTTCCGGGTCACCGCGACCGGCATCCTGGGGCGCGACAATGCCGCGGCCTTCGACGGGCTGTTCGCCGCCGGGCGCATCGCTGACCGCTTCCTCAGGGTTCCGGGGGAGACCCGGGTCAATGTGAAGCTGGCGGATCTGGCGGCTGCGGATACCACCGACATCAACCTGCCCGGGCTTGGCGTCGGGGCGGCCGATCTCGGCCGGCTTCGCAGCGTGCTCGACGAGGTGGCGGGGCCGGAATCGGTGGTGGTGCTGGCCGGCAGCCTGCCGTCAGGGGTGGCGGTGGACATCTATCCCGATCTCTGCCGCAGGCTCCGCGCCCGCGGCGCCCGGGTGGTGCTGGATACGAGCGGCGCGCCGCTCGCCGCCGCCCTGGGTGCCGACGAGGATGCGCTGCCCGACTGCGTGAAGCCCAACCGGGACGAGCTTGCCGCCTGGGCCGGCCGGCGGCTTGAAACCAGGGCCGATCTGCTGGCGGCGGCGCAGGGCCTCGTTGCGCGGGGGATCGCGCTGGTGGTGGTCTCGATGGGGGCGGAGGGGGCCCTGTTCGTGACCGCCACCCGCGCGATCCATGCCGGCCTGCCGCCCGAGCGGGTGCTGAGTACGGTGGGGGCGGGTGATGCCATGGTCGCCGGCATCGTCGCCGCTCAGGCAGAGGGGGGGGATCTGGAGCGGATCGCCCGCGCCGGCACCGCCTTCGCCGCGACCAAGCTTGGCCTTGTGGGGCCGCATCTGCCGCCACGGGGCGTGGTCGAGGCGGCCATGGCCCGCGTGCATCTGGCCGAGGCCGATATCGCCGACCGTCTTCAGGTCCGGAACTGATCCGCTGCCGCATTGCGCGGCAGAAGGGGGAAACATGTCGAAACTGGTGGCCGTGATCACGGCCGAAGAGGCCGGGACCGAACGGCTCGGCACAAGGGCGGTGCTGGCGGCGGAAGCGCTGCGCAAGCACGCCCATGACGGCGGTCATGCGATCGCGATCGAATTCCACGACGGCGAGACGGCGCGCGACGTGCTGGAAGCCGCCGCCATCGCCGGCGCCGATGCGGTGCTGGCGGTCGGCGGCAGCGGCAATGATCCGCGCTTTGCCGGCAAGGCCGTGACGGCCGCAACCGTCGATGACGTGCTGCGGGATCCGGCGGCGGTGCTCGGCCGCGCCCTGGCGGGCAAGGCTGCGCCCGCCAGGGCCGCAGCCGCGGCACCGGAAGGCGGCCGGCGGATCGTCGCCATCACCTCGTGCCCGACCGGCATCGCCCATACCTTCATGGCTGCCGAGGGCATCCTTCAGGCGGCGAAGGCGCTGGGGCACGAGGCTCGGGTGGAGACGCAAGGCTCGGTGGGCGCGCGGGACGGGCTGACGGCCGACGAGATCCGCGCCGCCGATCTGGTGATCATCGCCGCCGACACCCAGGTCGACCTGTCGCGCTTCGACGGCAAGCGGGTCTATCTTTCGGGCACCAAGCCCGCGATCAATGACGGTCAGGGGCTGATCAACCGCGCCTTCGCCGATGCGAAGGTTCAGGGCAGGGGCGCCGCGGCCCCGGATGATACGGCACCGGCTGCGGCGAAGACGGCGGGCGGACAGGGATCCGGCCGCACGGGCCCCTATCGCCATCTGATGACCGGCGTTTCCTTCATGCTGCCCTTCGTCACCACGGGCGGCCTGCTGATCGCGATCGCCTTTGCCCTGGGCGGCATCTATGCCTATGAGGACGCCAATCAGGGCACGCTCGCCTATGCCCTGTTCCAGATCGGCGCCAAGGGTGCCTTTGCGCTGATGGTGCCGGCGCTGGCCGGCTACATCGCCTATTCGGTGGCCGACCGGCCGGGTATCGCGCCGGGCATGATCGGCGGCATGATCGCCACCCAGATCGGCGCCGGCTTCCTGGGCGGGATCGTCGCCGGCTTCATCGCCGGCTACGGCACCGCCTGGCTCAACCGCAACATCCGCCTGCACAGGAATCTGGAGGGGCTGAAGCCGGTCCTGATCCTGCCGATCCTGGGCTCGCTGCTCACCGGGCTGCTGATGCTGTTCGTGGTGGGCGAGCCGGTGGCGCAGCTCCTGGCGACGCTCAGCGACTGGCTGCGCAACATGCAGGGCGGCAGCGCCGTCCTGCTCGGCCTGATCATCGGGCTGATGATGGCCTTCGACATGGGTGGCCCGGTCAACAAGGCGGCCTATGCCTTCTCCACCGGCCTGATCGCCTCTGAAATCTACGGGCCGATGGCGGCGGCCATGGCGGCCGGCATGACCCCGCCGCTCGGCATCGCGCTTGCGACCAAGCTCTTCCCCGGCCGGTTCACGGGCGACGAGCGTGAGGCGGGCAATGCCGCGGCCGTGCTCGGCCTTGCCTTCATCAGCGAGGGGGCCATCCCCTTCGCGGCCCGCGATCCGTTCCGGGTGATCCCGTCGCTGATGGTCGGATCGGCCCTTGCCGGTGCGATTTCGATGGCGGTGGGCGCCCAGCTCAAGGTGCCCCATGGCGGCATCTTCGTGCTGCCGATCCCCAATGCCGTGGTCTCGCTCGGCGGCTATCTGGTCGCCCTGATCGCCGGCACCGTGGTGACGGCGATCATGCTGCGGATCCTGAAGAAGCCGCTGGCGAAACCCGCGGCATCGGCTGCGGCCTGAGCCGGGGCTGATCCGCAAGAGCGGCAGACGGGCGGGATGGTTCTCATCCCGCCCGTTTTTTTGTGGCGGGCTGCATCTCGCGCCAGGCGCCGAGCAGATCGTCCGCATCGGCGACCAGGCCCAGATGCATGGCGACGATCTTCAGCGATGCGGCTTCCAGATCCTCGGTCGTGCCGGCCACCAGATCGCGCAGCACCGTGACCCGATAGCCCATGTTCGAGCCGTCGAAGGCGGTGTTGAGTACGCAGCAATCGGCCAGGCAGCCGTTCAGGATCAGCGCCTCGACGCCCATATTGCGCAGCAGGAAGTCGAGATCGGTGGGGTAGAAGGCCGAAAGCCGCTTCTTGCCCGAAACCACCAGATCGCGATCGTCGACCGCGGTCACGAACTCCGTCCAGCGCGATCCTTCGATGGCATGGCCGTCGGAATTGGGGATCGGGCCGACATGGAGCGGGAACACCCGCCGCCAGGCCGATGGAATGCCGGCGATGTCGTCGACGCCGCCCTTGCGCAGCGTGCTGCGGACATGGATCACCGGCACGCCGGCTGCGCGCGCCGCGGCGTGAAACCGGTTCACGCCCTCGACGATCGCCCGCGCCCTGGGGGCGGGGCAGGGGCAATCGGGATCATCCTCCAGATGTCCCCGATGCAGATCGATCGACACCACTGCCGTGCGGGTGGGGTTCAGATAGTCGTCGAACCCGGCGCCCAGCGGCTGCCGGCTGCCATCGATGTAGACATGCATCACGTGCAGACACTCCCCCGTCGTGGCGCGACGGTCCGGCCGTCACGCCAACATGTGCAGGGGTGAAGGCGATGGTAGATGGGGTGGGGCGGGACATCCAGTCCCGAGCTGCACCGTCATACACGGGGTCCGCAGAGTGGCAGTCTGACGGGCGGCGGATATATGGGGTCACATATTTTGAGAATGAAAATGAATTGCAAATAAAGGCGATCCGATGGCATTCAGGAGCCAGGACGACGTTCCGCCTGCGGGACGGGTCATGCAATGGTATCGGGATATGACGATGCACCGCCTTCTTTTTGCCTCCGCCGCGATTTCACTGATCGCCCCGTCTCTTTCCGTCGCTGCGGAAAACGGCGCCACGATGCTGGCGCCGCTGATGGTGGAATCCGAAAGCGGTGAGACGCTGCGGCAGGACGGTTATGTCGCGATCCAGGGCCAGCAGGCGACCAAGGTCGATGCGCCGATCGCCCGGATTCCGCAGGCGGTCTCGACCGTCACCCAGGCGCAGATGGAGGATCAGAAGCCGCGGACGCTGAACGAGGCGATCAGCTATTCCGCCGGGGTCGATACCGGCACCTTCGGTTTCGACACGCGCTATGACGCCTTCAAGCTGCGCGGCTTCCCCGCCCATTACACCGGCATGTTCCGTGACGGGTTGCGGCAATATAACGGTCCGTCGGCCTGGTTCCGCAACGATCCCTATACGGTGGAAGGCGTCGCCATCCTCAAGGGGCCGGCCTCGTCGCTCTATGGCGTCAGCGGTCCGGGCGGGCTGGTCAATCTGGTCACCAAGCGGCCGAAGGATCAGCCCTTCCACGAGATCGAACTGCTGGGCGGCACCGATGACCGGCGCCAGGCGGCCTTCGACCTGTCGGGGCCGGTCGATGACGAGGGGCGTGTCCTCTATCGTCTCACCGGGCTCGCCCGCGAGAGCGACACCACGCTCGACGGCTATCCCGACGACAAGACCCTGATCGCGCCGGCCGCGACCATCCGCTTCGACGAGGACACGCAGCTCACCCTTCTTGGGGAATATTCGGATGCGACGGTGGGCGGGACCGCGGTCTTCTACAATCCCAGCTATGGGGTCGCCTCTCACCGCTATGCCGGCGATCCCGACTACAATGATTTCGACCAGACCCAGTGGCGGGCCGGCTATGAGTTCAGCCATCGGGTCGACGACGTGCTGACCCTGGAGCAGAAGCTGCGCTATACCGACGTCTCCTCCGACCTCGAATACCGAAGCTATCAGGTCGGCGGGCTCGCCTTTCCCTATTGGGGGCATTACCGCGAGGCGATGGATGGCGTGACGGTCGATACCCTGGCCAAGATGGTGTTCGACACCGGCAACGTGACCCATGAACTGGTCACCGGCTTCGATTACACCCGGGCGAGCTATGATGCCTGGTCTGCCGGCAGTACCGTCTCGTCGGCCGCCGCGGCTGCGGCGCGGCTCGGCTATGGTGGCGGGCAGGAGACCGACCAGTACGGTATCTATCTGCACGACCAGATGGTGTTCGGGGGCTGGACCGTTTTCGCCAGCGGCCGATACGACCGGGTCGATACCAGCGTCATCGCGGCCGACCGCAGCGTTTCGGATCAGGAAGACCAGGCCTTCTCGGGCCGGCTGGGCGTGTCCTACGCCTTCGAGAACGGCCTCACCCCCTATGCCAACGTCTCCAGCTCGTTCTCGCCCAATATCGGCCTGGTCTATGACGACCCCTATGCCGGCACCGGCCGGGCGGCGGAGCCGACCCGGGCGGTGCAGAAGGAGGTCGGCGTCAAATACCAGATCCCCGGCACCAACAGCCTGCTTTCGGCGGCGCTGTTCGATATCGACCAGGAAGACGGGGTGGTCTTCGACGCCACCACCGGCGTCAACAGGCAGCGTCAGCTCGACATGAATTCCCGCGGCATCGAACTCGAAGCCGTGGTGTCGCTGGATGACGGCTGGAGCGTGGTTGCCGCCTATACCCATCAGCGGGTGAAGATCGAGAAGGGCATCGTCGGCGCAGAAGGCAAGGAGCTGTCGGCCACCCCCAACGATATCGCCTCGCTCTGGGTGCATTACGACATCGCAGGCGGTGCCCTGGACGGTCTGGGCCTGGGCGCAGGTCTGCGTTACTTCGGCGAGAGCTGGGGCGACGACGTCAACAGCTTCAAGAATGACGACCGCGCCTTCCTGGATGCCGCCATCTCCTACAATCTCGCCAGCCTGGGCCAGCCGGGGGCGGAGATCCAGCTCAACGCCCGCAATCTCTTCGACAGCGACGACCAGAGCTGCAGCGCCGGTTACTGCTATCGCGACGAGGGGCGGGTCGTCACCACCTCGCTGCGCTATCGCTTCTGATGGCGCGTCGCGGCCTCTGGTCGCTGATCGGATCGATCGGCGGGCTCTATGTCGCGCAGAGCGTGATCGGCGGCGTCACCTGGACAGGGTTGCCGGCGATCCTCAGGTCAGAGGGGCTGCCGCTCGATCATGTCGGGCTGCTCTCGCTGCTGGTACTGCCCTGGGCGCTGAAGGTGCTGTGGTCCCCGGCGGCAGAGCGCTGGCGCCTGCCGCGAACCGGCGGTGACCGCTCCGCGCTGATGGTCGCGGCCGGTGGCGGCTTTTCGGTGGCGGGCCTGGCATTGGTCGGGGTGATCGGGCCGGCCCCGGTGCTGCCGGTTCTGGCCGTGCTGCTGGCGGTCGCCTTCGCCACCGCCACCGTCGACATCGCCTGCGACGGCTATGCGGTCGAAAGCCTGCGCGAGGCCGAACTCGGCTGGGGCAATGCCGCCCAGGTCGGGGGCGCCTATGTCGGGGCAGCACTCGGCGGCGGGCTGCTGCTGGTGATCGTCGACCGGGCCGGGTGGCAGGCGGGACTCTGGACCATGGCCGCCCTGGTGGCCCTGCTTGGCCTGCCCTTCCTTGCCCATGCCCGCCGCCGGTCCGGGCGGATGGCGCCGGGTAACGATCATGCACCGTCGCTTCGCGTCACGCTCCGGCGGCCGGAGGTGCGGCGCGGGTTGATCTTGACCGCCCTGTTCGTCATCGCCCAGAAGACGGCGATGGGCATGGTCGGCCCCTTCCTGATCGACCAGGGCATCGGCCTCGACGAAGTGGGGGTGCTCAACGGGCTGGGCAGTCTGGTCCTGGGCTTCACCGGCGCGCTGGCCGGCGGGGCGCTGGTCCGCGGGCTGGGGATCGGCCGGGTAATGATCCTGGCGGTTCTGCTCCAGGCCCTGGTACTGGCGGGGTTCGCCGTCCAGGCCAGCACCGCCCTGCTGCCGCGCGAGGCGGCGATGGGGTTGGCGCTGGCCGGCGCCTGCTTCGTGATGCCGATCGGCTTCGTGGCCCTCTACGCCCAGTTCATGCGCTGGTCCGATCCCCGTCAGGCGGGGGTCGACTTCACCCTGTTCCAGTGCATGGACGCCTCGGTGAGCATGCTCGCCGGCCTGACGGCGGGGGTGGTGGCGCAGCATCTGGGCTATGGCGTGTTCTTCGCGCTGGCGGCGGCCCTGGCGCTCGGAGCCCTGCCGCTCATCCGGCGGCTCGGGCGCGGGCCCCTGCGGTCGGGGCCTGTGGGATCCGGGGCAGAATGACCTCCGCCGCCTCGGCGATCGCCTCCCAGGCGCGATCGATGTCGTCTGCCGTGCTGCAATAGGGCGGCATCAGATAGATCACATTGCCGAGCGGTCGGATCAGCAGGTCGCGGTCGCGGAAGAAGGTGCGCAGCCTCGGCCCGACGTCCGAGAGGTAGCCGGCTTCCGCCACGTCGAGGTCGAGTGCGGCGATCGTGCCCGTCCGGCGGACATTGCGGAAGCGCGGGTTCTGGCGGAAGCGGGTGACCCAGGCCTCCTGCCGGCGGGCGAGGGCGGCGATGCGGGCCACCACCGGTTCCTCCTGCCAGATCCGGAGATTGGCGAGTGCTGCCGCACAGGCGATCGGGTTGGCGGTGTAGGAGCTGGAGTGGAAAAAGGTCCGGGCGCGGTCGGTGGACAGATGCGCCTCGAAAACCGGGCCGGTGCACAGTGTTGCCGCCAGCGGCAGGGTGCCGCCGGTGATGCCTTTGGACACGCACATGATGTCCGGGGTGATACCGGCCTGGTCGCAGGCGAAGAGCGTGCCGGTGCGCCCCCAGCCGGTCATCACCTCGTCGGCGATCATCAGCGTGCCATGGCGTTCGGTGATCCGGCGGAAGTCTGCCAGCAGATGCGGCGGGTACATCTTCATGCCGCCCGCCCCCAGAACCAGCGGCTCGATCAGCAGCGCTGCGGCGCGGCCGGTCCGGCAGAAGCCCTCCAGCGCGTCCAGCGTCGCCTGTTCCCGGCCGGGTTCGGGGAAGGGGATGGTATCGACATCGAAGAGCAGCGGCGCATAGGCGGCATTGAACACGCCGCGGGCGCCGGCCGACATGGTGCCGATGGTATCGCCATGATAGCCGTGGTCCATGACCACGATCCGTGATCGCGGCGCGCCGCGGTTGTGGAACGTGCCCAGCGCCATCTTCAATGCGACTTCGACCGAGGTCGAGCCGCTGTCGGAATAGAAGACATGGGCAAGGCCGGGCGGGGCAAGCTCGATCAACCCCCGGGCCAGATCCTCGGCCGGCTGATGGGTGAATTCGGCGAAGATCACCTGGTCCAGCCGAAGCGTGGCGTCGCGGATCGCGGCCATGATCGCGGGCGGGCGATGGCCATGGGTGATCACCCACCAGGATGAGATCGCATCGAAGATCGACCGGCCATCGGCATCGATCAACCGGGCACCCTCGGTGCGGGCGATGGCGCGGATCACGGGTTCGGTCAGGTGCTGGCGGAACGGATGCCAGACAGGAGAGGCGGGGCCCGGCGAGTTGGGGGCAGGCGCGGTCATCCTCTGATCCTTTCAATGCGGGCGAGATCGATCCCGCGGCGGATGGCGGCCGCCAGGGCTTCCGCGGTGAGCGGATCCAGCCGGGGCAGGCGGCCCAGATGCGGAACCCGGCCGAGGGCCGTGATGACGGCTTCGCTGTCGGGCCGGGCCTCGCCGATGAAGACGATGCCGGCAACCGGCACGCGGCGGGCCCGCAGGGCTTCGAGCGAGAGCAGGCTGTGATTGATGGTGCCGAGCCCGGTGCGGGCACAGAGCACCACCGGCCATTGCCAGCGGGCGAAGAGATCGGCGAAGACCACCTGCCGGGTCAGCGGCACGAGCACGCCACCGGCCCCTTCGATCACCAGCGGACCGGCCGTCGGCGGCGGGTCGATGGCGTCCGGATCGATGGCCACGCCGTCGATATCGGCTGCCAGATGCGGCGAGGCCGGGGTGGCCAGCCGCCAGGCTTCGGGCAGAACCCGTTCGGGCGACAGTCGGCCGAGCCGGGCTGCGGCCTCCGCATCGGTCTCGCCCTCCAGGCCCGACTGGACCGGCTTCCAATAGCCGGCGCCGAGGGCGGCGGCGAGACCGGCTGCGACCACGGTCTTGCCGATGCCGGTATCGGTGCCGGTGACGACCAGATGGCCGGTCATGGCGTGGTCTCCTCTGCCACCGCGACGGTGAGGGCGGCGAACAGCGCCTCGATCGCGGCGGCATCGATGTTGAGGGTGATCGAGATCCGCAGCCTGGCGGTGCCCGGGGGGACGGTCGGCGGACGGATGGCGCGGAGGTCGAAGCCGGCGGTCTGCATCCGTCGGGCGACGCGGACCGTGCGGGCATCATCGCCCAGGATCACCGGCAGGATCTGGGTGGTGCCGGTCGCAAAGCCGTGCCGGGCGGCGGCGGCATGGGCGGTGGCGATCAGGCCATGCAGACGGCTGCGGCGTTCCGGCTCGTCGGTCAGGATCCGGAGCGCCGCCCGCACCGCGGCTGCCTGAAGCGGAGAGGGCGCGGTTGCGTAGATGAACGGCTTCGCACGGTTGATCAGATAGTCGCAGAGGATGGCGTCGGCGCCGACCAGGGCACCGGCCGCCCCCAACGCCTTGCCGCAGGTGTGCAGCACGATCACCTCGGGCCGGCCCTCCAGCCCGGCGGCGAGACCGCGCCCGTCCGGCCCGTGGACGCCGGTCGCATGGGCCTCGTCGATGAACAGGAAACCGTCATGGGCGCGGGCGATCGCCGCCAGATCGGCGAGCGGTGCGGTATCGCCATCCATGGAATAGAGGCTTTCGGCCACGATCCAGGGATGGCCGGTGCCGCCGGCCCGGCGCCAGTGGCGGATGGCATCGTCCACCGCCCCGGCATCGTTGTGCGGGACGGCGACGGATGCGGCCCGACCCAGCCGCAGGCCGCTATGGGCGCTGGCATGGATCAGCCTGTCATGGACCACCAGGTCGCCATCCTGGGGCAGGGTGGCGAGCACTGCCTGATTGGCGGCATAGCCGGCGCCGAAGAACAGCATCCGGTCGGCGCCGAAAAACCGGGCGGCCTCGGCTTCGAGTGCTTCGTGTTCCGCGTGATTGCCGCGCAGCAGACGCGAGCCGCCGGCGCCGACCGGCACGCCCCGGGCCAGGGCCTCGGCGACCGCGGCTGCCATCCGCTCTGCGGCCGCAAGGCCCAGATAGTCGTTGGAGGTGAAATCGAGCCCGCCGCGGGGCATCAGCGTCCGGCGGCGGCTGCCCTCTGCCAGCTGCTCCAGCCGGCCGGCATGGCGGGCGAGGATCATCCCGCTGTCTCTGCCGTCATGCCCAGCCGGCGGAGCAGGGCGGCATCGCGGTCTTCGCCCGGATTGGCGGCGGTGAGCAGGGTGTCGCCCACGAAAATCGAATTGGCCCCGGCCAGGAAGCACAGCGCCTGAAGCTCGTCGCTCATCATGCTGCGCCCCGCCGTCAGCCGGACATGGGATCGCGGCATCACGATCCGGGTGAGCGCGATGCTGCGCACGAAATCGAACGGATCGACCGGATCAGCATCGGCGAGCTTCGCCCCCGGAATGCGGATCAGCATGTTGATCGGCACGCTTTCCGGCGGTTCAGGCAGGTTGGCGAGCGTCACGATCATGTCGATGCGGTCGGCTGTCGTTTCCCCGAGGCCCAGAATCCCGCCCGCACAGACCTTGATGCCGGCCGCGCGCACCCGCGCCAGGGTGTCCAGCCGGTCGGCATAGCTGCGGGTGGTCACGATTTCGGGGTAGAAACGCTCCGACGTGTCGAGATTGTGGTTGTAGTAGTCGAGCCCGGCGGCGGCGAGGGTATCCGCCTGATCGTCGGAGAGCATGCCCAGCGTCATGCAGGTTTCCAGCCCCAGGGCCTTCACCTCCTGCACCATGGCGACCAGGGTTTCCATGTCGCGATCCTTGGGCCCCCGCCAGGCAGCCCCCATGCAATAGCGGGTGGCGCCGCCGTCGCGCGCCTTGCGGGCTTCGCGGACCACCTGCTCCACGGCCATCAACCGTCCGGCTTTCAGCCCCGTGGCATTGCGCACCGACTGGCTGCAATAGCCGCAGTCTTCGGGGCAGCCGCCGGTCTTGATGTTGAGCAGCCGGCTGAGCTGCAGCCGATTCGGGTCGAAATGTGCCCGATGCACCGATTGGGCCCGGAACATCAGATCGGCGAAGGCCATGTCGTGAATTTCACGTGCAGCCTCATACGTCCAGCAGTCCGTGCGCCGTCTGTCAGTTGCCGGGGCAGGGATGACTTGTGCAGGCATGGCATCCTCCTTGATCCGACCCAGTGGAGAGAGACATAAACTTCCAAGGGTCAGATTATAGATAATCTATTATTGAACCGTTCCTGGGATTACTATATCAATCGCATTTGCGGAGGCATCCGTTATTATCATAGATAATCTATGAGAGAGGTCATGGCAGAGACCACGGCGGAACGTATCGCCCGGGTGTTGGGGGACAGGATCGTCTCGGGAGAACTGGCACCCGGCACACCGGTGCGGCAGGACCGGATTGCCGAGGAATTCGAGGCGAGCCATGTGCCGGCGCGCGAGGCCTTTCAGATGCTGAAGGCTCAGGGGCTGCTGGTCTCGGAGCCCCGGCGCGGCATGCGGGTCGCGCCGCTGGATGCGGCGGCGGTGCAGGAAATGACCGAGATCCGGGCATCGCTGGAGGTGCTGGCGCTGAAATACGCCGTGCCGAAGCTGAATGCCGCCGCGCTGGAGCGGATCGAGCGGGCGTTGATCGCGGGCGACGAGGCCCGGACCATGGCCGAGTGGGAACTGGCCAACCGCGCCTTTCACCGCGAACTGGCCGCCCCCTGCCGGATGCCGCGGCTGATCGCGATGATCGAGGATCTGCAGCTGGCCAATGCGCGGATCATCCTGTCGGCCAATCGCGGCGCCGGCTGGCGGCCCGGATCCAATCTTGCCCATCGGCAGATCTTCGAGGCGCTGAAGGCGCGCGACGGCGCCCGCGCCGTCACTCTGCTCGATCAGCATATCCGGGTGCTGGAGCGGGCGGCGGCACCGGTGACAAAGGCGGTACCTCCGGGTTGACGGAACCATCGACGCGGGCACCGGTTCGCCGGAGAGGTCAGCGCCGGCCTCGCGGTCTGACAACCGGATGGAGGTTCCGCCCATGTCCCGCCCGCTCCGCCACCACCCGTATGACGCGCCGTCAGGCGGCTGGGGATCAATGCAGTCGCTTGTCCGCCATGCCAGCCGCCAGCAGGTCTGGGGCAGTGCGCTCGGGGAACTGCCGCGCCAGAACAAGCCCGACGGCTTCATGTGCGTCAGCTGCGCCTGGGCCAAGCCGGCCGAGCCGCATCCGGCGGAGTTCTGCGAGAACGGCGCCAAGGCGACCTTTTGGGAGCTGACCTCGAAACGGGCGACACCCGACTTTTTCGCCCGCCATACCACGAAGGAGCTGCGGGGCCGGGAAGATTTCGACCTGGAGAACGAGGGTCGGCTGACCTGCCCGATGCGCCACGACCCCGAAACCGACCGCTACCTGCCGGTCTCGTGGGAGGAGGCCTTCGCCGCGATCGGCCGCCGGCTGAAGACCTTCGATCCCGACCGGGTGGTGTTCTATGCCTCGGGGCGCGCCTCGCTCGAAGCCTCGTACATGTACCAGCTTTTCGCGCGGATCTACGGCACCAACAACCTGCCCGACAGTTCCAACATGTGCCACGAGACGACCTCGAAGGCGCTGCCGAAGAGCATCGGCGTGCCGGTCGGTACCGTGGACCTGGATGATTTCGAGCACACCGACTGCATCCTGGCCTTCGGGCAGAATGTGGGATCCAACGCGCCGCGGATGCTGCACCCATTGCAGCGCGCAGCGGAGCGCGGCGTGTCGATGCTGGTCTTCAATCCGATGCGCGAGCGGGGCTGGCTGACCTTCGTCGATCCGCAGAACCCGGGACAGATGCTGTCGGGGCGCCCGACGCGGCTCGCCTCGCGCTATCATCAACCGCGGCCGGCGGGTGACATCGCCGTCATGACGGGCATGGCCAAGACGCTGCTGGCGTTGGACGATGCGGCCCAGGCGGCGGGGGAGCCGCGCGTGCTCGACCAGGCTTTCATCGACGAGCATTGCCACGGGTTCGAGGACTTCGAGCAGATGGTCCGCAGGACCGGCTGGGACGAGATCGAACGCAATGCCGGCCTGACCCGTGCGGCGATTGAGGATGCCGGCCGCATCTATGCCCGTGCCGAACGTGCGATCGCGATCTACGGCATGGGGCTGACCCAGCACAGGCTGGGATCCGACAGCGTCGGCATGCTGGTCAACCTGCTGCTGATGCGCGGGCAGATCGGCCGCATCGGCGCCGGGATCCTGCCGGTGCGCGGCCATTCCAACGTCCAGGGGCAGCGCACCGTCGGCATCGCCGACGATCCGGCACTGGTGCCGATCGACCGGCTGGGCAAGATGTACGGGTTCGTGCCGCCGCGGAAGAAGGGCTTCACGACGGTCGAGGCCTGCGAAGCCATGCTGGAGGACGGCGTCGACGCCTTCATCGGTCTTGGCGGCAACTTCCTGCGGGCGGTGCCCGATCATGCGCGGATGGAACCGGCCTGGAGCCGGCTGAAGCTGGCGGTCCATGTGGCGACAAAGCTGAACCGCAGCCATCTGGTGACGGCGGATGAAACCTATCTTCTGCCCTGCCTGGGCCGGCTGGAAGAGGATGTTCAGGCCGGCGGTCCGCAGGTGGTGACGATGGAGGATTCGACCGCCCATATCCACGCCTCGCGCGGGCGGGCGCGGCCGGCGAGCCCCGATCTGCTCTCTGAAATCCGGATCGTCGCCGAACTGGCCAAGGCGACGCTGTCCGGAACCGCGCGGGTACCCTGGGATGACTGGGTGGCGGATTACGGCCGCATCCGCGATGCCATCGCCCGAACCTTCCCCGAGGACTTCCACGACATGAATGCGCGCATGTTCACCCCCGGCGGCTTCGCCCGGCCATTGGCGGCGCGCGACCGGCGCTGGACCACCGAGACGGGCAAGGCCAATTTCCGCACGCCCGCCGCGCTCAACGCCAGCTTCGACCCCGATGACGACGACACGATCTTCCGGCTGATCACGCTCAGGTCCAACGACCAGTTCAACACCACGATCTATGGCTATCGCGACCGTTTCCGCGGCATCGACGGATCGCGGATGGTGGTGATGATGAACCGCGAGGATATCGAGCGGATGGGCCTGGTCTCCGGCGCGCGGGTGGTCCTGACCACCGTTGCCGAAGACGGCATCCCGCGCCGCAAGGCCGGGCTCACCGTGCTGGCCTATGACGTGCCGAAGGGCTGCCTCGCCGCCTATTACCCTGAATGCAACGTGCTGGTGCCGCTCTCGCATCACGAGCGCGACAGCCTGACGCCGGCCGCCAAATCGGTGCCGGTCAGGATCGCCGCCGAGGTGGCAGTCGGGTCGGAAGCGGCACCCACGGGCCCGCGAGACGGATCTCGGGCCCTATAAAAATGATAATTGATAAAATAAAAAATTTATCAATATACTGACGCCAGATCCTCCGGGGCATGAGGCCCCGTTCCCGAAGGTGACGGCGATGACATGGCTGCTGCCCCCGATCCTGGTCCTGATCCTGCTGATCCTGATGGCGGTTCTGGCGCGGCTCTGGCCGGAGCCGGGGCTGCTGTCCGATCCCTGGCACCTGTTGGGCCTGGTGCTCCTGCTGGCCGGCATCGCTCTGCCCCTGATGGTCTCCCGTCTCTTCCGGCGGGTCCGGACCAACATCAACACCTTTCGTGACCCGGATGTGATGGTGGCCGACGGGCCGTTCCGCATCTCCCGCAACCCGATCTATCTGGGCTTCGCCCTGATCCTGCTTGGTGCGGCCCTGTTGTCCGGTGCGGCGGTGGCCCTGCTGCCGGCTCTGGCTTTCGTGCTCATCACCGATCGCTGGTACATTCCGTTCGAAGAGGCGCGCATGTCGGCGCAGTTCGGCGCCGCCTACGACGATTATCGCCGGCGCACGCGGCGGTGGCTCTGACGGCTGGGAGGGACAGGACACCTTGGCGAGACCCAGGATCGATGCGGAGGCGGTGCGCGCGCGCATGGTGGCGGAAACCGAGGCACTGCTCAGGCGCCACGGCCCCGACAAGGTGACGATGTCCGATGTCGCCGCCGCCTGCGGCATGTCGCAATCCGGCGCCTATCGCTTTTTCGCCAGCCGCCATGCGCTGCTGGTGGCGGTTGCCGACCACTGGTTCCAGGACATCGAGACCGGCATGGCCGCGATCCTGGTCGATCCGGGTCTCGATCCGGCAGGCCGCATCACCCGGCTGATCCGATGTCAGATGGACATGAAGCGCCAGCGCCTGGAGCGTGATCCGGGCTTCTTCGATGCCTGCCTGGACCTTGCCGCCCGCGATCTCTCGGTGGTCGAAGGGCATCTCGTCCGCATGCGCGCCATGCTCGCCCGCGCGGTCGGCGAGGCGATGGCGGCAGGTGTCATCGCCCGGGACGACCCCGACCGGGTTGCGGCCCTGGTCGAGGTGATGACCACCCGCTTCCGCGACCCCTGGTCGATCCGCAGCCATCCTGCCGGCTGCACGCCCGCCGCGCTGGACGAGGTGATGACGGTGATCTTCCGCGGTCTCGCGCCTCAGATCGCGGCCATGTAGCCGCCGTCGACATAGAGCAGGGTGCCGGTCACATAGGCCGCGGCCGGGGAGGCGAGGAAGATCGCGGCGCCGATCAGGTCGTCGACCTCTCCGAAACGCCCGGCGGGGATGCCGGCGCGCATGCGGTCGGCCCAGGCCTGGTCTTCAAAGAAGATTTCGGTCATGTCGGTGCGGAAATAGCCGGGGCCGATGCCGTTGACCCGGATACCGTGGCACGCCCATTCGGTTGCAAGCGTGCGGGTGAGGCCCAGAAGACCGCTTTTGGAGGCGCCATAGGCGGCAGCTGTCGGCACGCCCACTTCCGATGTGAGCGAGCAGAGGTTGATGATCGCACCGCCGCCGGCGCCGCTCATGATCCGGGCGGCCGCCTGGGCGCAGAAGAAGGCGCCCTTCAGATTGGTGTCCTGGATCCTGTCCCACAAGGCCTCGTCGACATCGAGTGAGGGGCAGACCTGTTCCATGCCGGCATTGTTGACCAGGATGTCGAGCCCGCCGAGCTTTTCGGCAGCCCGGGCCACGCCGGCGCGCGTTTCTTCCACCGAGGACACGTCGAAGGGTACCGCGACCGCGCGGCCGCCGGCGCCGATGATCCGGGCGATCACCGCTTCGAGTGCGGCCTCGTCGCGGCCGGAGACGGCGACCGCGGCCCCGGCCCCGGCGAGGCCCGTGGCGAGGGCCCGGCCGATGCCGCGACTGGCACCGGTGACCAGGGCCTTGCGGCCGGCCAGGGAGAAGCGGGAGAGAACGGAGGCGGTGGTATCGGACATGGGAGACAATCCCGGGCTCTGGAGGACAGGGCGGCGTTCGGGTGATGATCGGATGCGGGCGATGCGGTATCAATCCTTCCATCGCGTGCCGGCGGCAATCGCCGGTATCGTCCATAAGCCCGAGGCCTGCCCGATGACCGCGACCGCCGCCACTCCGTCCTCCACCGCCCTGGCTCCCACCGCGCTGGCCCGCAATCTGGCGCGGGCCGGCCGGATTGCAGAGGCCGAGGCGGTGATCGCCGGCCTGGTGGCCGAGGTGGCGGACTTCACGCCGTCACGGGTGACCATCAACCGCGACGGCTACAGCCTGAATTCGGTCAACGGCTTCATCGAGGCAGCCGACGGCCGGTCCTTCTTCTTCAAATTCCACCAGGAGGAGGACGAGGCCGAGACGGTGGGGGAGTACTATCGTGCGGAGCTTCTGGCCGGCGCAGGCTTCCCCGTCGATCGGCCGGTGGTCGCGTCGGGTGCGGTCGGCCGCCAGATCCTGATCTATGCCCGGCGCGATCAGCCGCGGCTGGCGGATCTTGCGCGTGCGGTCGAGGCGGAGGCGGCCGGTATCGGCGGGCCGGCGCCGGTTGCGGCCGACCGGCTGATCGCAGCCCAGGCCGATGCCGACCGGCTGGTCGCCGACCGCTATCTGGCGACGCTTCACGACATCACGGCAGACGAGGCTGCCGCCGAGCCGCTGCACCGGCTGTTCCATGACCGGTTGGTCGATCACGGCGCGCCGGACCGGCCGGGCGGGCGGATGGCACGGTTCTACGAGGGGCGCGTCTTCCATCTGGGCGGCCGGGCCGAGGCACCGGACCTCACCCTCTCGTGGCATCAGCTCAAGGATCTGCGCTGGACGGTGGGCGATATCACCTATGACCGCGGCCTGGGGACGCTGTTCGACGAGGCCCGGGCACGGCTGCTGCCGGCCCGCTGCGCCGGGGCCGGCGTCGTTGCCCATGGTGACGCCCATAATGCCAATGTCTGGTTCGAAACCGGGACGGACGGCATGGCCGACCGGCTGGTCTTTTTCGATCCGGCCTTCGCCGGCGCGCATGTGCCGGCCCTGCTGGCCGAGGTGAAGACCACCTTCCACAACATCTTCGCCCATCCCTTCTGGCTCTACGACGCCAAGGCGGCGGAGGGGCTCTACACCGTACGGGCGCGGCTCGATGCCGACGGGCGGGGGATCACCATCGACCATGATCATGATCCGGGTCCCCTGCGTCGGGCCTTCCTGGCAGCCAAGGGGGACCTGCTCTGGCGGCCGCTGTTGCAGGCCCTGGCGGCACGCGGGCAGCTTGATGCAGACTGGCGACGGGTGGTGAAACTGGCGCTGTTCTGCTGCCCGACCCTGGTGATGAACCTGCGCGCCGGCCCCGATGGCGGCGGTCACGGCCCCGCCGCCTCGGCGCTGGGGCTTGCGATCGCGGTCGCCATGGGGGCCGAGCCCGCAGGTGGCGCCACCGATCCGCTCTCCACCATGCTGGACGCGGTCACCCCCTGACGGAAACCGCCCGCGCCGCATGCTGCGGCAGGCCGGGCGGGCGATCTTGACAGTTTTCCGACGATCCGGTGGACTGGCCGCCGAACCCTTCCCTGGAGCAGAGTATCGATGTCCGCAGATGCAGCGGCGACGCCCGAGATGGTGCGCGTCGACCGGGTCAGCCGGAGCTTCAACGGCACCAAGGCGGTGGACGAGGTGTCCTTCACGCTGGCGCGTGGGCATTTTCTCACCATCCTCGGCCCCAGCGGGTCGGGCAAGACCACGCTGCTGCGCATGATCGCGGGCTTTCTTGCCCCCACCGGCGGCGAGATCGTGCTGGCCGGACGGCCGGTTTCGGCCGAGCCGCCGCATCGCCGCTCGATCGGCATGGTGTTCCAGAAACTGGCGCTGTTCCCGCATATGACCGCGGCCGAGAACGTCGCCTATCCGTTGCGCATGCGCCGCTTCGACGCCCGCACCATTCCGGATCGGGTGGAGCGCTATCTGGAACTGGTCCGGCTGGGCGGCTATGGCGGCCGGCGGATCCACGAACTGTCGGGCGGGCAGCAGCAGCGGGTGGCGATCGCCCGCGCGCTGGTCTTCGAACCCGATCTGCTGCTGCTCGACGAGCCGCTGGCGGCGCTGGACAAGAAGCTGCGGGAGGAGATGCAGCTGGAATTCCGCCGCATTCAGCGCGAACTGGGCGTCACCACCATCAACGTCACCCATGATCAGCGCGAAGCGCTGGTGATGTCGGACGAGATCCTGGTGATGGATGGCGGCCGGACCCAGCAGCTGGCGGCGCCGGTCGAGACCTATCGCCGCCCGGCTAACCCCTTCGTCGCCGGTTTCATCGGCGTGACCAATCTGCTGGAGGGCCGTGCGCTCACCGCCGGCGGCCAGATGGTCGCCTTCGGCAATCTGGAATGCCAGGCAACGCCGGCGGGGACGGGCGGCATCGCGGCCGGCGCGCCGGTGACGGTGTCGATCCGCGCCGAGCAGCTGCGTATCGCCGATGATGCCGATGCACTCGACACCGATGGTACCGGCGGCGGGCTGGAGGTGATCGTGCGGGCGACCATTACCGAGGCGATCTTCGAGGGCGAGCGGTCGGTCTATGCGGCCCGGGTTCCGGCGCTGGGCAATGCGGTGCTCAGGGTCTTCGATCATGATCCGGCGGCCCATCGCGCCTGGACACCGGGCCAGTCGGTGCATCTGGGCTGGACCGCACGCGACCTGCTGGTCTATCCGGCGTGAGCGATCACCCCCGGCCTACGACTTCACGATCCAGGGACGGCCGCCGGATGCGGCCCGCAAAAACAGGGAACAGGGCGATGAGCAAGCATGACGACGCGATGCGCGGCGCCAGCCGCCGTCAGGTGCTGAAGGGCGGTGTGATGGCCGCGGCCGGGGCGGCATTGACCGGCACTCCGGCGCTGGTTCTGGGCCGCCGGGCCTTTGCCGCCGAGCCGGCCAAGCCGGCCGAGATCATCGTCCGCGCCTGGGGCGGCGTCTGGGTCGAGGCGCTGGACAAAGGCGTGTCGCAGAGCTTCACCGAGGCGACCGGCATCCGGGTCCGCCACGATCTGACCGAGGACAACGAGATTCAGCCCAAGATCTGGGCCGCCGTGGCGCAGAAGCGGGTGCCGCCGATCCATGTCAACTGGGACACCTCGACCAACGCCACCAAGTCGGCGCTGCGCGGCGTGACCGAGGATCTGTCGGATCTGTCCAACCTGTCGCAGCTGCTGCCGGTGGCGAAGCCGATCGGGCTGGAGGGCTGGCCGATCGTCAACACCTATTCCTATGTCTATGTCCTGGCCTACCGGACCGAGGCCTTCCCCGACGGCGCGCCGAAGAGCTGGAAGGTCATGCTCGACCCGAAGTTCAAGGGTCGGGTCGCCCTCTACAATGACGGCATCGGCTTCCATCCGTCGGCCCAGGTCGCAGGCGGCGGCAAGGTTTCCGACATTCCGGCCAATATGGAGCCGGCCTGGGAGTTCATCCGCAAGCTGAAGGCGCAGCAGCCGCTGCTGGGCGAGGATCCGGATTTCACCAACTGGTTCCAGCAGGGCGAGATCGACATCGCCTGCACGATCATTTCCAATGCCCGCGAAGCGAAGCAGAACGGCATCAAGGTGGACTGGACCGTGCCGGAAGAGGGTGCGAAGGTCGATACCGATGCGCTCTGGGTGCCCAAGGGCCTGCCTGAAAGCGAGCTGTACTGGGCCAAGCAGTATGTGAACCACGCCCTTTCCAAGGGCGCGCAGCAGGCCTGGACCGAGAAGCTGGGCCTTCCCGGCGTTCAGCCCGGCCTGACGCCGCCGGCCGATCTGGCGGGCGACCCGGCCTATCCGACCACGCCTGAGGATTTCGCCCGGCTGATCAGCGTGCCGACCCCGGTGCTGGTCGAGCACGAGCGCGAATGGTTCCAGACCTTCAAGGAGATCATGCAGGGCTGATGCCCTGCGCGGTATGAGGGTCGTGCAGGGCTGACGCCCTGTACTTTCCAAGGTCATGCAGGGCTGACGCCCTGCGGGCGGCACCGGCGCAATCCGGTGCCGCCCGATCCGTGACAAATCTTCCGAGGATGCCGGTCGCCGTTATGCTCCGCCCGTCGAAACGCGCCTATCCGCTGTCCTGGCGGCTGCTCGATGCGGCCGAGGCGGCCGTGGGGCTGATCCGTCCGAAACGGCCCGAGCTGGTCGTGCCGGCCCTGTTTCTTGCCCCTGCCATCCTGCTGGTCGCGGTGCTGGTCTGGGGGCTGGTCGACATGGCGTCCGACAGCCTGCACGTCCTCGACACGGCGACCTTCCTGCCGGCCGAGGCGATGAGCCTCGGCAACTATGCCCAGCTGATCGACCGGCCGATCTATGCGACCGTCATCTGGCGCAGCCTGCTGGCGGGCGTGATCGTCACCGCGGCGACCCTGCTGCTCGCCTTCCCCTATGCCTATGTGATGGTGCGCACGTCGTCGCCGGTGGTGCGGCGGGTGCTGCTCATCAGCCTGTTCCTGCCCTTCTTCATCGGCCAGGTGGTCCGCGCCTATGGCTGGCTGATCATCCTGGGTGCCAAGGGCATCGTGAACGGCGCGATCACCGGGCTCGGCTTCGAGCCGCTGAAGCTGATCTACACCTACGAGACCATCCTGTTCGGCCTGGTGCAGTACATGCTGCCTTTCGCCGTGCTGCTGATCGCGCCCGCGATCACCGCGATCGGCGAGGAGGTGGAGATGGCGGCCTCCTCGCTTGGCGCCAACTGGTGGCGGGGCTTTGCGACCGTGGTGCTGCCCATGGCCCGCCCCGGGCTGATTGCGGCCGGGGTGGTGGTCTTCACGCTGACCCTCACCGATTTCGCCATCCCCAATATCCTGGGCGGCGGCACCAACGACTTTGCGGCCAACGCCATCTACGACGCCTTCTTCCGGATCTCGGACAGCGGCCTGGGGGCGGCTCTCGCCATCGTGCTGACCTTCCTCGGCAGCACCATCGTCGGCATCATCCTGGCGATCGCCGGTGCCGGTACGCTCGGCATGGGCGGGCGCGCATCCGCAAAGGGAGGCGGAGCATGAGCGCCGCCGGCACCACCCCCCGCTCCAAGCGGCTGCTGCTCTGGTCGGTGATCGGTTTCGACCTGCTGATCCTGGCCCTGCCGACGCTGATCGTGCTCGGCGCCTCGTTCACCGCCGGCAATATCGTGACCTTTCCGCCCGACGGTCTGTCGCTGCAATGGTACGAAAAGGTGGTCGGCGCCTACGAGCTGCGCCAGGCCTTCTGGCGGTCGCTCTGGGTGGCGGTGGTCTGCACCCTGATCAGCCTGCCGGCGGGCACGCTTGCCGCCATCGCACTCGCCCGCTGGCGGATCGCCTTCGGGCGCACGCTCCAGGTTTATCTGTTGCTGCCCTTCACCGTGCCGCTGATCGCCTCGGGCATCGGCATGATGCTGCTCTTCGGGCGGATCGGCATTCTGGGCCAGCTCTGGCCGGTGGGGCTTGCCTGTGCGGTGATCAATCTGCCCTTCATGATCTGGGCGGTGGGGGCCTCGGTGAATGCGCTCGACCCTGATCTTGAGAATGCGGCGGCCAATTGTGGCGCGCCGCCGGTGCAGACTTTCCTGACCGTCACCCTGCCCGCCGTGATGCCGGGGGTGATCACCGGCGCTTTGCTGATGTTCGTGCTCGCCTTCAACGAGTTCCTGGTCAGCCTGCTGCTGGTCGATGCGCGCATCGTGACCCTGCCGGTGCAGATCTACAATTCGATCCGCAGCGTGATCACGCCGGATCTCGCGGCGGTGTCGGTGGTCTATATCCTGGTCGCCGCCCTCGCCATCCGGGCTCTCGACAAGCTGGTCGGGCTCGACCTGTTCCTGCGCTCAAAATGAGCATCTACCTCCCTGAGGAGTCCTGCGCCATGCCGGCCGTCAACCTCCACGACCTCTCGACCCTCGACGCCGCCGCCCGCGCCGACCTGCTCAAGCGTGCCGAAAGCGATCTCGGCCCCTTCCTCGACAAGGTCCGGCCGATCATCGAGGCGGTGCGCACCGAGGGTGATGCGGCACTCGCCCGCTTCGCCCGCGATTTCGACAGGGCGCCCGTCGATCCCGCGCGGATCCGGGTCGAGCCGGAAGCCTTCGACCGGGCTTTCGACCAGGTCGAGCCCGAGGTGATCGAGGCGATCCGCTTTGCGGTCGACAACATCCGTCGCTTCCACCAGGACCAGAAGCCCGAAGAGATGTGGCTGCATGAGGTTCGCCCCGGCGCCTTCGCCGGTGACCGCTTCCTGCCCATCCCCTCGGTCGCCTGCTATGTGCCGCGCGGCAAGGGCTCGTTCCCGAGCGTGGTGATGATGACCACCGTGCCGGCGGTGGTGGCGGGGGTGCCCGAGATTTCGATCATCACGCCGCCCGGTCCCGATGGCGAGGTCGACGCGGCGACGCTGGTTGCAGCACGGCTTGCCGGTGTCGAGACCGTCTACAAATGCGGCGGCGCCCAGGGCGTCGCGGCGGTGGCCTATGGCACCGAAACCGTCCGCAAGGCGGTGAAGATCGTGGGCCCCGGCAGTCCCTGGGTGGTGGCGGCCAAGCGCCTGCTGTCGGATGTGATCGACCCGGGCATCCCGGCGGGCCCCAGCGAGGCGATCATCTTCGCCGATGACACTGCCGACGGCCGGCTTGCGGCGCTCGACCTGCTGGTCGAGGCGGAGCACGGCCCCGACAGCTCGGCCTATCTGGTCACCACCAGCCGCAAGGTCGCCGAGGATGCGATCGCGGCCCTCGACGGCTACTGGGCGAAGATGGGCGAGCAGCGCCGCGGCTTCTCGACCACCGTGCTCACCGGTCCGCGCGGCGGCGTGGTGCTGGCGCCGGATCTGGAAGCGGCCTATGCCTTCGTCAACGACTATGCGCCGGAACATCTGGAAGTGCTGGGCGACGAGCCTTTTGCCCATCTGGGCCGGCTGGTGAATGCGGGCGAGATCCTGCTCGGCAACCGCACCCCGGTGACGCTCGGCAATTTCGTGCTCGGCCCCAATGCCGTGTTGCCGACCAATGCCGCCGCCCGCACCTTCTCGCCGCTGTCGGTGTTCGACTACATGAAGCGGTCGTCGGTGGGCTATGTCACTGCCCGGGCCTATCCGGAGCTTGCCCGCCATGCCGGCGTGCTCGCCCGTTACGAGGGCTTCGAGGCCCATGCCGCGGCGGTCTCGGAGGTGCGCGACGCGCTGCTGAAGCGCTGATCGCCGTTTCCGCCTCCGCTCAACCGTCATCGTCACGGCGCAGCGCCTGATCGCGAACCTCGCGCGGGGTGCGGCCGTGACGACGGCGGATGGCGTCGGTAAAGCTGGCATGGCTGGCGAAACCGGCGTCATAGGCGATCCGGGCGATGGTCAGGTCGCTCTTTTCCGGATCCATCAGCATGTTGATGCCGGCGGCGATCCGGGTTTCGCGGATCAACCCCTGAAGGGTATGGCCGCTGCCGCGCATCGCCCGGTGCAGATAGCCGCGGCTGACGCCCAGCCGCTCCGCCACCGTCTGTGGTGTCAGGCCCGGGTCGGTGCCCTCCGCCTGGATCAGGGCCTCGGCCCGCCGGCGGAGCGCCGCCAGCCCGGGTGTCGGCGGCGTCTCGTCCGGAGGGGCCGCGAACATCAGCGCGATGAGGTCGAGCAAGCGGCCGGCGGCATGGCCGGCGCGCCTCTGATCGACGGGTTGCGGCGTCTGAAGCAACGCCTCGATCATCGCGGTGACGCCCTTCAGCAGGGCCGGATCCGCGGCTCGCCGCCCGTCCGTCACGGCGGGGGCGATGGCGAAGCTGCCGCCCGACAGCGCCGCGTTCGCGGGGATCTTCACACAGACACTCGCCAGACCGTCGATGCAGCGGAAGCCGTAGGGCCGGGAGAGGTCGGTGACCAGCGCTTCTCCGGGGCGGATACAGCCGGACCTGTCGCCATGACAGTGCACCATCCGGCCAGACACCGGGATCGACACCGAAAATCCTGCCACCCCGTCCTGCCCGATATGCGGCGTGCTGCGGATCAAGGTGCAGTCGTCACAGGAAAATCTGGTGAGCGACAGCGAGCCGATCCGTCTTTCGACGATACGGGCATGAAAGGGTTGTCGATCGGGAATGACATCAAAGGCGCAGTAAATGTCGGTCAGCGCGTCGCGCCAGCGCTCAACACCTGGCAGCGACCGGCACCGGATGTCGAGGACCCGTATCCCCATGATGACTTCGCGCTCCACGAACCGGACAAGTGCCAACGGCACATTGGATGTCGTGGAGAAGAATGCATGCAATGGCAAACGCCGTCGTGATGCGTATTGCATCATACGAGCGAAGAGCCTCGCCTTTCAGGTCACTGTGGCGAAAGCTTTTGTATACCAGATGGCAAGACGTCGGTCCGACCGTAGCCTTATGCTGGTCGGGTATCAGCCGGTGGCCTGTTGCCGTACCGGTCGATGCACCGGCCCGTTCCGGGCTGCGGATGGCGTCGTGCCGACATCCCGCAGCAGCACATCCCCTTGTGCCGGCGGAGCGGGTCTGGGGCGGGTCCGCGTGCGGTCCCGACAGGGCAGTGTCGGGGCCGCACGCGGTTCGTCGTGATGGTCGGCCGGCGGGTGGTTCAGAACCGGTAGCCGACACCCACGCCGAACAGCCACGGGTCGATGTCGACGTCGGCCTTGATCGAGTTGTTGATCGTGACGTCGGTGTTCAGGAACAGCTTCTTCACGTCGATATTGGCGACCCAATGGTCGTCGATCGCGAAGTCGACACCGGCCTGAAGAGCCAGGCCGAAACCGTTGTCATAGTCGATGTCGATGCCCTGCGGAGTGTCTTCGTTATAGAAGATGGTGTAGTTCACGCCGGCGCCGACATAGGGACGGATCTTGCCGTCCGGAATGAAGTGGTACTGCGCGGTCAGGGTGGGGGGCAGCAGCCAGACGCTGCCGAGATCGACGCCGCCGACCGAGGTGCCCTTGGCGCTGACGTCATGCTTGGTGGTGCCGAGAATCAGCTCGAAGGCGATGTTCTGGGTGGCGAAATAGGTGATGTCCAGCTCGGGGATGACCGAGTTGTCGATCGACACGTCACCGCCGATCGGGCTGATTGAGGCACCCTCGTCGGGGACCACGGCCACGCCGCGGACGCGCAGCATCCAGGGGCTCTTTTCTTCCGCGGCGGCAGGTGCCGCACCGGCGAGAGCGCCGGCAAGGGTGCCGGCGGCGACGAGGGCGGCGAGGCCGGCGGCCTTCAGGGCACGGGGGGCTTTGTTGAGCGTGGTCGTCATTGATCTGGCCTTCGTTGGCAGCGGTCACCGGCCGGGCTGCGGCGGCCGCATGTCAGGCGGCCCGCCCTGCAGCCGGTGGTCCGGAACTCTCCGATACGTCACCGGTCGATGGCGTGATGAGGCGCCTGTGTCCTTTTTCAGGCGTTGATCTGGATCAACCGGCGGGCGGGTGCGACCGGATGTCGCGGCGGAAGGCCCGGCCTGCAGTCCGGAATCCGCGTTTTTGATCTTGCGCAAGGAAGCGGCGGACGGGTCCGGGCAGGATCATGGCAATCGAGGTCACGCCCGGAGAGGTCAACGCCCATGGCAACTGTCGTCGAACTTCGCCCTGCCGCGCAGACATCCCATGCCGCGCCGCGCGGTGACGAGGCCACACGGACGGCCCTGCGTGCCGCGCGCCTGCCGCGCTATACCAGCTATCCCACGGCATTGCAGTTCGATGCGGCGGTCGGGCCCGATCAGGCGGCGGCCTGGATGCGGGCGGTGCCGGCGGAGGAGCCGGTTTCGATCTATGTCCATGTTCCGTTCTGCGACACACTGTGCTGGTTCTGCGGTTGCCATACCCGGGTGGTGAATGTGCGCGGGCCGATCGAGGCCTATGTCCGCAGCCTGGTGGCCGAGATCGAGATGGTGGCCGAGATGCTTGGCCGGCGGCATCGGGTCAGCCATCTGCATTTCGGCGGCGGCAGCCCGACCATTCTGGAGCCCGCCGACATCGATCTGATCTTCCGGACGCTGGCCCGCGCCTTCGACATCGGTGCCGATGCCGAGATCGCCCTGGAAATCGATCCGCGCGATCTGGATCCCGCCCGGCTGGATGCCTGGGCGACGGCCGGCGTGAACCGGGCGAGTCTGGGTGTGCAGGATCTGGACCCCGCGGTTCAGAAAGCGATCAACCGCATCCAGCCGGCAGAGGCGACGGCGCAGGCGGTTCGGGAGCTGCGGGCGCGCGGGATCCATGCCATCAATATCGATCTCGTCCACGGCCTGCCCCACCAGACCGTCGAGGGTGTCATCGCCACGGTCGATCAGGTGCTGACCCTGGCCCCCGACCGGGTGGCGCTGTTCGGCTATGCCCATGTGCCGACCATGAAGCCGCACCAGCGGCTGGTGCCGGAACAGGCCCTGCCTGGCGCTGTCGAGCGGCTGGAGCAGGCCGAGGCCGCCGCTTTGCGTCTGATGACCGCCGGCTATGCCGGCATCGGCCTCGACCATTTCGCGCGGCCCGGGGATCCGCTGGCCGTGGCACAGCGGGCCGGCCGGCTGCGGCGCAATTTCCAGGGCTACACCACCGACAGCGCGACCGCCATTCTGGGCTTCGGCCCTTCCGCGATCGGCGATCTGCCGGGCGGCTATGTGCAGAACACCACCGATGTCCGTGCCTGGCGCGAGGCGATTGCTGCCGGGCGGCTCGGCACGGTGCGCGGCGTCGCCGTCACCGCGGATGATCTGTTGCGGCGGGCGGTGATCGAGCGGCTGATGTGCGACCACGCGGTCGATGTGGCGGCGGTTGCCGCCGCCCGGGGCCGCGACCCGGCGGAGCTTGCCGATGCCTTTGAAAAGCTGGCACCGCTGGAGGCGCGGGGTGTGGTGGTGCGTGACGGCTGGCGGCTGACGGTGCCGGCGGGCATGACCCCGGACGTGCAGCGTGTCGCCACCTGCTTCGATACCTATCTCAACCCCGCAGTGCGGGAGATGGTCGCGGCCGAATAGGGCTCAGCCCTCTCCGGCCGCGCCATGCGGCATCACTTCGGCGGCAAGAGCGGGTCGAGCGCCTGCGGCATGAAGGCGTCCGCCCATTCCTGGACGAAATGCCCGCCATCCTCGACCTCGATCGGGGGCGGACAGCCGCGGATCACCTGATGCAGCGAGGTCATGGCCGCCTTGCCCAAGACCGGATCTGCCATGCCGATCACCATCGAAGAGCGGCCGGACCAGTCGGAGCGCCACCAGTCGCGGGCGGCACGCGACAATGGCGCCCCCTCGGCATCGGGATGATCCGGAACCAGCGACGGGAAGACCCGCGCACCCGCCCGGTAGCTGTCGTCGGGATAGGGGGCGTCATAGGCGGCCGCCTCTTCCGGCGTCAGATGCGGACAGCCGCGCTGGAAGAGCTTCGAGATCGAGAAATCCGGGCTTTTGGCGACGAAATCACGCCAGGCCTCGAAACCCTTGCCCAGCGGCCGGTCGCCGGTGCCGAGCGCGGTGTTCATGACCAGAAGCCCTTGAAAGCGTTCCGGCATCTCGGGCGGCAGGGTCAGGCCCAGCAGCCCGCCCCAGTCCTGAACCACCAGGATCACGTTGTCGAGGTCCAGCCGCTTGATCAGCTCCACCAGCATGCCGCGGTGGAACAGGAAACCATAGGCGCGATCATCGGTGAGTTTGTCGGAGCGGCCGAAGCCGATCAGATCCGGCGCCACCACCCGGCCGCGGGCGACCAGCTGGGGGATCATGCGGCGGTAGAGATAGCTCCAGCTCGGCTGGCCGTGCAGGCAGAGAAAGGTGGGCGCGTCGGCCCCCGCATCGGCGACGGCTGCCGGCTCGTCGATCCAGGCGATGCGGATGCCTTCATAGCCGGGCAGGTCGTCGGCGTAATGCGGCACGTAGGACCAGCCGGGCAGGTCCAGGAAGCGCGCATCGGGTGTGCGCAGGATCTGGGTCATCGGGCGTTGTCTCCGGAATGGCTTCTCATGCCGCCGCCTGATGCGGCGGCGGCAGGGCCGGTTGCAGGACGGGGTTCGTCCCGCAATCCAGCATAGGCCATCCGGTTCCGGAGATCAGCCGAGGAGCGTGATTGCGTCCCCGACCAGACGGGCGGCGATCGCCCACATCACCAGCGCAATGATCCCGTCCAGCACCCGCCAGGCGGCCGGGCGGCGGAAAACCGGGACCAGCAGCCGCGCGCCCCAGCCCAGCGCCGAAAACCAGGCGATCGAGGCGAGGGCGGCACCGCCCACGAACCACAGCCGCTCCGGCATCGGATGGCGGCCCGAAATGCTGCCCAGCAGGACGACCGTATCCAGATAGACATGCGGGTTGAGCAGGGTAACGGCAGCGACGGTGCCGAGCGTGGCGAGGAGCGGGGCCGGCGCCGCATCCGACGGGAGCAGGCTGCCCGGATGCAGGGCGCGGCGGGCGGCCATCAGGCCATAGACGCCGAGAAACAGGGCGCCGGCGACGGATACCCAGCCGAGCAGGAGGTCATGGCCTGCGATCAGCGAGCCGAGACCAAGGGCCCCGGCCATGATGAGCAGCGCATCCGAGGCTGCACAGAAGGCGACGATCGGCAGGACATGGGCACGGATCAGGCCCTGGCGGAGCACGAAGGCATTCTGGGCGCCGATGGCGATGATCAAGCCGGCACCCAGCGCGAAGCCTTCGAGTGCGGTTTCGACGATAATGGACATGGAAAACGAAACCCGTCTGCGGGGATGGTCCGGGCCGCCTGCTGACGCAAAGCAAGGCACTCGCACCCGGCAGGCGGGGCGAGGCAGGCGGCGGGAGGCGCAGGCACGGCATTGCGGGCCGTGCGGGCGTCAGACCTTCCGGCGGCTGATTTTTTCGAGATAAGCCGAGACGAGCAGGGCCATGGCGGGATGAGTTCCGGTCATGATGTCCAGGGAGCGCCACTATGCCCGGCAGGGGCGGGGGCCGCAACAGGGGGATGTGGCCGCACCGGCGGCGATCGCATCGGCCCGTGCCGGACGGGCTTGCAGGCCGTGCAGGGCAGCCCCCGGAGATCTTCCGTTCTGTTTCGTTTGAAGTTTCACTTCGGTGCGAACATATTTCGTTTGACGGGGCGGCGCGGGTGATCCGCGGCTTGCCCAGAGCGACCCGACCGGTTGCAGAGGGGCTTCGACGATGTCCGGGCATGTGTACGATCTTGCGGTGATCGGCGGTGGCGTGAATGGCTGCGGCATCGCCCGCGATGCCGCCGGCCGCGGGCTGGATGTGGTGGTGGTGGAAAAGGGCGATCTTGCCGGTGCCACCTCGTCGGCCAGCACCAAGCTGATCCATGGCGGGTTGCGCTATCTGGAGCATCGTGAATTCCGGCTGGTGCGCGAAGCCCTGCAGGAACGGGCGGTGCTGCTGGATGCGCTGCCGCACATCGCCTGGCCGCTGCGGTTCGTGCTGCCCCATCATCGGGGCCTGCGGCCGCGCTGGATGATCCGGCTGGGGCTGTTCATCTATGACCATCTGGCGGGGGCCAATGGCGGGCGGCCCAAGCTGCCGGGAACCCGCCGCCTGGACCTGTTGCGGGATCCGGCCGGTCTGCCGCTGAAGGACGCGTATCGCACCGCTTTCGAATACTCCGATGCCTGGGTCGATGATGCCCGGCTGGTGGTGCTGAACGCGATCGATGCACAGGAATGCGGGGCCCGCATTCTGACCCGCACCGAATTCACCGCGGCCGATCGCGGTGCCGACCTCTGGACGCTGTCGCTGCGCGATGTTGAAACGGGCCGGATCTCGGCCATCCGTGCCCGGGCCGTGGTCAATGCCGCCGGCCCCTGGGTCGCCGAAACCCTGGTCGACCGGCTGAAGGTGAAGACGCCCGAGCGGGTGCGCCTGGTGCGGGGCAGCCATATCGTGGTGCCGAAACTGTTCGATCACGACCGCGCCTATATCTTCCAGAATGCCGACAGCCGCATCGTCTTCGCCATCCCCTACGAGGACGACTTCACCCTGATCGGCACCACCGATGCCGACCACAAGGGGGACCCCGGCCGGGTCGCGATCACGCCCGAAGAGGTCGACTATCTCTGTCGCGCCGTTTCGGGCTATTTCCGGCGCCCGGTCACGCCCGATATGGTGGTGTGGACCTATTCCGGCGTCCGCCCGCTCTATGACGACGGGGCGAGCAAGGCGCAGAAGGCGACCCGCGACTACGTGCTGACGGTCGATACCGCGGCGGCGCCGGTGATCAGCGCCTTTGGCGGCAAGATCACCACCTATCGCCGCCTGGCCGAGGCGGTTCTGGCGAAGCTGGGGCCGCTTCTGCCCGCGCGCGGCGATGGTCGCGTGCTGCGCGGTCCCTGGACCGCGGATGCGCCGCTGCCCGGCGGGCGCCTGCCCGAGGGTGGCGTGGAGGCGCTGGTCCGGAGCCTGGCGCTCAGCCACCCGGTGCTGGACGAGCGGACCCGCCGCCGCCTGGCCCGTGCCCATGGCGGCCGGGTGTACCGCGTCATCGGTGATGCCGCGGCCGACCCGTCGGCGCTGGGAGAGCATTTCGGAGCCGGGCTCTACGCTCGTGAGATCGCCTGGCTGATGGATCATGAATGGGCGCGCACGGCAGAGGATGTGCTCTGGCGGCGCACCAAACTGGGTCTCAGGATCGATGAAGCGGGTGCCCGCCGGCTCGACGCCTGGATGCAGGCCCGCCGCGCAGCACGTCTTGCCGCGTGAGCGTGCCTTTGAAGCATAGCGGTGTCCGGCCAGCGGGCACCGCCGGACTTGCCGGGGCCCCGTTCCCCGGCCCAAACTGACGCCTGAAACGACCGGGGCGGCCCAAGCCCCGGCGTGCCGGGCGTGCGGGGGAGCATTCGCATGGCCGGCACAGCTTCCGAGGAGGATCGCCGTCCCCATGCCCGCCACCCGCAAAGATGATGTCGCCCGCAAGGATGATGTTGCCCGTGAAGGTCTGATCCTGGCACTCGACCAGGGAACCACCTCGACGCGCGCCATGCTGTTCAATCGCGCCATGCAGGTGGTCGCGACCGACCAGCAGGAGTTTCCCCAGCACTTTCCCGCCTCGGGCCATGTCGAACACGACGCCGAGGATCTGTGGCGGACCAGCGTCGAGACCATGCGTGGCGCGCTGGCGAAGGCTGGTGTCGGCGCTGCGGCGCTTGCCGGTATCGGCATCACCAATCAGCGCGAAACCACGGTGGTCTGGGATCGCGAGACCGGGCGGGCCATCCACCCGGCGATCGTCTGGCAGGACCGGCGCACGGCGCGGATCTGCGCCGATCTGAAGCGCGACGGGCATGAACAGCTGGTCCGCGACCGCTCGGGCCTGCTGCTCGACCCGTATTTTTCGGCGACCAAGGCCTCGTGGATCCTGGACAAGGTGCCGGGCGCCAGGGCGGCGGCGGAGGCGGGCAAACTCGCCTTCGGCACGGTCGATGCCTTCCTGATCTGGCGGATGACCGGCGGCCGGGTGCATGCGACCGACGCGACCAATGCCTCGCGCACCATGCTCTACGACATCCATCGCGGCGCCTGGTGCCCGGATCTGTGCAAGGTCTTCGGGGTGCCGATGGGCATGCTGCCCGAGGTGCGCGACAGCGCCGGCGATTTCGGCGAAACCCTGCCCGACCTGCTGGGTGTATCGGTGCCGATCCGCGGTGTCGCCGGCGACCAGCAGGCGGCCACCACCGGCCAGGCCTGTTTCAAGCCGGGCATGGTCAAGGCGACCTATGGCACCGGCTGCTTCGCCCTGCTGGTCACGGGCAATCAGTCGGTGCGGTCCCGCAACCGGCTGCTGACCACGGTGGCGCTGCAGCTGAACGGCCGGCGCAGCTATGCGCTGGAAGGGTCGATCTTCGTGGCCGGTGCCGCAGTGCAGTGGCTGCGCGACGGGCTTGGGCTGATCGAGACCTCCGCCCAGACCGAGGTGCTGGCGGCAGAGGCCGATCCGGCGCAGAGCGTCTATCTGGTGCCGGCCTTCACCGGCCTTGGCGCGCCGCATTGGGATGCCGATGCCCGTGGTGCGATGTTCGGCCTGACCCGGGCCACCGGCCCGCGCGAGATTGCGCGCGCGGTGCTGGATTCGGTCGCCTATCAGACCCGCGATCTGGTCGAGGCGATGCGCGGTGATTGGGAAGGTGCCGGGTTTTCCGAAACCGTGCTGCGCGTCGACGGCGGCATGGTCGCCAGCGACTGGCTGATGCAGCGTCTGGCCGACATGCTGGCGACCCCGGTCGATCGGCCGAAGCTGCGCGAGACCACGGCCATGGGGGCGGCCTACCTGGCCGGCCTCGCCACCGGCGTCTATCCTGAGCCGGATGTCTTCGCCGAAGGCTGGGCGCTGGACCGGCGCTTCGAGCCGGGCATGGCAGAGGCGGAGCGTGAGCGGCTCTATGGTGGCTGGCAGGATGCCGTGCGCCGCACCCTGACCCGCAGCTGACGCGGGGCGCATCGGCGCGCATATCCGACCGCCCGGCGGGGTGGCGCGAACGGGGGATCCGCCCTATTCTGATGAAGGTGCGGATCCGCCCGTTCACGTTGCCTGACGGGGTGATACCTGACGATGGTCAACGACGTTCTGAAGCTGGTCCTGAGCGGGGCCGAAAGACGACCGTCGCCGGTGATGTCCCGGCGCCTGGATGCCTTGTTCCGCGCCTTGCAGGCGCCCACCGACGATCGCGATCCCGAAGACATCCAGGCCATGATCTGGGCGTTGTGGTGCGAGCATCACGACCCGGATGCGACCCGTGCGCTGTCGCGCGCCATCGATGCCATGGTCGCCGGCCGGCTGGTGGTCGCGGAAGGCGTGCTGGACCGCACCGTGCTGCGCTGGCCCGATTTCGCCGAAGCCTGGAACCGTCGCGCCACGCTCTATTACATGCAGGAACGCGACCAGGAGAGCCTGGAAGACATCCGCACGGCACTTGAGCTGGAACCCCGCCATTTCGGCGCGATCTGTGGCTTTGGTCAGATCTGCATGCGCCGCGGCGACCGCACCGCGGCGCTCGCTGCCTTCGAAACGGCGCTGCGGCTCAACCCCTATCTTGCCAATGTCCGCCAGATGGTCGAGGCTCTGGCCGAGGATCTGCCGCGCACGGTGAACTGACACCGTGATCAATCGGTGAAAAGACGCGCCGCCTGCACGCGATCGAATGGGCAATACTTGAAGATGATGCGCAGATGGGCGAGGTTTCTTCTCGCCCCCGCCCTGTGGCCAATCATCCGGAAGGACCGGTATGCGCGTCGGCAGCCTTGTTGCCTCCCTGATCGCAGCCCTTGCGCTGGCAGCCTGTTCATCCTCACGCGAGAGCCTGCCGGCCAGGACGGCGACCGAGCAGCTTCTGTTGTCTTCGGCGGTTGACAGGGCGGCGCAGGAATTGACCCTGGACCTGCCGCAGGATGCGCCGGTTTTCCTCGACACCACCAATTTCGAAGCGATCGACGGCAAGTATGCGATCGGGGCCGTGCGCGAACAGCTGCTGCGCCGCGGCGCCCGGCTGATGCCGGATCGGGCGCTTGCCGATGTCGTGATCGAGATCCGCTCGGGCGCGCTGTCGATCGATGACGAAAGCTCGCTGCTCGGCCTGCCTGCGATCGACATTCCGGTGCCGATGAGCGATGTCAGCACCCCCGAACTGGCCCTGGTGAAGCGCGACGAACGCCGTGGCACGGTCAAGCTGGCCGCCATCGCCTATGATGCCCATGACGGACGGTTCGTCGATGCCACCGGCCCGGTCTATGGCTATTCCCACATCACCGACTGGACGGTTCTGGTGTTCTCGTGGACCAGCAGCGACATCCTGCCGGAAGAGGAACACGTGCCGGCGATCACCGCCAGCCTCCGGGATTTCGGCCTGGCGAGTGCGCCGGGAGAATAGCCCCCGCCGGCGGGCCTTCCAGGGAATTTTTACGCCCCGTTTATGCAGTCCGACCAGGATCGCCATCGCGATTTTACGGCCGTCGGGCCGACACTCCATCCTGACGGGAGCGTCCTGTGATGGTCGCTCCGCACATCAAGGACCGGAGCCATGATGGACCTTCTGATGCTGGCGCTGGGATCCGGGCTGTTCGGCCTGGCAGCTCTCGCGGCCGTCGGGATCGCACGGCTATGACCCCCCTGCCTGAACCGGGGCTGGTCGATCTGATCGGGCTGATCCTGGGCGGCCTGGCCGTGGCGGCGCTGGCTGCCTGGCTTGCCGCCGTGCTGATGCGCCCCGATCGCTGATCCCGCCCAGACACGGATCCTGCCACCCCATGACATCCCTGGATTTCGGGCGGATCGCGCTCTATCTCGCGATCCTGGCCCTGATCGCGGTGCCGCTCGGCCGCTGGACGGTCGCCGCCGCATCTCCTTCCGGCCGTTTGGGCCGCATCTTCGCGCCGGTCGAGGCCGGCATCCTCAACCTGTCGGGCGTGCGTGCCGGCCGCGAGAGCAGCTGGCTCGGCTATGCGCTGGGGCTGATCGCCTTCAACTATGCGGGCTTCCTGCTGCTCTACGGGGTGCTGCGCCTGCAGGGCGTCCTGCCCTGGAACCCGGCCGGCATTCCGCCGCTCGATCCGGCACTCGCCTTCAACACCGCGATCAGCTTCGTCACCAACACCAACTGGCAGGCCTATTCGGGGGAGGCGCAGCTGTCTTCCTTCTCGCAGGCTTTCGGGCTGGGGGTGCAGAACTTCCTGTCGGCGGCCACCGGCATTGCGGTGATGGTGGCGCTGGCGCGCGGGTTCGCCCGTGCCGAGACGCCGACCATCGGCTGCCTGACCACCGACGTCACCCGCATCACGCTGCGCCTGCTGCTGCCGCTGGCGATCGCAGTGACCATCCTGCTGGTGCTGCAGGGTGTGCCGCAGGTGATGTCGGGCACGCTCGCCTCCATCGGCCTCGACGGCCATGCCCAGACCATTCCGCTCGGGCCCGTGGCCTCGCAGGTGGCGATCAAGCAGCTCGGTACCAATGGCGGCGGCTTCTACGGCGTCAACTCCGCCCATCCGCTGGAAAACCCGACCGCCTGGTCGAACCTGATCGAGGTGGTGGCGATCCTGGCCCTGCCGGCGGCGATGCCCTTCGCCTTCGGTCGCCTTGCCGGCGACCCGCGCCAGGGTCGGGCGCTGTTCCTGGCCATGCTGATCCCCTTCGCGCTGTTCGTGGGGCTGACCGTCTGGGCGGAGACGACCGGCAACCCGATCCACCACGCGCTGGGCCTCGCCGGCCCCAACATGGAAGGCAAGGAGGTCCGCTTCGGGGCGACCGACAGTGCGATCTGGGCGGCGGCGACCACGGCCGCATCCAACGGCTCGGTCAATGCCATGCATGACAGCTTCACCCCGCTCGGCGGCATGGTCGCCATGATCGGCATGATGCTGGGCGAGGTGATCTTCGGCGGCGTCGGCAGCGGGCTCTACGGGCTGATCATCTTCGCCGTGATCGCGGTGTTTGCCGCCGGGCTGATGGTCGGCCGGACACCCGAATACATGGGCAAGAAGATCGAGGCGCGCGAGATGACGCTGGCGATGCTGGCGCTGATCGGCCTTGCGGTCGCCATGCTGGTGCCCGCCGCCCTGTCGGCCGTGCTGCCCGCCGGCCGGGCGGCCGTGCAGGATGCCGGTCCGCACGGCCTGTCCGAGATCCTCTACGCCTATGCCTCGGCGGCCGGAAATAACGGCTCGGCCTTCGCGGGCTTTGGCGCCACCCGGACCTTCCATGCCATTGCCGTCGGCATCGCGATGATGATCGGTCGCTATCTGCCGGTGGTGGTCGTGCTGGCGATCGCCGGCAGCCTTGCGGCCAAGAAGAAGATCCCGGCCACCGCCGGCACCCTGCCGACCCACGGCCCGCTCTTCATCGGCCTGCTGATCGGCACGGTCGCGATCATCGGCGGCCTCACCTATTTCCCGGCGCTCGCGCTCGGCCCCGTCGCGGAGCATCTGTCCATGCTCCTCGGCCGGACGTTCTGACGGAACCCGCTCCCATGCGTACATCCGAGGACATCCGCCTCGTCGACCCGGCGCTGCTGTCGCGCGCCGCCCGCGAGGCCTTCACCAAACTGTCGCCGCAGGCTCTTGCCGGCAACCCGGTCATGCTGACCACCGCGGTGGTCGCCGCCGTCGCAACCGTCCTTGCCGGGCTGGAGCTCGCAACCGGCGGCCCGCATGGTCCGGTACTGGCGCAGATCTGTCTCTGGCTCTGGGCCACGGTGCTGTTCGGCAACTTCGCCGAGGCACTGGCCGAGGGGCGCGGCCGGGCCCGTGCTGACAGCCTGCGCGCCACCCAGTCCGAGACGCTGGCCAAACTGCTGCCGGGTATGCCCCGTGGCGATGCCCGCATCCACGACTGGCGTGAGGTATCCTCCCGCGATCTCGGCCTCGACGATCTGGTCTATGTCGAGGCGGGCGATATCGTGCCCGCCGATGGCGAGGTCGTCGCCGGCATCGCCTCGGTCGATGAAAGCGCCATCACGGGCGAAAGCGCGCCGGTGATCCGCGAGAGCGGCGGCGACCGCTCCGCCGTCACCGGCGGCACCCGGGTGGTGTCGGATGCGATCGTGGTCCGGGTCACCCAGCGGCCGGGAGAGAGCTTCCTCGACCGGATGATCGGTCTGGTCGAGGGGGCGACGCGGCGCAAGACGCCGAACGAGATTGCGCTCACCATTCTGCTGGTCTCGCTGACGCTCATCTTCCTGATCGTGGTCGCCAGCCTTGAAGCCTTCGCCGCTTTCTCGGGCACGCTGCTTCCGGTCGGCTTCCTGATCGCGTTGCTGGTCACCCTGATCCCCACCACCATCGGTGGTCTGTTGTCGGCGATCGGTATCGCCGGCATGGACCGGCTGATCCGCGCAGGCGTGGTCGCCCGATCGGGCCGTGCGGTCGAAGCGGCGGGCGACGTCGATGTGCTGCTGCTCGACAAGACCGGTACCATCACCTTCGGCAATCGTATGGCCGACGCCTTCCTGCCCCTGCCCGGCGTGGGAGAGGCAAGGCTGGCCGAGATTGCGGCGCTCGCCAGTCTGGGCGACGAGACGCCGGAAGGCCGTTCCATCCTCGACCTCGCCCGCAAGGCCCACGGCTTCCGTGCCGAGGTGGCGGAGGTGGCGCGCCTGGTGGCCTTCACCGCCCAGACCCGGATCTCGGGGGCCGACCTCACCGATGGCCGCCGGGTCCGCAAGGGGGCGGGCGATGCCATCCTGAAACAGGCGAAGGGCAGCGTGCCCCCGCAGCTCGGCCATCTGGTCGATCAGGTCGCGCGCAGCGGCGGCACGCCGCTGGTGGTGGCGGAAGACGACCGGCCGCTGGGTGTCATCCATCTGAAGGATGTGATCAAGCCGGGCATCCGCGAACGCTTTTCCGAGCTGCGCCGGATGGGCATCCGCACGGTGATGATCACCGGCGACAACCCGATCACGGCGGCGGCGATCGCGGCCGAGGCCGGCGTCGACGACGTTCTGGCCGAGGCGACGCCTGAACGCAAGCTGGAGCTGATCCGCGCCGAACAGGCGAAGGGCCGCATGGTCGCGATGTGCGGCGACGGTTCCAATGATGCGCCGGCCCTTGCCCAGGCCGATGTCGGTGTTGCGATGAACGAGGGCACGCCGGCCGCCAAGGAGGCGGCCAATCTGATCGATCTCGACAGCGACCCCACCAAGCTGATCGAGGTGGTGATGGTCGGCAAGCAGCTGCTGGTCAGCCGCGGCGCCCTCACCACCTTCTCGATCGCCAATGACGTGGCGAAATATTTCGCCATCGTCCCGGCGCTGTTCGCGGGCGTCTATCCGGCGCTGGGGGCGCTCGACGTCATGCAGCTTTCAAGCCCCGAAAGCGCGATCCTCTCGGCGGTCATCTTCAACGCCCTGATCATCGTGGCGCTGGTGCCGCTGGCGCTCAAAGGCGTTACGGCGCGGGCCGCCTCTGCTGCGGCGCTGCTGCGCCGGAACCTGCTGGTCTATGGTCTGGGCGGGCTGATCGCGCCCTTCATCGGCATCAAGGCGATCGACATGATCGTCTCGGGCCTCGGTCTGGTCTGAGCGAGGGAGACAGTCTTATGCTGCACCCCATGTTGCGCAACATCCGCCGGGCGGTGGTGCCGCTCGCGCTGTTTTCAGGCCTGCTCGGCCTCGCCTATCCGCTGGCCATGACCGGTCTTGCCGGGGCGATCGCACCCCGGCAGGCCGCGGGCAGCCCGGTCACCGATGCGGCGGGCCGGGTGGTCGGTTCGGCGCTGGTCGGCCAGGATTTCACCTCGCCCGGCTACTTCCACGGCCGGCCGTCGGCGGTGGGCTATGATGCGGCGGCCGCCGGCGCCTCCAATCTGGGGCCGACCTCGGCTGCGCTGGCGGCACAGATCGGCGACCGTATCGCCGCGGTTCGGGCGGAGACGGGGGCGGGCGGCGCGATCCCTGCCGATCTGGTGACGGCCTCGGGCTCGGGGCTCGACCCCGATCTCTCGCCCGAAGCGGTGCGGCTGCAGGTCCCGCGGGTGGCGGCCGCCCGGCAGATGGCGCCTGATGCGGTGGAGGCTCTGGTCGCCGCCCATGTCGAGCGGCCCGTGGCCGGGCTGATCGGCTGGCCGCGGGTCAACCTGCTGCGGCTCAACATGGCGCTCGACGCCATGGCCGGCCCCGGGGCAGGCTGATCCTTGAGCCCCGCGCGCGGAGAGCCCGGATGACCAGAGACGCCGACAGACCCGCCCCCGAGGCGCTGATCGAGGATGCGAAGCGCGAGCGCCGCGGCCGGCTCAAGATCTTCCTGGGCGCCGCACCCGGCGTGGGCAAGACCTATGCGATGCTGGAAGAGGCGCAGCGCCGCCGGGCGGAGGGGACCGATGTCGTCGTGGCGGTGGTGGAGACCCATGGCCGGGCCGAAACCGAGGCGCTGCTCCGCGGTCTGGAGGTGATCCCGCGCCGGATCCTGACCCATCGCGGCCGGGCCTTCCCCGAGATGGATCTGGATGCGGTGCTGGCCCGCCGCCCCGCCCTGGCCCTGGTCGACGAGTTCGCCCATACCAACGTGCCGGGGGCGCGCCACGAAAAGCGCTTCCAGGATGTGGCCGAGCTGATCGATGCCGGCATCGACGTGCTGACCACGCTCAACGTCCAGCATCTGGAAAGCCTGAACGACATCGTCCAGCGCATCACCCGCATCCGGGTGCGCGAGACCCTGCCCGACGACGTGCTGGCGATGGCCGACGAGATCGAGCTGATCGATCTGCCGCCCGACGATCTGATCCGGCGCCTGCGCGAGGGCAAGGTCTATCTGGGCGACCAGGCGCGGCGGGCGGTGCTGCATTTCTTCAGCCGCGGCAATCTGACGGCGCTGCGCGAGCTGGCGCTGCGCGCGGCCGCCGAGCGGGTCGATGAAGAGATGATCCGCTATATGCGCGCCCATGCCGTGCCCGGCCCCTGGCCGGCGCGGGAGCGGCTGATGGTCTGTATCGGCACGGGGGCAGAGGCCGAGGCGGTGGTCCGCGCCGGCCGGCGCATGGCCGACCGCGCGCGGCTGCCCTGGATCGCGGTTCATGTCGAGACCGGGGCCGGTGCCGCGTCTGCCGGTGATTACACCCCCCAGGACCGCGCCAACCGGGCACTGAGGCTGGCCGAGCGGCTGGGGGCGGAGGTGACCGTGCTGCCGCGTCCGGTCCATGCCCGGCGGCTGGCCGACGAGCTGGTGGCGCTGGCGCGGGAGCGCAATGTCAGCCGGATCGTGATCGGCCGGGCACCCCGTCGGCCCTGGTGGCGGCGCCTGGGGGCAGGCGGCGGGCTGGCCGAGGCGCTGGTCAGCCGGGCGACCGGCTTCGAATTGACCGTCATCGCCGCCGAGGCGGAGACGACCGCCGCCGCCGCCGAACCCGGCCGTCTGCAGGCGGAGGCCCCGGGTCCGCATTTCGGGCCGCGGGAACTGGCGCTGATCGGCGTGTCGGTGGCCGCCGCCGCCCTGGTCTCGACCCTGGTCGAGATGATCCTGCCCTTGCCCAATGTGTCGCTGGTCTTCCTGATCGCGGTGCTGGTGGTGGCGGTGCGCGGCGGGCTCTGGCCCTCGATCGCGGCCAGCGTGCTCAGCTTCTTCGCCTACAATTTCTTCTTCACCGTGCCCCACCACACGTTTCAGGTGTCGCGGACCGAGGACATCCTGACCATCGTCTTCTTCCTGATCGCGGCGGCGCTGACCGGCAATCTCGCCGGCCGGCTGCGGGAGCGGGTGCAGGCAGAGCGGCAGGCGGCGCGGCGGGTCGGCAATCTGTATGATTTCGCCCGCAAGGCCGCCGGGGCGGCGGATGTCGACGATGTCGCCTGGGCGGTGGTCTCCCATGTCGCGCGCACGCTGCAATGCGATGCGGTGCTGCTGCTGCCGGAACCCGATGGCGGGCTCAGGATCGGCGCCGGCTTTCCCCCTGAGGACCGGCTGACCCCCGCCAACCGGGCGGCGGCGGAATGGGCCTGGCGGCACGAGCGGCCGGCGGGCTGGTCTTCGGACACGCTGCCGGCATCTGACTGGCTGTTCGTGCCGATGAAGGCCGCGCGGGGGCCCGTGGGGCTGGTCGGCGTCTCGTTCGGCGGACGCGACGGCCGGCCGAAACAGCTGGGCCCCGAACAGCGCCGGCTGCTGGAGGCGGTGGTCGATCAGGCGGCGCTTGCCGTCGACCGTACCCTGCTTGCTGCCGATATCGAGCGGGAACGGCTGAAGGGCGAGGCGGATGCCCTGCGGGCGGCCCTGCTCTCATCCATCAGCCATGATCTGCGCACGCCGCTGGTCTCGATCATCGGCGCCGCCTCCAGCCTGAAGAGCCTGGGGGAGGCGCTGGATCCCGGCGCCCGCGGCGAGCTGGCCGACACCATCCACGACGAGGCGAGGCGGCTGGATGCCTATGTCCAGAACCTGCTCGACATGACCCGGCTCGGCCATGGCGCGCTGGCGCTGCGTCGCGACTGGGTGGATCTGACGGAACTGGCCGGGCGGGTGCGCGGCCGGCTGGCCCGGCAGCTGGGCGGGCGGCAGCTGGACGTGGTGGTGCCCGAAGGCCTGCCGCTGCTACATGTCGATGCGGTGCTGATGGAGCAGGTGCTGGTCAATCTGGTCGACAACGCGGTCAAGCATGGCGGGCCGGATGGCCGGATCACCATCGCCGCCGCCCTTGCCGATCGCGGCCGCAGCATCGACATCCGGGTGGAGGATGACGGGCCGGGCATCCCCGAAGCGGATCGGGAGGCCGTGTTCGACATGTTCCACCGGGTGAAGGCTGGCGACAGCCAGCCCGCCGGCACCGGGCTCGGGCTTGCGATCTGTCGCGGCTTCGTCGAGGCTCATGGCGGCACGATCCGTGCCGATGCCGGTGGCCAGGGCACCCGGATCGTGATCCGCCTGACCGTCGCGGAGCCGCCGGCCCCGCCGCCCGAAGATGCCGAGTGACGCCCCCTCATCGGAGAGACGATGCCCGTCGACATGAACACCGCCCGCATTCTGGTGGTCGATGACGAACCCCAGATCCGCCGCTTTCTCAAGATCGCGCTCGGCGCCGCGGGCTTCGAGGTGATCGAGGCGGCGACGGGGGAGGAGGCGGTCCGGGCCGCGGCGACCCGGGCGCCGGCGATGATCGTGCTGGATCTGGGCCTGCCCGATATCGACGGCACCGAGGTGATCGGCCGGATCCGCGACTGGTCGGGCGTACCGATCCTGGTCCTTTCGGTGCGGGCCGACGAGGCGGGCAAGGTGGCGGCGCTGGATCGGGGGGCGGATGATTACGTCACCAAGCCCTTCGGCATCGCCGAACTCACCGCCCGCATCCGGGCGACGCTGCGGGCGCGCGGCACCGCACCGGTCCAGCCGGGCCAGATCCCGGCCGCGCCTGATGACGAGGCGCTGATCCGCATCGGCACCCGGATCACCATTGATCAGCCGCGCCATGAAGTGACGCTCGACGGTCAGCCGGTGAAGCTCAGCCGGCGGGAATACGACCTGCTGCGCATCCTGGCCCGCAATCGCGGCCGGATGATGACCCATGCCCAGCTGCTGCGCGAGGTCTGGGGGCCGGCGCACGAGGCCGATACCCATTATCTGCGGATCTATGTCGGCCATCTGCGCCAGAAGCTGGGCGACGACCCCGCCGATCCGAAGCTGATCGTCAACGAACCCGGCGTCGGCTACCGGCTGGAGGGAGGCTGAGTCGAGGGGCGTTGCGGAATCAACCCCACCATCAACCCACCGGGTTGATGGTGGGGCAGATCAGGCCAGGCCCTTGGCGCGGGTGATGTCTTCCAGTGCGGCCAGCCAGTGATGGTAATAGGTGGTGCCGATATCCGGATCGCCACCCAGCTGGGCGGTGACGATCCGCGCCGACAGGGTCGCCGCCCATTCATTCCAGCTGAACAGGCCGGCCTCGTGCAGCGACACCACCAGGGCGAAAGCCTGGGCTTCCCAGGGCTCGCGGAAGACCGGCCCCCCGGCATCGGCCGGCTGGCCCAGCAGCAGGGGCGGTACCGGCCTGGCCGCGGGCGGTGTGCAGGTGATGCCATGGGCGTCGACATCCGGGGTGCCGGCTGTCGCGGGGCGGGCGGCGCCGGCCGGGACCACGGTGATCGGGCGCGGGGTTGAGGGGGGTTGATGCTCCATCGCCATCATGCCGGCTCCAGATAGTCGTCCCACAGATCCGCATGGACGCAGTCATTGGGATGGGCGGTTTCGCCCCAGAGGTCGCGAGCGGCGAAGCGCACCGCATAACAGGGCTGGGGATCCTCGCCGCGGCGGGCGGCGGCGGCATCCGGCAGCACGAAATCGCCGTGCAGGCGCTCGATCGTGCCCACACGGCCGCGCACATAGCGCGGCGCCCTGGTGTGGGCCAGCGTATTGATATCCCGGACTTTCACCCGGTCGCCGGCCGTGAAGCGGGCAGGGCGGCCGCTGCCGTCCCGGCGGGCGCTGGCGCCACGCGCCAGGATGGCGGCCGCCTGGGCCGCATCAGGGGCGGGTTTGAGGTCCGCGGGCAGGGCCGGGGCGGCCGGATCAGGCACCCCCGTTTCAAATTCAGCGTCGATGGCGAGGCCATGGCGGACCATCAACCTTTCCAGCCCGCGCAGCCAGATCTCGTAGTAGCTGCTGGTCAGATAGACCGGCGGCGGCAGGCTTTCGCGGGCATGGCGGGCCTCGTCGATCGACCAGCGGCCCAGGAAGCCGACGGCCAGCGTCACCGCCAGGGCGCGCGCTTCCCAGGGGGCATGGAAGACCGGCTCGTTCGCTTCGATGCCGATCGGGCCGAAGCCCATCATGCCGCCCAGATCCTGTGCCCCGTTCATGGCCGCAGCTCCGCGGGCTGATCGGCCAGACGGGTGACGCCGATCATCGAATCGCGGGTGACGATCGCGGCCAGCCGCTCCTCGTCCCAGCCCTCGGTGCCGGCGGGGCGCTGGGGCAGGACCAGATAGCGGAGTTCGGCGGTGCTGTCCCAGACCCGGAGTTCGACCTCGTCGCCGATGGTGCAGCCGAATTCGGCCAGCACGCCGCGCGGGTCCAGCACCGCACGCGACCGGTAGGGGGCGGATTTGTACCAGACCGGCGGCAGGCCCAGCACCGTCCAGGGGTAGCAGGAGCAGAGCGTGCACACGACCATATTGTGGACCTGGTCGGTGTTCTCCAGCACCACCATGTCCTCGCCCTGGCGGCCGGTGAAGCCGAACTCGGCGATGGCGGCCGTGGCATCGCTCAGCAGCCGGGCCTTGTAGGCGGGATCGGTCCAGGCGCGGGCGACCACGCGGGCACCGTTGCGCGGCCCGACCCTGCTTTCATAGGTGTCGACGATCAGGTCGAGCGCCGCCGGATCGACCAGCCCCTTGGCCACTGCCAGGGCCTCGATCGCTTTCACCCGTTCCGCCATGGGCGAGGTGGGGGCCGCATGCGCGTGCCCCCGCCCGTCATGTCCGTGATCATGGTCATGATCATGGGCATGGTCATGATGATCGCCTGCCATCCTGTCCTCCCTGGGCGTCGTTTCCGTGCGCGGTTCCGTTCAGTCGACGGTAGGCCGCTCCGGTATGCGGCGCAAGTCGCTGCCCGGCAGTGTGGACCGGCCGGGCAGCCCGTCATCGGCCGTCATCGCCTGTTCAAGCCAGGCGGCGACGCGCTCGATCTCGGGCCGGTCGGCCGCACTTTCCCCGTGGATCAGCCAATAGGCGTCGGTCCAGGGCACGGCGGTGGCGAACAGCCGGGCCAGACGGCCGGCGGCGATATCGGTTGCGACCATGCGGTTCGGCGCCAGCGCCACGCCATGACCGGCGATGGCCGCGCCGATCAGATGGTCGTGATCGCCCAGAACCGGGCCGCGCGGCGGTTCGGCCCGCGAAATGCCGGCGCTGCGGAACCACAGATCCCAGGCATCGTCAGGGCCGCGCAACAGCCGGTAGCGCAGCAGGGCTTCGGGCGCCGCCGGCCGGCCGGCCCGGGCCAGATAGACCGGGGCGGCGACCGGCACCAGCATGTCGCCGGCCAGCCGGTCGACCCGCTCGCTGCTGCGCGGCCGCGCCCCGATCCTCAGGATCAGGTCGGGCGGCGGGGCATCGCCATCGGGGGCGCCCTCCACCATCAGATGCGGCTCGATGCCGGGGACGGCGGTTTCCAACTCGTCCATGCGTGGCAGCAGCCAGCGGGTGGCGATCACCGCAGGTGCCGCGATGCGAACCGGCTCGGCCGGCAGGCCGTCCAGCTCCACCAGTCCGCGGGCGAGCAGGTCGAACATTTCGCGAGAGGTGGCATAAAGCCGCCGCCCATGCTCGGTCAGCACCACCTTGCGGTGCAGCCGGCGGAACAGCCGCATGCCCAACCGGTCTTCCAGATCGCGGATCCGGTGGCTGATGGCGCCGTCGGTGAGGTGCAGTTCCTCGGCGGCGCGGGCGAAACTCTGATGGCGGGCGGCAGCCTCGAAGGCGTGCAGGGCACCCAGGGGGGGAAGGCGACGGCGTGACATTGGCAGGACGCTCCGGATCTGGCGTCGACCAGGCGGCATCCGCTGGGCCTCTGGGGCAGCGCGGGGCGGGCAGGGGCGTGCGGTCCGCATCGTGGGATCACGATGATGGTCCGGCCAGCCTGTCCGTACCATCCGCGGCCGGCCCGGCAATCCGTCTCTCCATCAAGGGAAACGGGATAACCGGACCAGCGGCCTCAGGCGGATGCCGGGTCGAAGGCGGTCTGACTGACGGATAAGGGGAGCTTGGGCCGGAACCGACCGCACTCAGGCGGCGCGGGGTACTCCGGAACGGGCGGAGGCCGGCGGCGTGATGGCGCCATGCCGGGCGATCGGGGTGGCAGCGTGCTGCGGATGCATCACGGTACCACCCGGTCGCTTGTCATCTTTGCCGCGGCGACCGTCGAGGTCGAACTGGCGGCGCGAAATGGAGCCTCCATCGGCATGGTCGGCCTGCCAGCCGCCAAACCAATTGCGGTCGCGACCCTGATTGCGGGCGGCCTGCACGGTCATCACGGTCACGGCGGCACCAAGGGCGACGGTCGCGATGGTGGTCGCGGTCACGCTGGTGGCGGTGGCGGTGCGAGCGGGCGAAGCGGCGGCGATCAGGGCGGACATGTCGGCGATCTCCGTATCGGCACGCGGGCCGGGACGAAGTGTCCGGGCCGGGGTGCGGCTAGAGCCGGGCAAAGGATGCGCCGAAATGTCGCGCAATCCAACCCCGAATCCGTTGATCCTGCGGCGATTTGATCCTTATGCCCGGCCTGCTGTGTCCTCGGGGTCGCGTGCCGCCCCCACGGTCGGGTGGCCGCCGGCAAGGGCGGCAGCCATCCGTTCGGCCTTGTCGATCATCAGTACCGCCGCCACCGGCGGGCAGGTGCGGATCGCGGTCTCGCGCCAGATCGCCAGCCAGCGGTGGAAATGGCCCGGCGTCAGCTCGGGCATCGCCGCATGGGTGCGCATCGGATTGCCTTTGTAGCTGCCGTCATGGAACAGCACCGAGCGCCAGAACCCCACCACCCGCGCGATATGCCCGGGCCAGGCATCATCTGCGACCCGGGCGAAAACCGGTGCCAGCATCTCGTCATGCCGGGCCCGGTCATAAAAGGCGGCGACCAGCCGTTCCAGGGTGGCGGGATCGACCGGGCTGTCGGTGACGGCCGGGCGCTGGCGGATGGGCGGGGGCATGGTCATGGACGGGCTCGCGAGGGCTGCGGAAGAGGCGTGGGACGGCGGCATGCGATTGGGGCCTTGCCCCCTGTCGCGTTGCAACGTAAACCATTGTGGGGCCAAGGGGACAGACGGAAAACCCGATGACGGATCTGAAGGATCAGAAGCATGGTGTCCGGCCCGCGCCGGACGTGCAGGGACGGCGGCGTTTCCTGCGCTTCGGTGTGGCCGGAATCGTGGCGGGCACCGGGCTGCTGGCCGGTTGCGAGGCGCGCGCACCCCGCCAGATGACGGTGATCGAGCCGGCGCCGATGCCCGAAACCCTCCCGCCGCAGGAGGTGGTGCCGGGCATGCCGCTCTTCCCGACCCGGGCGGTGCTCAGCAAGATGGAGCGGACGCTGGTCTTCTTCGACGGCGACCGCGAGGTGAAGCGCTATTCGGTCGCCATCGGCCGCGGCGGTCCGGGGCCGAAGCGGGAGGAAGGCGACGCCCTGACCCCCGAGGGCCGCTATCACATGATGCCGCCGGGCCGCGAATCGCTCGACGGCTTCCGCTGGTTCATCCCGATCAGCTATCCCAATGCCGAGGACAAGGCGCGCGCCGCCGCGGCCGGCGGGCGGCTGAAGCTGGGGGGCGCGATCGGTCTGCACGGTACCGGCGACGGCCCGTGGGAGAGCATCCATGCCCGCGGCGACCGCAGCTGGACGCTCGGTTGCCTGGCGGTCACCAATCAGGAAATCGACGAGATCCGCGAAATGATCTCGTATAACGGCCGCCGCCCGTTCCCGATCGACATGCGGGCCTGAGCCCGGCCATGGACCGGCGGCTGCGGATCCTGCCCGGCCTGATCGCCAGCCTCGCGCTTGCGGCCTGCGCGGGCGGCGACATTCCGGGGCCGGATGCGCCGCGGGCGGCGCCTCTGGTCTGTGCGGCGGAGCCGCCGCCCGGCGGTATGGTTGCGGCCATGGTCGGCGTGGCCGAAGGCGAATGGCGGGCCTTCGGCAGCCCGGTGATCGACTTCCGTGGCGGTGCCCCGTCGCTGAACCCCCCCGGCCTGGACGAGACCGACAGCCGTGTGCGCGGCCGGCTGCAGCTCTATTGGCGTGCCGCTGCCGACGATCACGGCCTGAAGATGGGGGCGTCCGACGTGCCCGAGCTTTCGCCCTGGTCGGCCGCCTTCATCTCCTATGTCGCCTGCATGGCGGGCATTTCACCCGCCGATCTGCCGCCGGCCTCGCGGCATCTCGATTATGTCGATCATGTGATCTTCCGCGCGCTGGGCCGGCAGGGCGATCTCACCGCCCGTTTCGTGCCGGCCGACCCGCATCAGACCTCGATACGGCCCGGCGATCTGCTTTGCGCCGATCGTGGCCGATCGGAAGGCGAGCCGGAACTCGATGACTGGCAGCAGCGCGCCCGCGAGGTGCTGGACGCCCGCGCCCGCGGTTGGGATACGCGGCCGCGTGGCATGCATTGCGACCTGGTGGTCAGGGTTGCACCCGGCACGATCGCGGCCATCGGCGGCAATGTCCGCGACCGGGTGGCGATGAGCCTGTTTCCGGCCGATGCCGCGGGACGGCCGATTCCGGTCAAGGGGACGCCGCATTGGTTCGTGACCCTGGCGGCGGTGGATCACTGACCGCATATCTGTTGCAGTTTCATCCAGCAGTCACCATACGGTCACGGACTGGTCCGGGCCCGAGCGGCAGGATCTGCGGATCTGCGGGCCCGAAGGGCCCGCGATGCTCCAGCGGATCCGAGGTTTCTGATGAGCGACGCTGCGCCCACTGCTGACCGCATTCACAACGTTCTGTTCCTCTGCACCGGCAATGCCGTGCGCAGCCTTATGGCCGAGGCCCTGCTCAATCATCTGGGCAGGGGGCGTTTCCGGGCCTACAGCGCCGGCAGCCATCCGGCCGGTGCCCCCGATCCGCTGGCGCTGGCCCTGCTCGAACGGTCGCGCATTCCGACCGAAGGGCTGCGGTCCAAGAGCTGGGACGAGTTCCGTGGCCCCGACGCGCCGCGTTTCGATTTCGTGTTCACCGTCTGCGATCAGGCGCGCGAGGTCTGCCCGGCCTGGCCCGGCCAGCCGATGACGGCCCATTGGGGCGTGCCCGATCCGTCGGCCGTCGAAGGCACCGATGCCGAGCGCGCCCTGGCGGTGGCCGAGGCCTTCCGCATGCTCAATACCCGCATCGGCATCTTCGCCAACCTCTCGATCGCAGCTCTCGACCGTCTGTCGCTGCAGAAGCGCATCGACGATATCGGCGACACTGCCGCGGCCTGACGGGCAGATCACCCGGCGCGGCGTCAACCGCGCCGGGTGATCCCGCCGCCGTCCAGCCGGCGCAGCGAGGTGGCGAGCCGTGCCTCTGCCGCGGCGATCTCGCGAAGCGCCCGATGGACATAGCGGATATGGGCCTCTGCCGCGGCTTCGGCCGCGGCCGCATCACCCGCAAGCACCGCATCATGGATCGCATGATGCTGGGCGCGCAGCGCCTCGCGGGTTTCAGGCCGGCGGAACATCGTCTCGCGATTTTCCATCACCCCCCGGCGCAGAAGACCGGTCAGCGCGCGCATCACCTGCATCAGCACCAGATTGTGCGAGGCGTCGTACAGCGCCAGATGCAGGGCGACATCCGCCGCCGCCTCCGCCGGTTCGGGGCCGGTTTCATGGGCACGATCGATCGCGGCCATCGCCTCGCTGATCCGTGCGCGGTCGACGCCATTCGCCCGCTGCGCCGCCAGGCCTGCAGCCATACGCTCCACCGTCACCCGGAATTCCAGATAATCGTCGACCACCTCGCCATGATCGGCCATCAGCGCGATCAGGGGATCGATGAAACCGCTGCCCAGCGGTGCCACCAGCCGCCGCCCCTGATCGGTGAGGATCAGGCCGCGGGCTTCCAGCAGTTTCAGCGCCTGGCGCAGAGTCGGGCGCGAGACGCCCAGCCGCTCGGCCAGCTCCCGCTCCGGCAGCAACGGATCGCCGGGGGTGAGGGCCCCCTCCAGGATCAGCGTCTCGATCTGCCGGGCGGTCCGTGCCGCGGCGCCGTCGGCGGCCGGCTTCCCCTCGTCCTGTTCCATCACGTCCGTCCTCTCGCGCCAGGCGGCGGCTCTTGTCGTTGCGTTTTTGGTAAAATGAGTTTACCAAGATATCGGTTCTGGTTCTCTTATACGACCGGCAGGCCCGGCCGTCACCCCGTGGAGAGTGCGATGCGCCTTGCCGACTGCCATAATTTCCACGATTTCCGTCGCATGGCCCGCCGCCGCCTGCCGGGGCCGATCTTCGACTATATCGATGGCGCCGCCGATGACGAGGTGACGCTGCGCCGCAATACCGCCGCTTTCGATGACTGCGATCTGGTGCCCCGGGTGTTGCGTGGCGTGGGCGAGGTCGACATGTCGGTGACGGTGATGGGCCAGAAGCTGGCGATGCCGGTCTATTGTTCGCCCACGGCGCTGCAGCGGTTGTTCCATCATCAGGGGGAGCGCGCGGTTGCCGCCGCGGCGGGGAAGTTCGGCACCATGTTCGGCGTGTCCTCGCTCGGCACCGTCAGCCTGGAAGAGGCGCGGCGCATCTCCAGCGGCCCGCAGGTCTATCAGTTCTATTTCCACAAGGATCGCGGCCTGAACCGGGCGATGATGCAACGTGCCCGCGATGCCGGTGTCCAGGTGATGATGCTGACGGTCGACAGCATCACCGGCGGCAATCGCGAACGCGACAAGCGCACCGGTTTCGCCATTCCCTTCCGGTTGAACCTGGCCGGGATCACGCAGTTCGCCGTCAAGCCGCGCTGGGCGATCGAGCACTTCACCCATGAGCGCTTCCGGCTGCCCCAGCTGGACGCCCATGTCGACATGGGTGGCGGCACCATGTCGATCAGCCGCTATTTCACCGAGATGCTCGACCCGTCGATGACCTGGGAGGATGTCGCCGGCATGGTGCGCGAGTGGGGCGGGCAGTTCTGCCTGAAGGGCATCATGTCGGTCGAGGATGCGAAGCGGGCGGTCGAGATCGGCTGCACCGGCATCGTGCTTTCCAATCATGGCGGCCGTCAGCTCGACGGATCGCGGACCGGCTTCGACCAGCTGGCCGAGATCGTCGATGCCGTGGGTGACCGGATCGACGTGATGATGGATGGCGGTGTTCAGCGCGGCACTCATGTGCTGAAGGCCCTGGCGCTGGGGGCGAAGGCGGTGGGGCTGGGCCGCTATTACCTCTTTCCGCTGGCAGCCGCCGGGCAGGCCGGGGTGGAACGGGCGCTGGAGTTGATGCGGATCGAGATCGAGCGCGACATGAAGCTGATGGGCTGCACCTCGGTCGATCAGCTGGGCCGCGACAGCCTGCGCTTTCGCCGGATCTGACCACGGGGAACGAATTGCCCGGGCCTGATCGCTGGCAGGTGCCGCCCTCCTGCGCTATACCGTTGAAGGAGCGTCGAAACAGAACCGACTGGCGGTACCCATATGCGTCGTACCTCACGCTTCCGGGCCCTCGTCGAGGCCCCGGAGATCCTGGAAATGCCCGGCGTGCAGGATGCGCTGACCGCGCGCATCGCTGCCGAGGCCGGCTTCGAGGCGGTGACCTGTGGTGGCTATGCCTCCACGGCGGCGCTGATCGGGGAGCCCGACACCTCGCAGCTGTCGATGCGTGAACTGGCGGATCACTACGCCCGGATCTGCGACGCGGTCGATGTGCCGGTTTTTGCCGATGCCGATACCGGCTTCGGCAATGTCACCAACACCCGCCGGGCGGTACGGGCCTATGAGCAGGCGGGGGTTGCCGGACTGTTCATCGAAGATCAGGTCTTCCCCAAGCGCTGCGGTCACATGGCCGGCAAGGCGGTGGTGCCGGTCGAGGACATGGTCGCCAAGCTGCAGGCGGCACTGGACGCACGGCGCGACCCCGATCTGGTGATCATGGCCCGGACCGACGCGCTTGCCGTGGAAGGGATCGAGGCTGCGATCGACCGCGCCTGCCTTTATCGCGAGCTGGGTGCCGACATGGTTTTCGTCGAAGCGCCGCGCACGGTGGAGCAGATGCGCCGGATCTGCGCTGCGGTTCAGGCGCCGCTGCTTGCCAACAACATCGAGGGCGGGCTGACCCCGATGCTGACCGCGACCGAGCTTCAGGAGATCGGCTATGCCGTGGTCACCCATCCGGTTGCCCTGACCTATGCGGTTGCCAAGGCCGCGCGCGACCTGTTTGCGACCTTGCGCCGCGACGGCATCACCACGGCCTTTGCCGATCGCATGCTCGATTTCGACGGCTTCAATCAGCTGGTCGGGCTGCCCGATCTTCGGGCGCGCGAACAGGCCTATCTCGACCAGGCGGCGCGGGTGGTCGCGAACCGCCCATATCCGGATCAGGAGAGCGGAGAATGACCGGTCATTCGGACAAGCCGTCGACGGGACGGCGGCGTTTCCTTGCCGGGATCGGAGCCGGGGCCGTCGGCGCGGCAATGCTGGCGGCGGGCCGCCCGGCCGCAGCCTTCACCGTGGAGCCCGCCACCGGCACGGCAGGGGCGGTGCTGGAAAATGCGCTGGCCGAACAGCGTCGACATCTGGCGTTCCGTGCGGAAGTGCGCGCCGAGATGGTCCGCCAGGGTGCCACGCCCGAGCGCATCGAACAGGCGCTGGCGCTGATGGACTGCCCGCTATGCGGCACCAGGCTCGGCCCCGACAGCATTTCGGCGCTGCCGGCATCGGAACGGGGCGAGGACACCGCCCGGGGGTGAAAGACCTCCCGGGCCGCCCCGGCATGCTTCGTGCCATAATTTACAAGTTTTATTAGTTGAATAAATATTGATTTGACGGACATCGACGTGAAATCGTATGAACCGCCCTGCGGAATTCCGGAGCGGGTCCGGACGCATGCGGGGGTACATGGTCATGACGAATTTCGGCGTGCGTGCGGCAGTGACGGCCGCGCTGGTGGCGGCGGTGCCGGCAGTGGCCGCCGGGGATGACGCAATCTCCGACGGGGTGATCAAGATCGGTGTGCTGAACGACATGTCCGGCATCTATGCCGACATGGCCGGCCGCGGATCGGTGATTGCCGCTGAAATGGCTGCCGAAGAGTTCGGCGGCGCGATCCGGGGCAAGCCGATCGTGATCGTCTCGGGCGATCATCAGAACAAGCCGGATGTCGGCGTCACCCTGGTCAATCGCTGGATCGACGAGGAACAGGTCGATGTCATCGCCGACATCCCGACCTCGTCCGTTCTGCTGGCGGTGCAGGAGATCGGCCGTCAGAAGAACCGGCTGGTGCTGGCCTCGACCGGCGGCTCGTCGGATTTCACCGGCAAGGCCTGTGCGCCCACCGGCATCCACTGGACCTACGACACCTATGGTCTTGCGGTGGGTACGGGCCTGCCGCTGGCCGATCAGGGCCCCTGGTATTTCCTGACCGCCGATTACGCTTTCGGCCATGCGCTGGAGCGCGACACCACGGCCGCCATCGAGGCTGCGGGCGGTAAGGTCGCAGGCGGGGTGCGTCACCCGCAGGGAACGTCGGATTTTTCGTCCTTCCTGTTGCAGGCGCAAGGATCGGGTGCGCGGATGATCGGCCTTGCCAATGCCGGCGCCGATTCGGTGAACGCGATCAAGCAGGCGGCGGAGTTCGGCCTGTCGGCATCGGGCATCAAGCTTGCCGGGCTTTATCTCCACATCACCGATATCCATGCGATCGGGCTGGAGACCGCCCGGGGTCTGATCATGACCCAGGCCTTCTATTGGGATCTGAACGACGAGACCCGTGCCTGGTCAGAACGGTTCTTTGCCCGCCACGGCGCCATGCCGACCATGGGTCAGGCCGGTACCTATTCCGCGGTCCGCCACTATCTTCAGGCGGTGAAGGACGCCGGCACCGATGCGACCGATGCGGTGAACGCGCAGATGCGTGCGACGCCCGTGAACGACATGTTTGCGAAGAACGGCCATATCCGGCCCGACGGTCGCATGGTCCATGATCTGTATGTGCTGGAAGTGAAGGCGCCGGCCGAGTCCACCCGGCCCTGGGATTATCTGAAGCTGATCCGCACGGTGCCGGGCGACCAGGCCTTCCGGCCGCTCGACCAGGGTGGGTGCCCCCTGGTGGATGGCGCCAGGGCCGGCTGAGTCTGCTCAGGATCTGCCCCGGCCCCAGCCGTCGCGATCCCGGTCCCGATCGCGGTGGTGGCGCCGGTCGTCATCCCGGCGGTGACCGCCTCTGTCCCAGCCATCGCGATCCCGGCGATGGTGGTGGTACTCGCCGGGCCGGGGCCCGTGATGCCGGGGTGGCGTTACCGCCCGCACCGGTGGCCGGGGCACGTAGATCACCCGCGGTGGTGGTGGCGGCGCATAGCCGTAGCGGGGCGCATGGTAGACCCGCGGCGGCGGATCGCCATATCCCCAGCTGCGTCGTTCGTGGGGAACGCAGGCGCCGAGCAGCAGGGCTGCCGCCGCGATGGTGATCGCGACGGCAGCCGGACGGCGTCTGTGGGATGCCGGACGGGCAGGGTGTGGGTCCGACATGGGATTGCCTCCTCGGGCAGGGACTTGCGGGGGCAGGGGCTTGCGGGCGCCGGATCAGTCGTCGCGGCGTTCACGCAGGATGTTCAGGGTCAGAGGGTCGATCTCAAGCTCGACGCGCTGATTGCCGCGGGCGACGGCGTCGACCTCGATCAGCCCGTCATCGATGCTGACATCGGTGATGGTCGCGTATCCCCGGTCGCTGAGCATCCCGGCAAGGGCCGGCAGATCAAGCGCGATGTCGGGGCGGCGGTCATCCTCGTCGCGGCGTTCACGGATGATGTCGTAGCCGCGCGGATCGATGTGCAGCTCCACCTGCAGCCCGTCGCGAGAGACGGCTTCGGCCGAGATGTGGCGGCGCTCCAGGTCGACATCGGTGATCCGGGTATATCCGGCGGCTGCCAGCCGCTCGCCCAGGACCCGGAGATCCAGTTCGGCGACCGGACGCGGGCCGGGGCCGTCATGGGCCCGGTCGTGGCGGGGGCCGTGATCGCGATCCCGTTCGGCCTTTTCGCGTTCCTTGCCGCCCCAGGGCGGCGGGCCGTCGGCAGGGCGAACGGTGAAGCTGCGGCCGTCATCCCAGGTGATGGTGCTGGCCTCGAAATTCGGACCGTCGACCCGGCCGGTGACCGTCAGCCGGTCGCCTTCCTTCACGCCCACATCGTGGTACCAGTGGGGGCCGGCATGGACCAGCACCTTGCCGCTCGGATCCTCCAGCACGAAATCATTGCCCCAGACCCCGCTGACCGTGCCCGAAATCGTGATGTCGCGGTACTGGTCGAGCTGGCCGATCGGGGTGTCGAGCGCCCGGGCCGGGGCGGCGGGCAGGGTGGCCGCGATCAACCCCAGTGCCGCGGCCCCGAAGGTGGCTGCGGCGATCGGGCGGCGTCGCGTCGTCCTGGCGGTCATGTCGTCACTCCTCTGGTTCTCTCCACACGCCCGGCTGCGGCGTGTCTCGATGGCTGCATCATGGCAGGATGGCCCTCGCCGGAAACTGAACGGTCCGTTCATGCGCCGTTCATGGAAGATCAGGCAGGATCCCGCGCATGCGCGTGACCCGTCTTCTTCACCACCTGCGCCGCGTCTGTGCCGCCCTGGTTCTTGCCGTGCCCGTGGCGCTGACCCTTGCAGGCCCGTCTCCCGGCCTTGCCGACCCGCCCGGCGATCGCAGGGCGTTGCGCGAAGCCGTGCGTGAAGGCCGGGTGGTGCCGCTCTCGCGCATCATCGCCTGGATCGGCGAGCGCTATCGCGGCCGGGTGATCGAGGCGGAACTCGAACGCGATGACGATGACGACGACGACATGATCTATGTCGTCGACCTGTTGACCGAGGCCGGAACCGTGCTGAAATTCCGCTTCCGGGCCTCGGATGGCGCCTTCCTGGAGGTTGCCGGCCGGGGGATCGAGGCTGCGAGGATCCGATGAGAATTCTGCTCGCCGAAGACGACGCCGAACTTGCCGACCGGCTGAAGAAGGTGCTGGTCGAGGCGGGTTTCACGGTCGACATCGCGGTCGATGGGACGCTCGCCGAATATCTGGGCCAGACCGAAACCTATGATGCGGTGGTGCTGGATCTGGGCCTGCCGGGCATGAATGGGGTCAGCGTGCTGCAGCGCTGGCGAGAGGACGGGCTGGACATGCCGGTGCTGATCCTGACGGCGCGCGGCCGCTGGTCGGAAAAACAGGCCGGCTTCCATGCCGGTGCCGATGACTACATGACCAAGCCCTTCGAGATGGGCGAGGTGGTGCTGCGCCTTCATGCCCTGATCCGCCGGGCTTCCGGCCATGCCGCGGCGGATCTGCGTTGCGGACCGCTGGTGCTCGATACCCGTGCCGGTCGATTCCGGATCGACGGTGCCGGGCTGGATCTCACGGCCCAGGAATACCGGTTGCTTGCCTATCTGATGCACAATCAGGGCCGGGTGGTCGGCCGGAGCGAAATCGTCGAGCATGTCTATGAACGCGATGCCGACCCGGATTCCAATGTCGTCGACGTGCTGCTGGCCCGCATCCGCCGCAAGCTCGACCAGCCGCTGATCCGTACCGTGCGCGGGCGTGGCTGGGTGCTGGAGGCGGGCGCCAGTTGAGCGAGGATCCGGCCTTCGCGCCCCCGCCCCGTCGCGCCGGCTCAATCGCGCTCCGCCTGGCTGCGGCGGCCCTGGTCTCGACGCTCATCGCCGTCACCGCCGGCGGATTTGCGCTCTCCCATGCCTTCCATCGCTCGGTCGAGGCGGCGTTCGATCAGCGGCTGGAAGCCCTGCACCGGGCGCTGGTCGCCGCGCTCAGGGTGGGCCGTGACGGCAGCATCGGCCTCGACCGCGGGCTCGGCGATCCGCGCTTCGATCAGATCTTCTCGGGCTGGTACTGGCAGGTCGAGGATGTCGGCCAGGAGGGCATGACCGACGAGGTGGTGCTCGCCTCGCGCTCGCTCTGGGATCAGACACTCGACGTCGCCGGCACACCGGGTTCGGGCCCGGTGGCGGTGCGCCAGATCGTCGACGGCCCCACCGAGGGTGTGCCGCTGCGTCTGGTGGCCCGGACCATCACCCTGCCTGATCACAATGGCCCGCTAGTGGTTGCGGTGGCCGCCGATGCGGCCGAAATCGGACTGGAGACCCGGCGCTTCGACCGGTTGCTGATCCTGATGCTGGGCGGGCTGGTGCTGGTCGCGACGCTGCTGACGCTGGTTCAACTGCGCTGGGGGCTGGCGCCGCTCCGGCGGCTCTCGGGCGATCTGGATGCGATCCGTGCCGGCCGGGCCGCCCGGCTCGATGAACAGCGCCCGCGCGAGGTGCTTCCCCTGGTCCGGGCGATGAACGGCGTGCTCGACCATGATGCCGAGGTGGTGCGTCGGGCCCGCGCCCAGGCCGGCAATCTCGCCCATGGGCTCAAGACCCCGCTGACCCTGCTTTCGGCCGATATCGCCGATCTGCCGGAGGAGCGGCGTGCGGCGGCGCGCCGGCAGATCGATGCCATGCGGCTGATCGTCGAGCGGCATCTGACCCGCGCCTCCGCCGCCGCCAATGCCGCGGTGATCGGAGCACGGACGCCGATCGCCCCGGTGGCTGCGGACATTGCCCGCAGTCTGGAGCGGATGTTCGCCCGCCGCGCCCCGTCCGTCACCATTGCGGTCGATCTGGCGCCGGATCTCGATTTCCGCGGTGAGCGTCAGGATCTGGAGGAAATCCTGGGCAATCTGATGGAGAACGCCTGCAAATGGGCTGCCGGCCGCGTCCGGGTGAGTGGTGCGGCGATCGGCGACGGCATGGTTCTGGTCGCGATCGAGGATGACGGCCCGGGGCTGACCCCCGATCAGGCCACCGCCGCCCTTCAGCGCGGGCGGCGGCTGGATGAGCGGGTGCCCGGATCGGGGCTGGGGCTCTCCATCGTCTCGGATGTGGTCGAGATCTATGGCGGCACGCTGGTGCTGACGGCAAGCGACGGGCTGGGCGGTCTCGCCGCCTGGGTGACGCTGCCCCGGGCGGAAGAGACCGGCCGGCGCCGCCGCTAGATGGTCAGACCAGCCGGTCGCGCCCGCTCCAGAAGCGGTCGCGGACCGCCCGTTTCAGGATCTTGCCCACCGGGCTGCGCGGCAGCGCGTCTTCGAACAGCACCGATTTTGGCGTCTTGACCGGGCCGAGCTTCGACCGGCAGAGGGCGATCAGCTCTTCCGCCGTCACTGCGGCGCCGGGAACGGGCTCGACCACTGCGGTCACCGCCTCGCCCCATTTCGGGTCGGGAACACCGATCACCACGCAGTTTTGCACCGCGGCATGGCCCTGGATCACGTTCTCCACCTCGGCCGAATAGACGTTGAAGCCGCCGGTGATGATCATGTCCTTCTTGCGGTCGACGATGTAGACGAAGCCGTCCGCATCCATCCAGCCGACATCGCCGGTATGGTGCCAGCCGAACTGGCTGACCTCCTCCGTCGCCTCGGGACGCTTGTGATAGCCGGCCATGACCAGATCACCGCGGACCACGATCTCACCGCGCTCGCCCCTGGGCACGATATTGCCGTCGTCATCCATGATCTCGACCCGGGTCAGCAGGGTCGGACGTCCGCAGGAGGCGAGGCGATGGACGAGGGCGGGATCGGCTGCCGCCGCCGCATGGTCGGCGGGTGACAGGAAGGTGCAGAGCATCGGTGCTTCGGCCTGGCCATAGGTCTGGGCCATCACCGGGCCGAAGACCCTGATCGCCTCGGCGAGTTTGTCGGGCGCCATGGGCGAGGCGGCATAGATGAAGTGGCGGAGGGAGCTGTAGTCGAAATCGCGCAGTCGCGGATGGCCGAGCATGCCGTAGATCACGGTCGGCGGCAGGAAGAGATCGGTAACCTTCTCGCGATCGATCGCCTCCATCACCTCCAGCGGATCGGCGCGCTCGATGATCACCACCCGGGCACCGGCGGCAAGGGCGGGGAAGGCCATGGCGCCGGCGGCATGGGTCATCGGGGCTGCGACCAGATAGACCGGACGCTCGACCGGCGGCATGGCGGTGTGGGTGATCGCGATCAGGGCCGTCCACACCCCCTCGGTCAGCCGCACGGCCTTGGAGCGGCCGGTGGTGCCGCCGGTGGGGAAAAGGGCGGCCAGGCGGTTCGGATCGGGGCGCAGATCCGGGACCGGCAACCCCTCCGCCCGGGCCAGCAGATCATCGAGTGAGAGGGCACCCTCAAGCGGGCCGTCGATGCAGATCACGTCTTCCAGCGTCGGGACCGTCTCGCGGATCCGCGGCAGGTATCCGGCGAAGCTCGAATGGATGAACAGCGTCCGGCAGTCGGCGGTGCCGAGGAAGTCGATATTGTCGTCGGCATGGCCGCGGGCATTGATCGGTGCCCAGACCCCGCCCGCACGAACGCCGCCGAGCAGACAGGCGAAGGCGAGCGCATGATTGGGGCTCCAGACCGCGACGGTGCCGACCGCTGCCGGATCGCCGCCCGCCCGGGCAGCGAGGGCGGCGGCGATCCGGCGGGTGAGGTCCCGGGCTTCGGCATAGGTGAGGCTGTGCCCCGCCGAAACCAGGGCCTCACGATCGGGAGCGATGGCCGCCCCCCGATCGAAAAAATCGATGATGCGCATGGGGGCGGTTCCTTCCCGGTTTCTTATTGTGGGCCTGGTTCCTGCTGCGGAACCGGGATCACTTGACCAGAGGGCAGCCGCCCTTGTCGAGGGGGCGGAAGGCCTCGTCGCCCGGAATGGCGCGAACCACCTTGAACACGTCGCCGCGGGCCTTCGACTCCGACGACGGCTTCACCTCGGTCAGCAGCATGTCGTGGATCATCAGCCCGTCGGCGCGGACCTTGCCGCCCTTCACGAACAGATCCTCGACCGGCATGTCGCGCATCCTGGCCGCGACCTGATCGCGGGCATCGGTGCCGGCAGCTTCGACCGCCTTCAGATAGTGGTTCACCGCCGAATAGACACCGATCTGCAGCGAGGTCGGCCAGGTGCCGTGCAGCTTCGCGAAGCGCTCGCCGAAGGCCTGGGTTTCGGCATTCAGGCTCGCCTCATAGCCGTTGATCGCGGTCAGGCCCTTGAGGTCGTCGGCGCCGATCGCCAGCACGTCGGTATTGAAGAACAGCATGGCGACCATCTTCTGGCCCGAGTCGGCGAGGCCGAATTCCTTCGCCTGCTTGAGCGCGTTGACCGTGTCGCCGCCGGCATTGATCAGCGCCACGGTGTTGGCGCCCGAGCCCTGGGCCTGCAGCAGATAGGACGAGAAGTCGGGCGTGTTCAGCGGATGCTTGACCGAGCCTGCGATCTTGCCGCCGGCCTCGGTGATCGCCTTGGTCAGATCGCCGGCCAGGGCCTCGCCGAAGGCATAGTCGACCTGAACCAGGAACCAGTTGTCGCCGCCTTCCGCGACCGTGGCACGGCCCAGCGCGTTGGCGACCGAATAGGTGTCATAGCTCCACTGGAAGCCGTAGGGAGAGCAGGCGTCGCCGGTGAACTTCGACACGCCGCCGCCCGAGGAGACCAGGATGCCGTCCTTGTTGCGGACGATTTCCTGCAGCGCCAGCAGCACGCCCGAATTCGGCACGTCGAAGATGGCGTCGACACCCTCGACATCCAGCCAGCGGTTCACGGTCGACGAGCCGATGTCGGCCTTGTTCTGGTGATCGGCCGAGACGACCTCGACCGGCTTGCCCAACGCCTTGCCGCCGAAATCTTCCACCGCCATGCGGGCCGCGACCACGGCGCCTTCACCGGTGGCGTCGGAATAGGGGCCGGAGCGGTCGTTGAGGATGCCGATCTTCACGGCACCATCGGCACCGGCCATGGCCGGGGCGGTGAGGGCGAGGCCGGCGGTACCGGCCAGCAGGGCCGCAGCCATCAGGCGGGTCAGCGGGGTCTTGAGCGCGATCATCCTTGGGATCCTCCCGGGGTCGGTGACGCATGCGGTCTTGCGCGCCGCATCAGTCGGTTCTGGGATGAGAGACTATCAGCTGATCATAGTAACACAATAATATTGTGCTATTAGGATTGAAACATGGGTCGCTTGACCCCGGCACCCGGCGGGACGCAGGATGTTTCAAAGCCCCCAGCCGGAGCCCCGATGTCAGACATCCCGCGAGACCCGTTCAGACCGGACCTGCCCGAGCGCGCGCCCCTCGGTGACCTGTCGGATACGACCGCCGCCGCCCATCGGGTCGCGCAGCTGTTCTTTTTCGCCCATCGTGGTTTCACCGGCGATGCCGACAGCTTCCTGCGCGAGCACGGGCTCGGCCGCGCTCATTACCGGGTGCTGTATTTCGCGGCCCGGCTGCCGGGCATCACGGTGGGGGAGCTGCTGGACATCCTGGGGATCACGGCGCAGGGCGTGGCGCGGGTGTTGAACCGGCTGCTTGATGACGGGCTGTTGCGCCAGGAAACCGACCGCGGCGACCGCCGGCGCCGGCGGCTGTATCTCACCGATGCCGGCGTCCGGATGGAACGTGCCGCCTTCGCCTGTCAGGAAGCGGTGATCTCGGCCGCGATCCGGGCGGCGGGGCCGGGACATGCCGACGACTTCTCGACCATCATGATGGCGCTGGCCCGGCCCGAGGACCGGCCGCTTCTGGCGCGGGTGATGGCGGCAATCGGCGAAGGCGACGGCGGCAGCTGAGCGCCGGTCAACGGCAGATGGTCCAGCGCCCCATGTCCAGATGGAAGTGGTCGCGATGGGCCGCGTTGTAGTCTGGGCCGAGCACGCCGCGAAAGACCTCGCAGGCGCCGTCGCGCAGGTCACGCAGGAAGGCACGCTTGCGCGCATCGTCGCCCGACCAGTCGTGCGTCAGGCTGATGCGGGTTCCGTCGGCGAGCACCATGCCGGCAATGTCGATCGCATTGGCGGTGGCATGCTGGCTGGGGGTGCTGCCGCCCCGGACCGGGCGGCAGGCATAGGTGCCCAGATGATCGATCCGGGTGACCCGGCTCGCGAAATGGCGGCGGGCGGCGGGTTGCAGAACGTGACGCTCGAAGATCGACCAGGCGACCATCAGCGGACAGCTGGCGGTGAAACCCGACGAGAAGCGCGGATCTCCGGCGTTACCGACGCGGACGGCGTTTTCGAACCCGCAGGTTTCGGCGGTCTGCCGGTCGGGCACCGGCGTGAAGGACAGCGGCCCGGTCTTAAGCACCGTCAGGCACTGGTCCGGTGCGTCCTTCAGCCGGGCGATCTTCCAGCCGGTCAGCAGGTTCGGGGCGTCGGCGATGACCGGCGGAGCGAAAGGGTTCCAGCGATCCGGAATGCGGATCAGCCCGGCGGCCAGAGCGAGGCCGGCACCGGCCAGCCCCAGGCCGAGGATGAGCGGCAGCGGATGTACACAGAGGCGGCGCATGGGGCGTGACATAGACCGGGTGGCAGCCGGTGCCAAGTCGCGACACCGATTGCTCACGCCGGGAAGTCCCGGCCGACAGGTTCAGGCCGTGCGGATGGTGTGGCTGAGACCCGGCTCGGGGAGGTGATGGGGGATGCCAAGGCTTGGAGGGATTGCATCGCCCCGTCCCACGGCCTCACCACAGACCGTGTGCGCCTTGATCCGGCGGGCCTCGTCGAGACGGTTGCCGTCGGTCACGTCCGAGACCTGAAGGGTGAGGCGCGCGCGCTGGATTCTGGCAGACATGGCTGCCAGTGCCGTTTCCGCCGGACGCGGGTCGAAACTCTGGCAGATGCCCGCCACGCCGGCGTCGGCGAAGCGCTGGACGTCGATGGTATTCACGGGAATGGCGGCAATCACGCCCCGCGCGCCGGTTCGCAGGGCCAGGGTGATCTCGGACAGCAGTCCTGGTGAGACGTCGGACGGGCAATTGATGATCTTGATCATCAGGGCGCGCTGCACGGCGGCCGGCAGTTGTCTCAGATGGGCTGCATAGAGGCTTCGCCGGCCGGCGGCAGCGACGGTGTCGAAATGAAGGGGGGCGACCACGATGGTGCTCATGGCCTGATGCAGCCGCAGGGCGAGATCACGAGCAGCACGACTGAGGAGCCGGTGGTCATATTCGGCGACAAGTTGTGCCGGTGGGTTCGGTCCCAGAAGACCATGATCCGTCATCGTACCCAATGGATCGGTGTGCTCGATGCGCAGCAGGCCAGCGGCGATCGTTGAACTGCGGAGGGCGACCACCGGCAGGTATCGTACCACCGGCTTCAGGGCCGGCAGATCGGGGATCTCGAACACATCGAAATCAGGGACGGCGCGATCCGCCGTCGTGGTCCACCACCGCATGGCGATCCGGGGCCGGGGGGCTTCGGATATTCCGGGCGGGGCATTGTCCGCCGGCTGCGGGTCGTCGGCGGGATCGGCTGATGGCAGCGGCCGGAAGGTGAGAGAACCGTCCGTGGTCTGAGACAGATGACTCAGTTCCGGTGCCGGAGCGATGGCACCGTCACCGAAGACGAACCTGGTGGCATCGGCCGCTGCCCGTCTCAGGGCGAGCCATGCGGCATCGGGTGACAGTCCTGGGGCGACGATCAGGAACACCTCCGGCCCGTGCGAAATAATCAGCGCGCCGTCTCCCAGAGAGCGCCGCAGGGTGGTCTGGCATCCTTCGCGGATCCTGCGGGCATGTGCCGGCCAGTCCGTTCCGAATTCTGCACGTATTGGGCCGAGGTCGAACCGCATGATTCGGGCGGCCATGTCGGGGCCGCCCCGCTTGACCAGTTTCACCAGTTCCGTCGTGACCAGATTAAATGTTCTATCATCGTATGGGGACGATATCCGAGCCTCTTCATCCGCTGCCTGTGACGATGCTTCTTCAACCTGAGAATAATCTTCAGAAGAAAGCAGGCGTTTCAACCTTAGGGCAATCTGAGACAGTCCTGTGACGCGCATGGGCTTACCTCCGCTAGCGAGGCTTATTCTTGTTTCCGACTCATCCCTGCTGTGAGCGGATCTAGCGCGAGTGTAATTGCACCGCCGTTGTCATAAGAAGGAAAAGATACCAACAATGCCGGATAATTGTTATGTATTAATCACTTTATCTATGTGACCGGGATGTTGTCGATCAGCCGGGTGTTGCCCAGCCGGGCGGCCACCAGCAGCCGGCCCGGGCGGTCCGCTGCCGGTGCCCGGTCCAGCGGGGCCAGGGTTTCGGCGTCGACCAGATCCAGATATTCCACCCGGCCATAACCGAGATCGGCCAGCTCTGCACGGCCGCGGGCGAGGGCGTCACTCACCGCGCCGGTATCCTCGGGGCCTGCTGCCAGAATTGCTGCGGCCGTATCGTGCAGGACCCGGTTCAACGCTTCGGCGGCCGGGCGCTCGCGGGCGTCGAGATAGACATTGCGTGACGACCGGGCGAGGCCCGAGGGCTCGCGGCTGGTGGGGGCGCCCACGATCTCCACCGGGATGTCGAGATCCGTCACCATCCGGCGGATCACCTGCAATTGCTGCCAGTCCTTCTCGCCGAACACGGCCACATCAGGGCCGCAGCCGATCAGCAGCTTGGCGACCACGGTCGCCATGCCGTCGAAATGGCCCGGGCGCCAGGGGCCGCACAACCCCTCGGTCAGCCGGGCGACATGGACGGTGGTGGCGGCGTCGGGGCGATACATGTCGCTGACGGCCGGCATCCAGGCAAGGTCGACGCCCCGCTCCGCCAGCCGGGCCAGATCACCGGCCTCGTCGCGGGGATAGCGGTCGAAATCTTCCCCGGGGGCAAACTGGGTAGGGTTGACGAAGATGCTGACCACCACGCGGTCGGCCCGGGCGCGTGCGATGTCGATCAGGCTCAGATGGCCGTCATGCAGGGCGCCCATGGTCGGCACCAGGGCGATGCGGGCGCCCTGGGCGCGCCAGCGCAGCACCCGGCCGCGCAGGTCGGCGCGATCATGGACGACATCGACGGCCTGTCGAGAGGTGGCGGCGAGGGGGAGGGATGACATGGCGGCTGCGGTCTCCTCTGGCGATCACGGCGGGCGCCTCTTCTTTGGTGGAGGCGCGTGACCGGCAAGCTAGCCTGTTGCGGTGCAGCACGCGAGTCTTTTCCATCATGAGGGAAGTATGGTCCACCACCGGGGAACCCGGCTGCGGATGCGAGGGCTATTGCGCGAACGGCGTAATGACGTCAGCATAAAATTTATCATGGGTTGATTATCGTCCTCAGGTGATCAGGGGATCCTCCATGCCGGGACCATCCTCCGCCGCTTCCACATCGGCCTCTGCGTCCCCGCCCTCAGGGGCCGTTCCGCGCCATGTCCTTCGGCTGCTGGGGGCGGCGGTGGCGGTGATCGGGGCGGGGCAGGCCATCCAGGTCGCCATCGTGCCCGGGCTGATCGCCGCCACCGGCGTCGACGCCGCCACGCTTGGTCTTCTGGTGGCCCTGGGCGTGCTGCCTTTCATGGTCGGAGCACCGCTCTGGGGGCGGCTGAGTGATCGTTTCGGCCGCAGGCCGGTGCTGCTGGCGGGGCTCGCGGGTGCCGCCCTTGCCCATGCCCTGTTCGCAGCCGCGGCCGATCTGCTGGCGGCGGGGCATATCAGCCACGGTACCGGGATTGCGATGATGGTGGTGTCGCGCCTGATCTTCGGTGTGGCAGGTTCGGCAATCTATCCGGTTGGTCAGGCCTGGGCCGTGGATCTGGCGGGGCCCGAACGACGCCTGGCGGCAGCCGGTGCCCTGGCCGCGGGGTTGAGCGTCGGTCGTCTGGCCGGGCCGGCGGTGGCGCTGGCCCTGCTGATGGTCGGGCCGGTGGCACCGCTCTGGGGGCTGTCGGCGATCGGTGCCGCATCGGCCGTGCTGGTGGTGGTGGGGCTGGGCGGTGCCGCTGCCGCGGCCGGACGCGGCGGTGTTGCCGCCGCAGCCGGGCGTCCGCCACGTGCGGCGGACGGCATGATGCGGCCTTTCCTGGTGATCGGCATCGGCACCTTCGCCATGGCCATGATGCAGTTCGTCTTCGGCCTGCATGCCATGGCCCGGCTCGACATGGCGGCGCCCGTGGCATCGCAGCTGGTGGCCATCGTCATGGCGGCGGCAGCCGTGGTGATGCTGGGGGTACAGACCCTGGTGCTGCCGCGGCTCGGTACCCGGCCGGCGCTGGCGGCACGCGCCTGGGCTGTCGGGCTGGTGCTGCTGCCGGTGTCGATCGCGCTCGGCTGGTGGGGCGGGGCGTGGTGGGCCTTCGTCGCCTCTGCGATGCTGACCGGCGCCGGCATGGCGGTGGTGGTGGCGATGCTCTTCGCCCGGGTCACTGCCGATCCCCGCCTGCGCGGCACCCGAGCCGGGTTGTTGAATTCGGCCCAGACCGCGGGCTATGCCGCAGGATCGGCCGTGGGCGGTCTCTACGCCCTGGGGGCGGAGCTGCCCTTCGGCGTTGCGCTGGCGGCACTGCTGGTGGCCGTCATTGCGGGCTGGCGCCTGCCGTCCCGCCCGTCCTGAACCCTATTCCCCCACGAAGCGGCAGACGAATCCCGGCACCTCGGGCGTGAAGGCGATGGTGGCATCGATGTCGCAGGCCGCGGCTGCAATATTGCCGGCAGCCGTCCAGTCGGGATAGGCGGCATAGGTCCGGTCGGCCTTGGCGGCGCCGGCCGGGGCGTTTGCGGCATAGGGAACATAGCCACGCAGGGGATGGCCGGCCTTGCAGGTCCGCGCCAGAAGCTTGCGGACGGCGGCGGCGAAGTCGCCATCCTGCGCAGCGCCCCGTGTGGCGAGCGCATTGGTGCGATCCACATCCACCCAGCAGACCGGATCGGCGGCCTGAACCCCGCTCGTGAGGGCGAGCAGGGTGGTGGCGACACCTGCGGCCATGGCGGCCTGGCGCAGGACGAACGGTTTGTGGCGCATGGGATCTCCGCAATGGTTCGACAGGGCCCGCCCCGTCTCCGGGGCGGGCCGGCAGGTCAGGCGGCGTCGGCCCGGGGGGCGTCGGCCCGGGGGGCGTCTGGCCGGGCGGCGTCCGGCCTGGCGGCGTGGTCGCCCAGCCGGTCGCGCACGGCCGGGGTGGCAAGGCAGGCCTCGGCGGCCTCTTGCCCCTTGGTGGTCATATGGCCGGTGAAGAAGGCCTGATGGACATCATGCTCGTGGAAGTGATGTGGTGTCAGCACCACCGAAAACACCGGCATGCCGGTGTCGAGCTGGACGCGCATCAGCCCCTCGATCACTGCGCGGGCGACGAAGTCGTGGCGGTAGATGCCGCCATCGACCACGAAGCCCACCGCGATGACGGCCACATGCCGGCCGGCTTCCGCGATGCGCTTGGCCTCCAGCGGGATTTCGAAGGCGCCGGGCAGGTCGATCACGTCGATGGCCGCAGCGGGGATGCCGCGTTCGGCCATGCGGTCCGTAAAGCCGTCGACGGCGCGATCGACCAGATCGGCATGCCAGCGCGCGCGCAGCACGGCGAAACGCGGCGTGATCTCGTCGTTCTGGCCGATCGTGGTGGGGGTGGTCTGACTGATCTGATTCATGGCGGTCCTCATTCAGGATACCGGTTTGCCAGAATCAGGGCGCACGGGGAAACGCCCCTTCGGCCGCACGGGCGGCCCGGGCATGTAGACACGCCGCCGCCCGTCCCGCCGGGGACGCGCCTCTCCGTTCTCTTCCATCCGGACTGTGACCGTCGGCTCCGGCTTCGCACCGGATCTGCTGACCCCGCCATCGGTTCCGGCCGACCGGCCGCAAACCTCTGGCGGGCGCTCGCGGGCTCGCAGCCGGACCTGGGCCCGTCTGCATACCGCCGGTGGGGACTTCCACCCCGCCCCGAGAACGTATCGTCCGCCGCCAGCCTTGCGGAAGGGCGCGGACCGCCTCACCATACGCGCGCCCTGCCGCTTACGGCAACCCCCTCCGATCACGCCGCCGGAGACGCTTCCCCATGCCGGAGACTTCCCCCCGTCGCTATGCCCTGCTCGACCGCGACGGTACCATCAATCGCGACACCGGCTATCTGGCCGATCCGGCCGGTTTCGAGCTGCTGCCCGGGGCGCTGGCGGGCCTGAAGCGGCTTGTCGCCGCCGGTTTCGGCCTGGTGGTGGTGACCAACCAGTCCGGCATCGCCCGCGGCCTGATCCGCCCCGAAGCGCTGGAGGCGATCCATGCCCGGATGTGTGATCTGCTGGCGCCGCACGGCATTCGCTTCGACGCGATCGAGATCTGCCCCCACGGGCCCGACGCGGGCTGCGACTGCCGCAAGCCGTTGCCCGGCATGGTGCGGCGTGCGGCGGCCCGGCTGGGGTTCGATCCGGCCCGGGCGGTGGTTTTCGGCGACAAGCCGTCGGATATGGGCCTGGCCCGCGCGGTGGGGGCCATGGCCGTGCTGATCGGAGACGAGGCGGCGGCCGGGGCGTCGGATCCGGCACCCGATCTCTGGGCGCCGGATCTGGATGCGGCGGCGCGTCTCGTGATTGAAAACGCGCGGCCGGTCTGACGTCAGCGGCCGATGAACCGTGGCGCCCGCTTCTCGACGAAGGCCTGGGCGGCCTCTCGGTGATCGACACTTTCCGAACAGCGGGTGTGCTGGATCGCCTCCAGATCCATCACCTCCGACAGCGTGCCGGTCAGCGCCAGGTTCATGTTGCGCTTGATGGCGGCGTAGGTCAGGGCCGGCCCACGGGCAAGCGTCTCGGCGATCATGCGGGTCTCGGCCTCCAGGGCCTCGGCATCGACCACCCGGTTGACCAGGCCCAGCTTCTCGGCCGCGGCCATGTCGAGCAGTTCGGCGGTCAGGTAAAGCTCACGCGCCTTGGCGGGGCCGACGAGCCGGGTCAGGAACCAGCTGCCACCGAAATCGCCCGACAGCGCCACCTTGGCGAAGGCCGTCGTCATCACGGCCGAGCGGGCGGCGATGCGCATGTCGCAGGCGAGCGCCAATGACAGGCCCGCCCCGGCCGCGGGCCCGGGCAGGGCGGCGATGGTCGGCTTGCCCATTTCGTGAAGCCAGCGCGAGGCCTCCATCACCTGGCGCAACTCCGTGGCCCGGCGCTCGCTCGACTTCGCGGCCTCGGCCTCGGCGGTTTCCGCCATGCGCTTGACGTCGCCGCCGGCGCAGAAGGCGCCGCCGGCGCCGGTCAGGACCACCACGCGGACTTCGTCATCCGCAGCAAGCCGGGTCAGGGCCGAGACCAGCGCGGCCAGCATCGGCCGCGACATGGCATTGCGCCGTTCGGGCCGGTTGAGCGTCAGCCAGGCAACGCCGTTTTCGATATGTTCGAGCAGTTCCGACATGGGGTCTTCCTCCGCCGGCCGGGCCGGCGCAGCTGGCCCGCATGCCGGTCATGATGATCTTCGCGATGCGCCGGGGCGAGTTTAGCCCGGCGCCGCGCGACGCGACATGGCCGGGCCGCCGGGGTCCGCCATGCGAAGTATGGCCGCACACATACCGATGCAATAACGGTGTTACTAAACCGTTCCGCGATTATTATAGAATCATGATGCGCCAGGGTGGTCCTTCGACTATCGTATATGGATAAGAAGTGCTGCAGAACGAGACGGATGGTAGCGAGGTGCCGACTTCCGCCAGCCCCCGGCGCGGGGCTGGGAGGTTCCCCCCGAGCCATTCTCTGACGCATGAGGCGCCCGAGATGGTTCGACCGGCTCCCGCCGGAGATCCGCCAGGGAGGATGTTCCATGAAACGGGTACTTCTCACCACGGCGCCCAAGGAGGCGCTGGTGGAGATGAACGGTATCGGCGGCAATTGGTACGATCGTACCGATACTTACATGGCCTGGACCTGCGCCAACGACCTTGCCGACCGCCTGTCGGTGACCTGCCCCCCCACCGGTCTGAACTTCCTGAAGGCCAATGTGCCGGATGTCGAGGTTCTGGAATATCCCACCTGGGCCGAATACGAAAAGGCGCTCGGCTCCGAGCAGTGGGACATGGTGGGCATCAGCTTCTACACCTGGTCGGTGCCGGTCGCGATCCAGATGGCGAAACTGGCTCGTGACTACGGTGTGAAAGAAGTCTGGGGCGGCAATTACGGCGCGATCACGCCCGGAATCCAGCCGCATTTCGACCGGCTGATCAAGGGACCGGGCGAATACGTGCTGCATCAGTACGTTTATGGCCGGCCGCTGGAGCACGTCACCCATCCGCCGATGATGGGCGAGTCGAGCTTCCGCGGCGTGAGTTCGAAGGTCGGCTATCTGTACAGCAAGCGCGGCTGCAACATCGGCTGCACCTTCTGCTCGACACCGGTCTTCAACCCCAAGGAAGACGCGATCTTCATGGAGGACATGGAGTACGCGCTCGACACCTACAAGGAGAACAGCGTCGCTCATGTCATCATCTATGACGAGTCGTTTTTCCTGAAGAACGACATCGCCGAACGGGTGGTGGACGGGCTTGCCAAACGCGGTCTCGGCTGGATCTGCCTGACCCGTGCCGATCTGCTGCGCGGCCGGATCTCCGAACTCACCGATCGCTGCATGGATGGTGCGATCATCGGCATCGAGAGCTACCGCGACAAGAACATCGCCGATGTGCAGAAGCGCGACGACGTCTACAACGTCCGCGCCACCGTCCGCGAGCTGATCAAGAACGGCCGCCGAGCCCTCGGCACCTTCATGGTCGGCTTCCAGGACGACAGTATCGAGGACATGGAATACGACATCACCCAGCTGGCTGATGAGGGGCTGTTCGCCTGCCAGCTGACCCTGCTCACGCCCTTCCACGGCACCAAGCTGTGGAAGCAGATGGAGCATCTGGTGAACGAGCCGGACCTGTCGAAATTCGACCTCTACAACCTGGTCTGGAAGCACCCCAAGATGTCGCCGTCAGAGGCCCGCGACCTGATGGCCTGGGCCCAGCGCAAGGTGAACGACCCCGGCGTCGTGGCGCAGAAGATCAAGCAGGACATGAAGGAAAAGCTGCGCCGCGAGATGGCGGCGAAGCGCGGGCAGCTGCCGATCGGCAGCCGGCCGTCGCGGCTGGGCGGTGGCATGGCTGCCGGCGCCTTCGCGGCCCCCGAGCGCTGACCGGCGCCCGGACCACCTGTTCCGTCTGCTGCCGAAACGCCCGGTACCATCCGTCTGCCGCCCGCCCGCCGCAAGGGCGGGCGGCGACGGGGGGCCTGTCCGAGGGACCGTCCGATGAGCGCGCTCAAGATCCTGGCCATTCAGCTCGGCTTCCATCCCGACTATCCGGATGTGTCGACGCTCGCCACCACCTACAATGACGGCATCTATTACGTCGCCTCCTTCGTCGCCGATCAGCTCCCCGAGGCACAGCTGGACATGTGCCAGATGTTCTGGGGGGAGAACCCGGCCGACTTCCCGCTGGAGAGCTACGACGTCATCCTGGTCTCGGCGCTCGCCACCCATTTCTGGTCCAACATCCCGACCCTTGAGACGATCGCCCGGCGGCGGCGCAAGGACTCGCTCATGATCATGGGCGGGCCGCATGCGGCCTTCGCCCCGCATGAGGCGCTGAGATACGCCGATGTCGCGGTGATCGGCGAGGGGGAGCTGCCGACGCTGGAGCTGATTGCACGCCGTGCGGTCGGCGGTGTGGGCGGGCCGATCGACGACATCCCCAACATCGCCTGGATCGGCGAGGACGGCCGGCTTGCCATTTCCGACGTGAAGCGCTTCGAGAAGGTCTCGACCGCCATCCGCCCGGAACTGCTGGCGCGGGCGCCGCGGCTGCACTGGGCGACGGTGTCGATGTCGCGCGGCTGCCCCTTCGACTGCTCGTTCTGCTACGCCATCCGCCTGCTGGGCCGGCGGTTCCGGACCAAGACCGTGCCCGATATCGTGGCCGAGCTGGACGGCATCCATGCCCAGACCGGCTGTACCCGGTTCTATGTCACGGATCTCAACTTCACCACCCGTCGCGATTTCTGCCAGCAGGTGGCGCAGGCGGTGCGCGACCGGCCGTACAAATTCATCTCGATGAGCCGGATCAACCATGCCGATGACATGGATCTGGTGCTGGAGATGAAGGCCTCGGGCTTCGACGAATACTGCCTGGGCGTGGAATCCGAAGATCCGGGCGTGCTGCGCGCCTTCAACAAGAAGGTCGATGCCAGCGAACAGACCGAGCGTCTCTGGCGCTTCGCCGAAAACGACGTCTACATCCATTCGGCGATCATCTTCGGTCTGGAAGCCCAGGACCAGGGGGCCATCCGCCGCACGGCCCGCTGGTGCGCCGATGCCCGGATCGTGCATCCGACCTTCGTCTGTCTGGCGGAATACCCCTTCCAGAACCTGCTGTTCGGCGCGCGCCAGGACATCGAGGACCACCGGATCATCATGGAGGTCCCGACCTATCAGCACTATTCCTTCGTCGGCATCTTCCCGCGCCACATGCGGCCCTCCGACCTGCAGCGGTCGATCCTGGACAGCTATGACGTGTTCTTCGAGCGCGCCTTCGAGGTCGAGACCCGGCCGCAGCGGCGGATGCGGCTGAAATCCTATCAGCGCAGCGTCGCCCAGAGCCGTGGTGGCATGGAACGCCATATCGGCTTCCTTGAGACGCTGGAGGCGCCCTACTACACCCGCGAGGGCACGCTGAAAGAGGATCTGCTGCTGGGGGATTTCGAGGCCCGGCACGGTGCCACCCGTGACTGGCTGGCCCGGTCGGCCCGCGGGGCCGAGCCGGCCTTCGCCAAGGCCTATGCCCGCTGAGCCGGGGAGGCGTGCCGGAAATGACCATGGCGACCTCTCCTGCGGACCAGCATTTCCGCAGCTTCCGCGATGCGCTGCCCGCCGCAACCACCTGGGAGGCGGTGGCCCGTGGGGCGGAAACCGCACCGCATGCCTTCGCCCTGCGCGTGATCGAACGTGGCGGCGCCGAGGCGGTGCTGACCCGCGGTGACCTCGCCACCCTGGCGGCGGCAGGTGCCCGCGCCCTTGCGGCTGCCGGTATCGCGGCCGGTGACCGGATCGTGCTGGCGCTGCCGGCCTCGCGGCTGTTTCTGGCGCTGCACCTGGGTGCAGGGGCCATCGGCGCCCTGCCGGTGGTAGTGGCACCTCCCGCCGTGCCGGTGCCGGATCCGGCGCGCGCCCATCTGGCCGATATCGCCCGCCGAGCGGGGGCCCGGCTGCTGGTCGCCGAGGCGGAACCTGCCGCCGCGCTCGATGGTCTGAATGCGCAGGTGACCGGGCTTTCGGTCGCCGCGGCCGACCGGCTGCTGGCGGCGGGGCTGCGCGCAGCCCTGCCGGCGATGACCGCAGATCCCCAGGGCATCTCGCATCTTCAGCAGACATCGGGGTCGACCGGAGCGCCCAAGCTGGCGGTGGTCCATCACGACCGGCTTTCGGCCAATCTGGCCCAGATCGCGGCTGCGATCTGTGCGACACCCCAGGGTGTGGGCGGCGACGTTCTGGTGTCGTGGCTGCCGCTTTCCCACGATATGGGGCTGGTCGGGCTCAATTATGCGCTCCGCTGGGGCGTGCCGATGGTGCTGGCCGATACCGGCGAATTCGTCCGCAACCCGATGAACTGGCCGGCCTGGATGTCGCGGCACAAGGGCACGCTGTCGCCTGCCCCCAACAGCGCCTTCCAGATGTGCGCGCGCCTGGCCCGGCTGAGGCCGCCGCGCGGGCTCGACCTCTCGGCCTGGCGGGTGGCGCTGTGCGGGGCGGAACCGGTCCATGCCCGCACCTTGCAGGATTTCAGCACCGCCTTCGGCAGTCACGGCTTTGCTCCGCAGACCCTCCGCCCGGTCTATGGCCTGGCCGAGGCGACGCTGGCGGTGGCAATCCCGCCTGTCGGGGGCTGCGTGACCGACCCGGTCGATGCCGACCGACTGGCGGCCGAAGGGCTGGCGGCACCCGCCGGCGACGATGCGGAACGCCGCCTGCATGCCGTGACCCTGGGCCCGGCCGTGCCCGGGGCCGCGATCCGCATCACCGCGCCCGACGGCACCGAACTGCCCGAACGCCGGGTGGGAGAGATCGAGGTCGCCAGCCCCGCGACCGTCGGCGGCTATTGGCAGGATCCGGCCGAAAGCGCCCGGCTGACCCGACCCGATGGCTGGCTACGCACCGGCGATCTGGGCTATCTGGCCGATGGCCGGCTGCATGTCACCGGCCGGGCCAAGGATCTGCTGATCCTGGGCGGACGCAATTTCACGCCCGCCCAGATCGAGGATGTGGCCGAAGCTGCGGCGGATGCCGCGATCACGCCCGCGGTCATTGCCGTTGGTCTTACCGACGAGACGTTGGGCACCGAGACCCTGCATCTGCTGCTCGACACCCGCCTCGGCCCCGAAGAGGCGCGTGCCGCCATTGCCCAGCGCATCCGCGACGCCCTGGCCGAGGCCTTCGGCCTGACCGGCATCGGCACGCACTGGATCGCGGCCGGCCTGGTGCCGCGCACCCCCAGCGGCAAGGTCCAGCGCTTCCGCTGCCGCGAGATCGTGGCTGCGCGCCTGGCGGACCGTCAGGCCGCGGCCTCAAAAAACAAGACGACACCCGCCCCAGGGAGGATCACCGGATGAATGCGCCCAAGGATATGGCGGCCTCAGAGGCCGCTGCCGTGGTTTCCTCCGTGGCCGAGCCGGTCGCCATCATCGGCATCGGCTGTCGTCTGCCGGGTGGTGCCTCCAGCCCCGCGGCCTTCTGGTCGCTGCTCCGCAACCGGGTGGATGCCATCCGCGAGGTGCCGGCCGATCGCTGGAACGCGGCCCTGTTCCACCATCCCGATCCGGCCTCGCGTCCAGGCACCATCGGCACCCGCATGGGCGGGTTCCTGGACGGGATCGACCGCTTCGACCCGGGCTTCTTCGGCATCTCGCCGCGCGAGGCGCAGCTGATGGACCCCCAGCAGCGCCTGCTGCTCGAATCGGCCGTCGACGCCATCGACGATGCCGGGCTGAAGCTTGAAGACATCGACGGCACGGATGTCGGCGTGTTCATCGGCATCGCGGCCTATGACTATGCCGAAATTCAGCATGGCATGGCTAATCGCGAGCTGATTTCCGGCCATACCAATACCGGGCTCGCGCTGTCGATCGCAGCCAACCGCATCTCGTACCTCCTTAATCTCAAAGGGCCGAGTGTGGCGGTCGACACCGCCTGTTCCTCGTCTCTGGTCGCCCTCCACCTCGCCTGTCAGTCGCTGCGATCAGGCGAAAGCCGGGCGGCGATCGTGGGCGGGGTCAATGCGATCCTGAAGCCGGAGCCGACCATCGGCTTCAGCCGCGCCTCGATGCTGGCCCCCGACGGCCGCTGCAAGACCTTCGATGCCCGCGCCAACGGCTATACCCGCGGCGAGGGCGCCGGCATCGTCGTGCTGAAGCCGCTTTCGGCCGCGCTTGCCGATGGCGATCCGGTCTATGGCGTGATCAAGGCCACGGTCGTCAACCAGGACGGCCATACCAACGGTATGACCGTGCCGGGCGAGGATGCCCAGGCGCGCATGCTGGAGACCGCCTATGCCCGGGCCGGCATCGTGCCCGGCACGTTGCAATACATGGAAGCCCATGGCACCGGCACGCCGGTCGGCGACCCGATCGAGGCCCGCGCGCTCGGCCGGGTGCTGTCGCAGGGACGGCCGGATGGAGATCGCTGCCTGGTGGGCTCGGTGAAGACAAATATCGGCCATCTGGAGGCAGCGGCGGGCATTGCGGGGCTGATCAAGGCGACGCTTGCCATCCATCACCGGCATGTTCCCTCCAACCTCAATTTCGAGCGGCCGAACCCCGAGATCGATTTCGAGGGGTTGAAGCTTGAAGTCGCCGTCGGCGATCGGCCCTGGCCGGACAACGGTCATCCGCCCCGCGCGGGCGTCAATTCCTTTGGATTCGGCGGCACCAACGCCCATGCGGTGCTGGAAGCGGCACCCGCCGAAGCCGTGCGCCCGGCCCTGTCGGACGAGGGGGCGCCTGGCATCGCCCCTGATGCCGGCAGGACCGGCGCACCCGTCCTGATTCCCGTTTCCGCCCGCAGTGCCGAGGCGCTGGCCGAGGCCGCCCGCCGTCTGGCGGAGGCGCTGACCGATGGCGGGCAGGCGGCTGCGCACCGGCCCCTCGCCGAGGTCGCCGCCTGGGCGGGCACCCGGCGCAGTCAGCATGACCACCGGCTGGCGGTCGTGGCGGCCGACCATGCCGAAGCGGCGGAACGGCTGCGCGATGCCGCCGCCGGCACGGCCGGCCCCGGTATCATCGCCGGCCGCGGCCGGGTCCGTTCCGCGCCGGGCAACCCGGTCTATGTGTTCTCGGGCATGGGGCCGCAATGGTGGGCGATGGGCCGCCAGCTGATCGAACGCGAGCCCCTGTTCCGGGCCGCGATCGAGGAATGCGACGCCCATCTGCGTGCGGCCGGCGCGCCCTGGTCGCTGATGGACGAGATGTGCCGCGACGAGGCGCAGAGCCTGATGGCCGAGACCTATATCTCGCAGCCGTCGAACTTCGCCCTTCAGGTCGGGCTCGCCCGGCTCTGGAGCCATTGGGGCATCCGTCCTGCGGCCATCGTCGGCCATTCGACCGGCGAGGCGGCGGCCGCTCATGTCGCCGGCCAGCTGGACCTCGCCACCGCCTGCACCGTGATCTATCACCGATCGCGTGTGCAGCAGCGGGCAAGCGGCAAGGGCCGCATGCTGGCGGCGGCCCTGACCGAGGCCGAGGCGCTGGAGCGCATCGCCCCCGTGGCCGATCGGGTGTCGATCGCGGCCATGAACGGCCCCGGCATCCTGACGCTTGCGGGCGACGCCGAACCGCTGGAGGCGATCGCCGCCGGCCTGGCCGGGGAGGGCCGGTTCAACCGCTTCCTGACCGTGGCCGTGCCCTTCCACAGCCACCATATGGATCCGCTGCGCGAGGATCTGGAAGCCTCGCTCGCCGCGATCCGCCCGGCTGCGGCCAGTCTGCCGCTCTATTCCACCGTCACCGGCGATCTGGCGGAGGATCTGCCCTATGACGCCGCCTATTGGTGGCGTAATGTCCGCCAGCCGGTGCGGTTCGCCGACGCGATCCGCAGCCTGATCCGCGACGGCCATCGGACCTTCCTGGAGGTCGGGCCGCATCCGGTGATCTCGTCGTCGATCGACGATACCGCGGGCGAGTTGGGCGAGCGGGTGATGACGGTGCACTCGCTCCGCCGCCAGACGGAAGAGCGTGCGGTTCTGCTCGGCAATCTGGGCCAGCTTTATGCGGCCGGCCACCAGGTCGACTGGCAGGCGGTTTCGGGCGCCGGCCGGCTGCGGCCGGTCCGGCTGCCCGCCTATCCCTGGCAGGACAAGCGCTACTGGCAGGAGGCAGCGGAAAGCCTGGACGGCCGCGCCGGTATGCCGGCCCATCCCTTCATCGGCCGGCGGATTGCGGCCGGTCTGCCGCTCTACGAGATCCGCATCGATCTGGAACGGCTGCCCTATCTGGCCGACCATGCCGTCGGCGGCTCGGTTCTGTTCCCCGGCGCCGGTTTCATCGAGGCGGCGCTCGCCGCCTGGACCGTGGCCATGGGCGCCGTCCCGGCCGCGGTCGAGGATGTGCGCTTTCTGAAGGCCCTGATCCTGGGCGCCGACCGCGCGGTGAAGCTGCAGGTGGCGCTCGATCCCGCGAGCGGCGGCGCCCGCGTGCTCTCCCGGCCGCTCGGCGAGGACGAGGCGCCGTGGACGCTGCATGCCGCGATGACGCTGAAGCCCCAGGGCGCGCTGCCGGCCCAGGCGGTGGATCTGGAGGCCGCGGCCGGGCGCTGCACCGAGGCGGTGGCCGATCGTGGCTATGGCGCCTTCGCGGCGCGCGGGCTGAATTACGGCCCGGCCTTCCAGGGTATCGCGGCCCTGTCGCGGGGGCCGGCCGAGGCGCTGGCCCGGCTGGCCCTGCCGGCCGCAGCACGGGCGGGCGATGGCGCGCCGGATGCTGCCGGCGGCTATCTCTTCCATCCCTCGCTGCTGGATGCCTGTTTCCAGGCGGTGCTTGGCGCGATCGACAGCCGCAGCGCGGCCGCTGGTGCCTATCTGCCGGTGGCGGTGGAGCGGCTCAGGCTGTCGGGGCGGATCGATGACGGTGCCGAACTTCATGCCCATGCCCGGCTGCTGACGCTCAATTCCAAGCAGCTGGATGCCGATATCCGCCTGACCGATGCCGCAGGCCGGGTGCTGGCCGAGGTGCAGGGCTTCTCGTGCATGGCGCTGGATCAGGCCGAAGGCGGCCGCGGTGCCGGCCGCGAGATCGATCGCAGGCTCTTTGCCGAACATTGGGTGGAGCAGGCGGCGGGTGTGGTGGCGGCGGATCTGCCAGATCCGGCCGATCTTGTGGCCGAGACCCGGCCGATGGTGCTGCCGCTGATCCGCAAGCTCGACCGCGCCGGCTATTATGCCGAGGCGCAGCCGCTGCTCGACCGGCTGACGGCCGCCTATGCCGCCCGCGCCTTCGCCGAACTGGGCATCGATGCCGATACGCCCGATCCGGCGCGGGTCGATCCCGTCCATCATCGGCTGCTGGCGCGGCTGGCCCAGGTGGTCAGGACCGAGACGGCCACGGGTCCGCTGCCCGAACCCGAGGTGCCGGGTGCCGAGATCGACCGCCGTCATCCCGGCTTGGCACCTGAAATGGTGCTGATCCGCCGCTGCGGCGAGGCGCTGGCCCGGGTGCTGACCGGGGCGCAGGATCCGCTGGATCTGATCTTCCCCGACGGGTCGCAGGTCGATGCCGAGCGGGTCTATCGCGACAGCCCGAGCTTCGGCACCTATAACCGGATCCTGGAACAGGCGGTCCGCGCCCTGGTCGACCGGCTGCCCGCCGACCGGCCGCTGCGGATCCTGGAGATCGGTGCCGGCACCGGCGCCACCGCCGCCCATCTGCTGCCGGTGCTGCCGGCCAGCCGGACCGATTATGTCTTCACCGATATCTCCACCGCCTTCACCACCAAGGCCGAGCAGAAGTTCCGCGCCTTCGATTTCGTCCGCTACCGCCTGCTCGACATCGAGAAGGAGCCGGCGGCCCAGGGCTTCGCGCCGGCGAGCTTCGATCTGGTGGTGGCGACCGACGCGCTTCACGCGACCCGGGCGATCGACACCGCAATCGCCCATGCCGCCGGTCTGCTCCGTCCGGGCGGGTTGATGGCGCTGGTTGAGCTGACCGCGCCGCCGCCCTGGTTCGATCTGGTCTTCGGCATGCTCAAGGGCTGGTGGGCCTTCGACGACGCCGGGACCCGCCCCGATCATGCCTGCATGACCCTGCCGGCCTGGGAAGCCGCGCTCATGCGCGCCGGCTGCCCGGCGGTGGCGGCGCTTGACGACCGCGAGGATGGCGGGGCGACCGTTCACAGCGTCATCCTGGCCCGGCGGTCGACCACCGAGACCGCCCGGACCACCGACGAGCCGCCGGCGGCCGGGGCCGACGAGCTGGATGCCCTGCTCGGTCTCAGCACCATCACCCGGGCGAAGCCCGGCTGGTTGGTGCTGGCCGATGGTCGTGGTGTCGGTGCGGCGGTTGCCGCAGCACTTGAGGCGCGCGGCCATCCCGTGAGCACCGTGACGGCCGGCGAGGTGGCCGATGTCCGTAGCCTGGTGGACCGGGCACTGATGGATCTGCCCGAGGTGGGCGGCATTCTGCATCTCTGGTCGCTCGATGCCGGGCCGACCGAAGCGGCCGACATGACGGCCGTGGAGGCGACGGGGGCCGCGGTGCTGATGGAACTGGTCCAGACGGTGACCGATCCGAGCTTCGGCAACCCGCCGCGGCTGGTGCTGGCGACCGCCGGTGCCCGGCGGGTGCGGCCCGACGATCCGGCCCCCGAGGCCGCACAGGCACCGGCCTGGGGCTTTGCCCGGGTGCTGACCAACGAACATCCGGAACTGGGCACGGTGATGGTCGACCTGCCGGCCGCCGTCTCGACCGACAGAACCGACGAAATCGAAGCGCTGGCCCGGATCTGCGCCGAGGGGGCCGGCGACGAGACGGAAATCGCGCTCCGCGGCGCGCGGACCCATGTCGGCCGCATCCGGGCCGAGACGCTCGACGGGCTTCGCCGCCGGGCGCTCGACCCCAGGCCGGCGGCGGCCGGAACCGCCTTCCGGCTCGATGCCCTCAAGACCGGCGCGCTCGACAATCTGATGCTGACCGAGGCGCGGCTGCGCGAGCCGGGGCCGGGGGAGGTCGAAATCGACGTCGCCTTCACCGGGCTCAATTTCCGCGACGTGATGAAGGTGATGGGCATCTACCCGACCGAGGGCGACGAGCCCCTGGTGCTGGGCGACGAGGTCGCCGGCACCGTCCGTCGGGTGGGGCCGGGGGTGGATGATCTGGCGCCCGGCGACCGGGTGATGGCGATCGCGCCCGGCTTCGCCAGCCGCACCGTGGTCGGCCGCGGCTTCGTGGCGAAGCTGCCCGACGGGGTGCCGCTGGAAGGGGGCGCCACCATCCCGATCACCTTCGTCACGGTCTGGTATGCGCTGCATCATCTGGCCCGCGCCGAGGCCGGAGAGCGGATCCTGATCCATGCCGCCGCCGGCGGTGTCGGCCTGACCGCGATCCAGGTTGCGCAGCGGGCGGGGCTGGAGATCCATGCCACGGCCGGCTCGCCCGAGAAACGCGATTTCGTCCGCAGCCTGGGCGTCACCCATGTCTATGACAGCCGCAGCCTCGACTTCGCCGACCAGATCATGGCGGCGACCGATGGCGAAGGCGTCGACATGGTGCTGAACTCGCTGGCGGGCGAGGCCATCCCGAAATCGCTCGGCCTGCTCAGGGCTTATGGCCGTTTCCTTGAAATCGGCAAGACCGACATCTACGGCAATTCCCGCATCGGTCTCCGGCCGTTCCGCAACAACCTCTCCTATTTCGCCATCGACCTCGACCGGGTGTTCCGCGAGCGGCCGAAGCTGGCCGCACGGCTGATGACCGAGGTGGCCGATGCCTTCGCCGAAGGCGGGCTTCAGCCGCTGCCGCGGCGGGTCTGGCCGGTGTCCAGGGCCGAACAGGCCTTCCGCCACATGGCCCAGGCGCGCCATATCGGCAAGATCGTGCTCGCCATGGAAGACGAGGCGGCACGCATCGCCCGGCCGTTGCCGAAGCCGCTGCCGCTCAAATCCGACGGCACCTATCTGATGACCGGCGGTCTGGGTGGCTTCGGCCTCGCCGTCGCCGAATGGCTGGTGGCCAAAGGTGCAGGGACGGTGGTGCTGGCCGGCCGGTCCGGCGCCGCCACGCCCGAGGCCCAGGCCGCGGTCGACCGGCTGCGCGCCGGCGGCACCCGGGTCCGGGTGGAACGCTGCGACGTCACCGACCGGGCGGCGGTGGAGGCCATGCTCGGCCGGATCCGGGCCGAATTGCCGCCGCTCAGGGGCGTGCTGCATGCGGCCATGGTGCTGGACGACGATTTCGTGCTGAAGCTCGATCGCGATCGCCTGCACCGGGTGACGGCGCCCAAGATCGAAGGTGCGCTCAACCTGCATCTGGCGACCCGCGATGACCCGGTCGAGATGTTCGTGATGTTCTCGTCCTTCGCGGCGATGGTCGGCAATCCCGGCCAGGCCAATTACGTTGCCGCCAACCAGTATCTGGTGGCACTGGCCGAACGCCGCCGGGCGCAGGGGCTGCCGGCGCTGGCGGTCGACTGGGGGGCGATCGGGGGCGTGGGCTATGTCGCGGCCCATGACGAGATCGCCCGGCATTTCGAACGCCACGGCCTCACCCCCGTTCAGGCACCGGATGCGCTGGCTTCGCTTGAAGCCCTGCTTGGTACGGGAGCGGTCGCCTCGGGCGTGATCGACATCGACTGGGCGGTCTGGGCCCGCTACATGCCGGAACTGGCGCGCAACCCGCGCTATGCCGATCTGCCGCTGACCGAAGGCGCCGGTGGCACCGGCGGTGGCGGCGGAGAGGGTGATCAGGTCCTGGCCCGGATCCGCGAGGCGGCGGCCGAGGATCGCCAGGCCATGGTCGAGGCGGCGCTGGCCGCACGGCTCGCCACCGTGCTCGGCACCAGTGCCGAAACGCTCGATACCGGTCAGCCGCTGGCCGAACTCGGGCTCGATTCGCTCATGGCCGTCGAACTCAGCTGCCTGATCGAGGACGATCTGGGCGTGAAGACACCTGCGATAGAATTGACCCAGAGCCCGTCGCTCTCCAAGCTGGCGGAGCGGTTGCTGCCCGCGATCGCACCCTGACCCATCCAGGGCTCCGCAGACGAGCCTTTTCCCAAGCCGGAGAGAGACGCCGATGTTCGAACCCCGCAACCCCGCTTTCGCCGAAGCCGCCCGTGCCATCTTCGGTCAGGCCGGTTTCATCACCGATCTCGGCATCGAGCCGGTGGTGGTCGAGCCGGGGCTGGTCGAAAGCCGTGTGACCATCCATCCGCGGCACATGCAGCATGACGGCGTGATCCATGCCGGCGTGCAGATGACCATCGCCGACCACACCGCGGGGGCGGCGGCCTTCACCACCATCGCCGCCGATGAATTCGTGCTGACCACCAGCTTCACCACCAGCCTCCTGAAGGCGGCGCTGGGCACGGAGCTGCGCTGCCGGGCGACGGTGCTGCAGGCGGGGCGCCGGCTGGTGGTGTGCGAATCCGAAGTCTTCGCCGTCAGGGACGACACGCCGGTGCGGGTGTCCAAGGCGGTGGTGTCGCTGGCGGTGCTGCAGCGGCGCTGAGCCGCTGCCTGCGGGCCCGCCCGAAAACTGCCGACCGGCGGAGCCGGCGGCCGGAAGGAGGAGATCCCCCATGACCGATACGCTGTTCGACGATGTCGTGACCCGCATCGGCGAGTATCTGGAAACCGATGTGAGCCACCTCACGCCCGACTCCAAGCTCGCCACCTCGATCGACGGGCTCAACTCGCTCAAGATGTTCGAAATGATCCTCTATCTGGAGGATTGTTTCGGGGTCGAATTCGACGAGGCGGTGATGGATCGGATCGACACCCTGGGCGGGCTCGTCGACCATATCCGTGAACAGCGCGCCGCGGCGGCCTGACGGAGGCAGCCTCAGCCATGAAGCCGATGCGTTGGCCCTGGCGACGGACGGCCGCCGGAGACGACCCGCTGCCGTCCGGCGATCCGGCCCGTATCACGGCCGGGACCCGCGCCGTCGCGGTGACCGGCATCGGCTGCGTCACCGCCTTCGGCCTGGGGCGGGACAGTCTCGACGACGCCCTGGCCGCGGGGCGGGTGGCGGCAGCACCCGTCACCCGGTTCGATCCCGCCCGATTTGCCTGCCGGATCGCGGCCGAAGTGCCGGAACCCTCCCTGCGCTTCGCCCGCGATCATCTTTCGCACGAGCTGGAGCGGATGAGCCTGTTCGTCCGGCTCGCGGTCCATGCGTCCATGGCCGCACTCGGTGCGGATCCGGCGGTGACCGGCCGGCCACGCCTGCCCGAAGGCCGCGGGCTGATCGCCATGGGGGTCGCCATGGGCGGCCTGCCCCATATCGAGCAGGGTGTGTTGAAGCAGGAGCGGTCCGGCCCCCGCAAGACCACGCCCTTCCTGATCCCCTCGCTGATCCCGAACATGGCGGCGAGCATGACCGCACTCAGGCTCGGCTTCGAGGGCCCGCAGGTGACGCTGGCCGGCGCCTGTGCCAGCGGTACCCAGGCCATCGGCCATGCGCTGGCCGAGCTGCGCGCCGGACGGATCGACTGGGCGCTGGCCGGGGGCTCCGAAGCCGTCACCACCCCCATCACCTGGTCGGGCTTCGAGGCGATGCATGCGCTTTCGCGCGGGGGTGCTGGCGATGGGGCGGCGGGGGGTGAGGGGCCGGCGGCGCGGCCCTTCGACGGCGCGCGTGACGGCATGATCTGCGGCGAGGCCGCCGCCATGCTGCTGCTGCACCGGGCGGATACCTGTGAGGGCCGGACGGTGCTGGGCCGGATTCTGGGCTATGCCACCAATTCCGGCGCGCCCGATCTGACCCGCATTCCCGACCGTGAAGGGCTCGCCTGCATGCGCCTCGCGCTCAGGGATGCGGCTGTCGATTCACATGATCTCGGCGCGGTGCTGGCCCAGGCCTCGGGCATGATCACCGGTGATGCGATCGAAGCGGCGGCGATCGCGGAGCTGACCGGCAGCCATCGGCCACCGGTCACCTCGATCAAGGGGGCCACCGGTTATGTCTTCGCCGCCAACGGGCCGGTCAGCACGGTGGCGGCGCTGGGCGCCCTGTCGCGCCGGCGGCTGCCGCCGGTTGCGGGATTCCGGGCCCCATCGGAGGACACCGCCTGCATCGACGTGGTGGCAGGCGCACCGCGGGACATCGATCCCGGCCGGCCGGTGCTGGTCAACAGCTTCGGCTTCGGCGGGATCAATGCCTCGCTGGTGGTCACGCGCTGAGCCGATCAGCCCTGCCGGACCAGCGGCAGGTAGTGATGAACCTGGCGCATGGCGACCAGATCCTTGCGGCGCACGACATTGGTGGGATAGGGCGAGCCTGGCAGGGTGCCGGTATCGATGGTCGCGGTCACCAGGCCTTCGCCTTCGGGAATGAAGGCTTCGCGGCGGGGGAAGGCGAAGCTGTCGGGGCCGAAGATGCCGCTCTTGCCGGCAAAGCCTGCGGCCTCGTCGATATGGTTGGCGGCCACCAGCCAGACATTGTTCTCACCCGCCCGCACCCGGAACAGCAGCCAGTGATGCGGATCGGCGCCGGTCGGGATCGGCGGGTTCTGCGCCACTTTGCTGCCCGGATGGCCGAAGGAGATCCGCCCGGCGATGGCGGCCGGTGCCGCGATCACGTCGACCCCGCGCAGCGCCAGGACGCGGCCGGCCTCGGGGAAGGCGAGGTCATGGCCGATCAGCAGACCCAGCCGCCCGAAAGGCAGGTCGAACACCGCCCACTCGTCACCGGCCGTCGCCCAGCCGGCCTCGGCGGTGGTGAGGTGGATCTTGCGGTAGCGGCCGACGATGCCCTCGGGGCCGACCAGAACCGCGGTCGAATAGCGGGCCTCGCCCTCGGCCTCGATCAGGCCGGCGACGATGTGGAGGCGGTGGCGGATGGCGATGTTGACCAGCCGCGCGATCTCCGGCCCGTCGAGCCCGACGGCATTGGCGGGCGCGGTGCCGGTCAGCGCATATTCCGGCAGGACCAGCAGCACGGCGCCCTTGGCCGATGCCTCGGCCGCGTGCCAGGCTGCCCGCTCCAGATTGGCGGCGGTGTCGTCGCCCGGCGTGAACTGCGCCGCCGCAACCTCGAACACGCCGCCCTGGGGCAGGGCGCGATAGCCGTAGAGGCGGAAGAAGTCGAGCGGGTTCCAGAGGAAGGTGTTGGTCATCAGCTCGGCATAAAGCGCGGGCCGGCGCTGGGTGAAGACCGGCTCGCCCAGCACCTTGCGCGCCCGGGCGCGGGCCAGATCGACCGTGCCGTAGACGACGCCGTCACCGCAGTCGAGCACCGCCTCCATGGTGCCGTCGGGGCCGAGGATGCAGCTGCCGCCCGAGAATTCGACCGTCCGCTCCAGCCCCCAGCGATTGGCCTCGATCACATAGCAGCCGTTCTCGAAGGCGCGGGTGATCCAATAGGGCGCCGGGCAGCGCTCGGCCAGCCAGTTGCTGATATGGCAGATCACGTCCGCCCCGCCCAGCGCGTCGAGGCGGGCGGTCTCGATGAAATGGATGTCCATGCAGACCAGCATGGCGATGCGGCCGATCGGGGTTTCGAACACCGCATGCTCGTCGCCGGCCACCGCCCATTTGGGCTCGGCGATATAGGAATGGCTCTTGCGGTGGCGGCCGATCACGCCGTCGGGGCCGATCAGCACGGCGGTGTTGTGATAGAGGTTCGTTTCAGGGTCGACCTCGGGCATGCCGATGACGATGTAGCAGTCATAGGCATGGGCCAGCACCGCAAAGCGGTCGGTGGTGGGGCCGGGCACCGGCTCGACGAAGGGGGCGACTTCGGCGCGGTCGTACCAGCAATAGCCGGTCGTCCCCATCTCGGGCGTCACGATCAGCTTCGCGCCGCCCTGTGCGGCCGTCTCCACCAGGGCGAGGAGGCGGGTGATGTTGCGCTCCTTCTCGTAGAGCGTCGGCTCGAACTGGACGGCGGCGACCTTGTAGGACGTCTCGGTCATGATGCGGAACTCTCTGTAACCGGAAATTCTGAGGCGGGGGAATGGCCGGGCCGGCCGGTCACACCGCCATGTGGCGGTGGACCAGCTCGTCGGTCAGCGTCTCGATCGGGCCGCCTGCGGCGATGCGGCCCTTTTCGAGCATCACGAAGCCGTGGGCGACCGCGCGGACGAAGTCGATGTTCTGTTCGACCAGGATCACGGTGAGCCCGTGTTCGCGGTTGAGCCGCGCGATCACCGCGTGGATCTCTTCCACGATCGAGGGCTGGATGCCCTCGCTCGGCTCGTCGAGCAGCAGCAGCTTGGGGTTGGCGGCCAGCGCCCGGGCGATGGCGAGCTGCTGCTGCTGCCCGCCCGAGAGCACGCCGCCGCGGCGGTCGTAATTCTCGGGCAGATAGGGGAACAGCTCGGGCACCAGCGCCGGCACCTCGATGCGCCCGTCGGTGCGGGCGAAGGCGCCCATCAGGATGTTCTCGTGGATCGTGAAGTCGGGGATGATCTCGCGGCCCTGGGGCACATAGCCGATCCCGGCCCGTGCCCGGCGGAAGGTCGGCTCGTGGCCGATCTCGATGCCGTCGAGCCGGATGCTGCCGGACATGCGGTCGGTAAGGCCCATGATGGTCTTCATGAGCGTGGTCTTGCCGGTGCCGTTGCGGCCCAGCACCGCGGTGATCCGGCCGGCGGGCGCCTGCAGCGCCACACCCTGCAGCACATGGCTGCGGCCGTAATAGCTGTCGATCGCGGACATCTGCAGCATCAGCCGATCCCCTTCGTGCCGAGATAGGCGGCGCGCACATCCGCATTGGTCTCGATCTCGGCGACCGTGCCTTCGGCCAGAACCCGGCCCAGATGCAGCACGGTGATCCGGGTCGCGATCTCGCGGACGAAGGCCATGTCGTGCTCGACCACCAGCAGGGTGTGGCTGCCCTTGAGGTCGTTGATGATCCGCGCGGTCTTGAGCGTCTCGGCCTGGGTCATGCCCGCGGTCGGCTCGTCGAGCAGGATCACGCGCGGGCTGCGCACCACCAGCAGGCCCAGCTCCAGCCACTGGGTCTGGCCGTGGCTGAGGAAACCCGCGACGGTATCGGCCTCTTGTGTAAGGCCGGTCAGCTCCAGCACCTCGTCCACGCGTCTGCGGCCCGCAGCATCCAGGCCGAAGCCCAGATTTGCCCGGACGGTGGGCGCGCGGAAGGCGGCGACCTCCAGATTGCGGCGCACGGTCAGCTCGCGGAACACGCTCGGGATCTGGAATTTGCGCCCCAGCCCGGCGCGGGCGATGCGGTGTTCGGGCCAGTTGGTGATGTCGGTCTCGTGCAGATGCACGCGGCCCCGACTGGCCCGGGTACGGCCCGAGATCAGGTCCATCAGCGTGGTCTTGCCGGCACCGTTGGCGCCGAGCAGCACCCTGAGTTCGCCGTCGGCGACCGTGAGGTTCACCTCGTCCACGGCCCTGAAGCCGCCGAAGGAGACGCCGAGCCCGTCGAGGGTCAGGGCGATGCCGTGTCTGGTTCCGGCGGTCATTTCCGGCCCTCCGCCTTGCGGGTCGCACCGCTCACCCGGTCGATCAGGTCATGGGCAAGACCGCCCAGGCCGCGCGGCATGAACAGCACCACCAGGACGAAGATCAGGCCGATCACCGCCTTCCAGGCCTCGACCAGGGCTTCGGTCTCGCTGGCGCCGGCCTCGATCATGTTGATGACGATGGCGCCGATGCAGGCGCCGAGCAGGCTGGAGCGACCGCCGACCGCCGCCCAGACCACCATGGTGATCGAGAAGGCGAGGTCCATGAAGGTGGGGGAGGCGAACTCGGCCACCACCACATAGAGCATGCCGGCAAGCCCCGCGATCCCGGCCGAGACTGCGAAGAAGAAGATCTGATAGGCCGGCACGTCGAAGCCCAGATAGCGGGCGCGGGTGGCATCGTCGCGGATCGCCTGAAGCACCAGGCCGGCGCGGGTTTCGACCAGCAGCCGGGCGGCGGCCAGCACCACCAGCAGGGTGATGGCGACCAGATAATAGGTGGCCTGCGAGTAGGGATCGAATTCGAAGCCGCCGATGGTGAGCCAGCCGAGATCGGTCAGACCGTTGAAGCCGTTGGTGAAGGGCTGGGCGTCGATGACCAGCAGCCGGACCAGCAGCACCAGCGCGAGCGTGATGATCGAAACGAACACCCCGGCGATGCGCTTGCGGAACACCACCATTCCCAGCAGGAAGGCGACCGTCACCGGCAGGGCCAGCCCCATGAAGATGCCGAAGCCCTGAGAGATGAAGGGCTGCCACAGGAAGGACGAGCCGGTGATGCAGCAGAGATCGGTCTGTGCACCGGGCTCGGCATTCCAGAGCATGAAGTCCGGCACCGGCGTGTCCGAGCCCTGGGCAAGGCTGGTCGGGCTCGCGAGCTTCAGCGACATGGCGAGCATATAGGCGCCGAAGCCGAAGAACAGGCCCTGGCCGAGATTGAGGATGCCGGCATAGCCCCAGGAGAGAGAGATGGCGACGCCCAGCATGCCGAAGACCAGATACTTGGCCATGCGGTTCAGCCAGAAATCGTCGAGGAAGGCCGGGGCCACCAGAACCAGGCCGGCGAAGGCCAGATAGGCGAGGAGGGTGGTGGTGGTCGAGAGACGCATCCGCATGGCTCAGCGCCCCTTGAACGAGAAGAGGCCGGCCGGCTTCACGATGATGATCAGGATCACCACTCCGAAGACGATGGCGCGCGCCAGGATGTCATTGGTGACCGCGGCCGCGACCGCGTTGATCTCGCCCAGCATGCCGGCCGAGAGAACCGAGCCCAGCAGGCTGCCGACGCCGCCGGCCACCACGACCAGGAAGCCGTCGACCACCATGGAACTGCCCATGTCGGGGAAGACGGTCTTGAAGCCCGACATCATCACGCCCGCGACCCCGGCGAGGCCCGAGCCGAAGGCGAAGGTGAGGGCATTGACCCGGGCGACGTCGATGCCCGAGGCGGCCGCCATGCGCGGGTTGCGGATGATCGCGCGGACCTGCATGCCGATGCGGGTGCGGTACATGATCGCCCAGGTGAGCAGGGTCAGCACCAGGGTGACCGCCACGATGAACACCCGGTAGGCGTTGATCGAGCTGCCGGCGATGGTGATCGTGGTCTGCAGGATCTCGGGCACGGCGACGTTCTGCAGGCCGGGGCCCAGGCCCTGGATGTGAATGCCGAAGAAGCTGAGGCCGAATTCCAGGCGCACCGCCTGCTGCAGCAGGATTGCGATGCCCCAGGTGGCGAGCAGGGTGTCGAGCAGCCGGCCGTAGAGCCGGCGCACCACCACCCGCTCGATCGCCCAGCCGATGGCTGCCGCCGACAGGAAGCCGAGCGGCAGGGCCGCGAACAGCCCCAGATCAAGCCAGATGCCGGAGAGCACGGCGGTATAAGCCCCGATCATCACCAGTTCGCCATGGGCCATGTTGATGACCCCCATGGCGCCGTAGGTGATGGCGAGGCCGAGTGCGACCAGCAGCAGGATCGAGCCCAGGCTGAGGCCGATGAAGAGGATGTCGAGCATGTGGGACGGACTCCACCCGTTGTCGGCCGCCGCAAAAGACCTGTGGGACACAGGGGAAAGGCAGGAGCCTTTGCAGCGGCCGGAATTGGGCGTCAGCCCTTCAGCTTGGCGCTGTCGAGGCCCTTGGCGGTGCAGAACAGATTGTCCGCGGTCTCGCCATAGGCGGCATAGGGCAGCGGGCGGATCGGCTCAGGATAGGCGTTGACCACCTTGCTCTGGCCGTCGGCCTGCCACTGGCCGATGCGCGGGGTCAGATAGGCGTGCAGATTGTCGCCATCGATGGTGACCTTGCCGCCCGGTGCGTCATAGCTCTGGCCGCCGATCGCGGCGCGGATGTCGGCGGCCTTGACCGACCCCGCCTTCTCGGCGGCCTGCTTCCACAGGAAGACCTGGAAATAGGCGGCTTCGAGCGAGTGATAGGTGAGCGCCGCCGGGTCCTTCACGAAGGTGCGGTAGCGTTCGATGAAGCCCTTGTTGGCCGGGGTGTCGAGCGACATGAAATAGGGGAAGGAGGTGTAGCTGCCGGCGGCGTATTCGGCGCCCATGGCCGCGATCTCGATCTCGGAGGTCACGGTCGCGCAGATCGGCACATCGGCCTGGGACATGCCCTGGTTCTTGTATTCGCGATAGAAGGCGACGATCGAGTCGCCGACCACGTTCGAGAGCACCACATCCGCGCCGGACTCCTTGATCTTGCGGACCATGGTCGCCCATTCGGAATGGCCGAGTTCCAGATACTCGTCCGCCACCCATTCGGCACCGGCCTCTTCGATCAGCTTCTTGCTGACCTTGGCCATCTCACGCGGGTAGACATAGTTCGAGCCGACGATGAAGAACTTCTTCTTACCCAGGGTCTTGACGATCCAGGGGATGTAGTTGCCCAGCTGCTGGTTCGGCACCGCGCCGGTATAGACCACATTCTTCGAGCACTCGAAGCCCTCGTAATGGGTCTGGTAGAACAGCATGCCGTCGCGGCGCTCGAACAGCGGCAGCACCGCCTTGCGGCTGGCGGAGGTGTGGCAGCCGAAGACCGCGTTCACGCGGTCGCGGACCAGCAGCTTCGAGGCCTTTTCGCTGAAGGTCTTCGGATCCGAGGCGCCGTCCTCGACGATCACCTCGACCTGGCGGCCGAGCACGCCGCCCTGGGCGTTGACTTCCGAGACCGCCATCATCACGGCATCGGCCAGCATCTTCTCGACGATCGAGAGACCACCGGTCTGGGAATAGAGCGCGCCGACCTTGATCGTGTCGGCGGCCAGCGCCCGGCCGATCAGCGAGGGGGCGGCGACGGCGGCAAGTGAGGCGGCAGCGGTGGATTTCAGCAGCGAGCGTCGGGTGATGCTCATGGGGTCGGTCTCCCGATGACGGTGAGGTGAAGCCTCGGGCGTTTTTGCCCGTGATGTTTGGCGCGCGTGGCGCGGGTCGGAGCCGTTGTCGAAAAAGCGCCGGAAGACCGGGATGTCCGGTCGGCATCCGGGGGGAGGAAGGCCGTCGGTGGAGGGATCTCACGCCTGTCGGGCAGAGCATGAGGCAAATTTCTCCCGTGCTGCGTTCAAGTGGAACGCAGGGGTGTCTGCCTCGTTTTCTGGTCGAGGGTGAATGCCGACAGCCCTGTCGGCGTGGGCATAAAAAAACCTCGCAGACCCCGGAAGGAGGGGTTGCGAGGCATCCTTGCCACGTGCCGGTCGAACATCCCCGTTCTTCCGGCTGCAGCACGGCGTGGCCTGAATTTATACCGGGTGACCCGATTTCAGAGGACGCCGACTGCTGCTCAGATCTTGAGCATGCGCGAATGTTAATCAGCTTTGCGGGGCAGGGTCAAGAGGTCCTCGGTCTTCACGATCGCGGCCGCGATCTCTTCCATCGGTGCCCGGCGTGCCATGGCCTGGCGGCGGATGAACTGATGCGCCTCGTTCTCGCTCAGGCTCTTCGACGCCATCAGGATCGCCTTGGCGCGGGCGAGCGTCTGTTCGCCGACCATCTTGCGCCGCAGCTTGCGGGCCTCTTTCAGCAGCCGCTGGCGTTCCAGCCACAGGCTGCGGGCGATGGCGAGGTTGGTGAGCAGACCGAAGGGCTTGAGCGGCTTTTCAAGCACCGCGAAGGCGCCGCTTTCCAGCACGATCTGGAGCGTGCCCGGATCCTCGTAGCCGACGATGGCGATGATGGTGGGCGGTACCGGTCCCATGGCCTTGAGCAGGCGTTCGATCTCGGCCCGGTATTCCACCGCGATGGTCAGCAGAACCACTTCGGCATTGGCCGGCAGCTCCGCCGGCACCGGCCAGAGCGTGGTGACCATGCAGCCGATGCGCCGGAGATGATCGACCAGAAAGGCGCCCTCCTCGTCCGGTGGATGGACCACCAGAACCTTGAGGCCGAGAAGATCACGCAGCAGGGCGACCGACACGTGGGGGGCGCTCCCGTGAAGGAGGGTCAGAGGCCTGCCACCGGCAGGCCATGGGCCGCCGGGGCGTCGAGACGATATTCCAGCATGTACGGATCGGGGCGGACCCGGGTCTTCGGGTCGTAGACCACGTCGAACTGACCGGCGGCCGTCACCCGGCCGACTTTCGGCCAGAGATGGGTGTGGTTGTTGTCGCGCTCGATCCGGATCCGGCCCTGCGGGGCATCCACCTCGACCTCGTAGAGCTGGGGCAGCAGATCCTGCGCCCGGTCGCTTTCGGCCCGGGCGAGGGCGGCTGCATAGAGATGGACCTGGAAATACGCCGCTTCGGCCGCCGCCGCAATCACCGCATCGGCACCGAAGCGGCGCCGGAAGGCGGCCACGAACCTGTGGTTGGCGGGGGTGTCGATCGCGGCGAAATAAGGCGAGACGCCGATATGGCCTTCAGCGATGCCCGGGGCCATCTGGGCGATCTCGGCCTCGCTGGTCGACTGGCTCGCGATGGGCATGGTGGCCGGGTCGAAGCCTGCGGCACGATAGGCCTCGTAGAACCGGGCGATGCCGTCGCCGACCACGGTCGAGTAGATCACATCCGGCCGGGTGCGACGGATCTGGGCGATGACCTCGTTCATATCGATCTCGTCCACCGCCAGCGGCACATACATCTCGTGCAGCAGGGTACCGCCGGACTGCAGATAGAGATCGGCGATGATGCGGTTGGATTCGTAAGGATAGACGTAGTTCGACCCCACGATGAAAAGTCGCTTGCCGTAATGGGCCGTCAGATAATTCACCAGCTGGACCGAGTTCTGATTGGGGCAGGCGCCGGTGTAGATGCAGCTGCGGGAATATTCGAAGCCCTCGTAGAGGGTGGGGTAGAACAGCAGCGCCTTGCGGGCCTCCACCACCGGCAGCACGGCCTTGCGCGTGCTGGACATGTAGCAGCCGAAGATCACCTGCACCCGCTCCACATCCAGCAGATGTTCTGCCTGGTCGCGATAGAGCCGGGGCGTGGAGGCGGGATCCAGAACCACCGGCTCGATCAGCCGGCCGGCGATGCCGCCCGAGGCGTTGATCTCCTCGATCGCGAGCAGCGTGCCATGGCGCTGGGTACGTTCCACCGCGGCGGTGACGCCGGTGTCGGAGAACAGCACGCCCACGCGCCAGCTATCCGGTATCGATCTCTTGCCCATGGCCCTGCACATAAAAAAAGCCCCCGGCCGGCACGAGATGCCGACGGGAGCTGCCCTGCTCACAATCACACTGCGGAGGTCGTCCGCGTTGGAAACAAGCTACGCCCAATGACGGTGCGTTGCAACATGCTCGGCACCGGGATCGCATGGCAGCCATGCGGAGCGGGCCGTATCGCGGGCTCGACACCGGCCCCCGGGCGCCGGCCATAATCCCGGCCAACGAAACGCGCGCGCGGCACCGTACCGGCGCGCCTGGGTGTGGGAGACCGGATGATGAGTGCGAGCGACCCTGCAACGCCGGACGAGGACCGGATCCCCTGGCGGGCAGCCGCGGCAGCCTTCGCCTCGGTGCTGATCGGTCTGGGGCTTGCCCGCTTCGCCTATACGCCGATGATCCCGGCCCTGGTCCAGGGCGGGTGGTATGACGGCGCGGCGGCGGCAAGTCTCGGGGCGGTCAATCTGGGCGGCTATCTGGCCGGGGCCCTGGCGGCGGCACCGCTGGCCCGCCGGGTGCCGGTGGCCATGCTGATCCGGATTGCGATCGCCCTGACCGTGATCTCCTTCGCGGCCTCGGCCGTCCATCTGGGCTATGGCTGGCTGGCGGTCTGGCGCGCGATCGGCGGCATCACCGGCGCCATCCTGATGATCGTCGCGGTGCCGGCGGCCCTGTCGGCAACCCCGATCCGTCGGCGCGGCCGGGTGGCCGGGCTGGTCTTTACCGGTGTGGGACTGGGCGTGGTGGTCTCGGGCCAGCTGGTGCCGATCGCGGCCGGTTTCGGCGTGGTCGAGGCCTGGGCCATGCTCACCGTCTTCGCCCTGGTGCTGGGCGTGGTCGGCTGGAACGGCTGGCCGCGCGAGGCCGCGGGGCCGGCCGTCGGGGGCGGGCATCTGGGCGTGCCGCCCGCGGCGACCGGGGCCGCGCTCGCCCTGGTCGGCCTTGCCTATGCTCTCGATGCCTTCGGCTTCGTGCCCCATACCCTGTTCTGGGCGGATTACGTCGCCCGCACCCTGGGGCTCGGCCTCGCGGCAGCCGGCGCATCCTGGAGCCTGTTCGGCCTGGGTGCCGCTTTCGGCCCCATCACCGTCGGGCTGGTCGCCGAGCGGATCGGTTTCGGACGCACCCTGGTGGGTGGCCTGGTCATCAAGGGTGCCGCCATCGGCCTCGCCGCCTTTACCACCGCCCCCTGGGCGCTCGCGGCAAGTGCTGCGGTGGTCGGGCTGCTGACGCCGGGCATGGGGACGATGGTCGCCGGGCGGATCACCGAAATCGCGAGCCCGCATCGCCAGCGCCAGGCCTGGGCGGCGATGACCGTGAGCTTCGCTGTGGCACAAAGCCTGTCGGGTTTCGCGATGACGGAATGGTATGCGGTGTTCGGCGAACACCGGCCACTGTTCATCGCCGGAGCAGGAGCGCTGTTCCTGGGGGCGATCGCGGCGGCACTCACCCTCCGCCGTCGCTGAACGGCCGCAGTCAGGTCAGGAAGTGCACCAGGGCGTAAACCAGCGCCTTGAACAGGGCGACCACGACCGCGGCGGCGACGGCGCAGCTGATCAGGCCCAGCAGATAGCCGATGAGCACCGTGAGCCCGTCGCGTTCGATCAGGCCGAGGGCGATCACCGAGATCGCGATCGCCGGCGGGTTGTTGCCGAAGGGAATGGGCAGCACCAGCACGATCGACAGGATCACCAGGATCAGGCCGAGCAGCCGTTCGGCCTTACCCTCGATCACCCAGGCGCAACGCGGCTTCAGCAGGCGTTCCACCTTTTCGAGCCAGGGCAGGGCCTTGTTGAAGACCATCATGAAGTCGGTCTTGCGGAACGACCGGCGCCCCAGAAAGGCCGGCAGCCAGGGGCTGCGCTGGCCGAGCATAAGGCCGATGGCGAAGGGAACGATCGGCGCGCCCAGCACGGCCGAGAGGCCGGGAATGCCCAGCGGCAGGCAGTTGGGCAGGCCGAACAGCAGGATGAGGGCGGCAAAGGCACGATCACCCATCACCGATGTCAGGTCATGCAGGCTGATGCGCTCGCCCGGCCAGTCCCGGATCAGCCGCTTGAGGACGTCCGACGTCCTTTCAGGACGAGGCGGATGGCTGCCGTCCGTAGCAGCATCCTCGTGAAGCGTCATCATACCATCCGTCACGCGGCTCGTCCCGTTCCTGTATGGCTCGCTTCCGGCGTGGAAGCTGCTGCCTGTTGCCGCCATTCTCTCGGGCGGTCCTCCCGGAACCGCCCTTCGGGCGGCCATGGGTCAAGCATGCGGCCCGCATATTAACCAATGCTTTCGGATGGAGGGAGGCGCAGAATTTCATAAAATTTGCATGGCGGCCTCTCGCCATTCAGAACGACCATGTCCATGTGTGACACTCGTGCCGGGCCGTCGGATTCCGATCGGTGAATTGTGTCCTGGTTGCACGCGGGCGGGCTGCGGCGTTACCGTCGGATCGCCCACCCCGAAGCCGAGGCTCCGCTGCCCATGATCCGGATGCGCTTCCGCATCGTCCACGTCGCCGCTGCGGTCGTGGTCGCGCTCATCCCCCTGCTTCAGCCGATGCCGGCTCGCGCGCACCCGCATGTCTGGGTGACCGCCGAGGCGACGCCCGAGACGGTCGACGACCGGGTGACGGCGATCCAGCTGCGCTGGGCTTTCGACCCGATGCTGAGCGCGGTGCTGATCCAGGATTTCGACAGGAATGCCGACGGCCGTTACGACGCCGACGAGCAGGCGGCCCTGACCGCCGAGCTGCTCAAGAACATGTCGGAATACGGCTACTTCACCCATGTCCAGGTCGATGCGTCCTTCGTCGAGCTGGCCGGCGTGGACGGCATGGCCGCCGAGATCGGCGACAAGGTCGTGACCATGACCTTCCGCGCCCGCCTGACCGAGCCGGTCGATCCGCGGAAGCACCGGATCACCATCGGGGTTTATGATCCGGAATACTACATCGCCTTCGATCTGCCGGCGGCGTCGCTGCATCTCAACGCACCGCCGCTCGACCTCTGCCGCCCGGTTGCGCGCGAGGACACGCTCAACCCCATCTATTTCGGCTATGTGAACCCCGAGGTGATCGATGTCGTCTGCCCTGCACGCTGACCGGATGCGGAGGATCCGGGCGGCGGTGTTCGTCCTTGCCGCGACCCTGCTGCCCACGATGGCGACGGCGTCCAGCTATCTGGGGCGGGGCGGTGGTGCAACCCCGCCTGCGGCACCGGTGACCGAGGCGGCCGTGGGGGCCGGCATCCTGGGGCCGGTGCTGATGCAGATCATCGCCTGGCAGGGTGAACTCAACGCGCTGATCTCGGGCCGACTGGGCGAGGCCGTGCGCGAGGGAACCATCCTGCCGGCCCTGACCGTGATCGGCCTCGCCTTCGTCTACGGCGTGCTGCATGCCGCCGGTCCCGGCCATGGCAAGGTGGCGGTGGCGGGCTATCTGGCCGGCCGGCCGGCCGATGCGCGGACCAGCATGGTGATGGGGATTGCCATCAGCCTGATGCAGGGGGCGGTGGCCATTCTGGTGATCGGCGGCCTTGCCCTGATCCTGGGGCGGCAGGGGCTGGGCCGGATGACCGATCCTCTGGCGCTGGAGCTGGCGAGCTATGCCCTGATCGCGGCCATGGGCGGCTGGATGATCCTGAACCTGCTGCGTGGCCGCGCGGCCTGCGGCCATGGCCATGGCGAGCATGATCACGGCGCGCACGATCATGCCGCGCATGATGGGCACAGTCACGGCGGGCACGACCACCATGCCCGTCACGGCCACGACCACCAGCACGGTTGCGCAGGCTGCGCGGCCGATCATCACCACGACCATCACCATGATCATGACCACGGCCACCGCGCTCCGCCGGTCCGGCGTCACCCGGATGCCTTCTGGGGGATGATCGTCGCAGCCGGTATCCGCCCCTGTTCCGGCGCGATCCTGCTGCTGCTGTTTTCGATGAGCCAGGGGGCTTTTCTGCTGGGGATCACGGGCGTCGTGGCGATGAGCCTGGGGTCGGCCATAACCGTGGTGCTGATCGGCCTGGGGGTCGTCGGGGTCCGACGGTCACTGCTGGCGCTGGCGTCGGGCGGCGGGTCGCGTACGGCCCGGCTGCTGGATCGTGGCCTGGGCTTCGTGGCGCCGGCGATGATCCTTGTCTTCGGCGTGCTGATGGCCTGGGCGACCTGGATCCGCATCTCCACCGGCATCTGACGTGCCACCGGCAGAGAGGAGGCGAGCGGGCGGCGGAGCTGATCCCAGCCGTGCCGGCAGCGGTCGGGGCACACGGCCTGATCCGTTGCCGGCCGCGATGCGTAAAACGGTGAGACGGAATTCTGCTCTGCCGGAGGCTTCGCCATGCATGCATCCGCCTTCCTCCGCCTTGGTTTTCTGGCTCTGCTCCTGGCGGTTGCCGCCCCGCGGCCGGCAGAGGCGGCGGATGCCGGTCAGGTGGTTCAGCTGCTGGATCTTCCGCGCCATGCCGCGTTGATGCGCCATGCCACCGCTCCGGGTACCGGTGATCCCGATCATTTCCGCCTCGACGACTGCACCACCCAGCGCAACCTGTCTGAGGCGGGGCGTGCCGAGGCGCGCGAGACCGGCCGGCTGCTCCGGGCGGCCGGACTGGCCGATGCCGCCGTCCTGACCAGCCGCTGGTGCCGGGCGGCAGATACGGCACGCGAGATGGATCTGGGCAAGGTGGAGCCGTTTCCCCCGCTCGACAGTTTCTTCCGTGACCGCAGCCGGGAAGATGCGGCACGGCGCGACATCCTGGCGCGGATCGCCGACCGCAAGGCCGGTGATCCGCCGCTGATCATGGTCAGCCATCAGGTCAACATCACCGCCGTCACCGGCATCTTCCCGGCCTCGGGAGAGATCGTCGTGGTCGAGGTGCTGCAGGATGGAACCGCTGCCGTCCGGGCGCGCCTCTCCCCGTGACCGCCTGACCGGTACCCCCTCAGCCTCATCAGGATGCTCATCATGACCTCCCCCTCTGCCCGCGTCGGCCATACCGCCCGCCCGCCCGTCTTTTCGGGGCGGTCGCTGCTGGCTCTGCTGAGCTTTCTTGTCCTCTCTGCCGTGGTCTCTGGGCTTGGCGGTGCGGTCACTACGCCCGAAATCGACGGCTGGTACCGCACCCTGCCCAAGCCCGGTTTCACCCCGCCCGACTGGGTCTTCGCGCCGGTCTGGACCACGCTCTACGTCCTGATGGCCGTTGCGGCCTGGCGGGTCTGGCGCAAGGCCGGCATTGCCGGGGCACGGGGTGCTCTGGGCCTGCATCTCGTGCAGCTGGCGCTCAACCTTGCCTGGTCGGTGCTGTTCTTCGGCCTGCATCAGGTGGGGCTGGCGCTGGTCGATATCCTGGTGCTGCTGGTCGCCGTTGCCGCCACGGCCATCGCCTTCGGTCGTCACGATCGCGTGGCCGGCCTGCTGATGCTGCCCTATCTGGCCTGGGGCGCCTTCGCCACGGCGCTCAACACCTCGATCTGGCTCAATCTCAGCCCCGGACTGTGACGAAGCGCGTAACGTTGCAGGGATCGGGCGGGTGGTCTTCGATTCCGGTGCGTAGACGCAGGGCGCAAGCCTCCGTAGATTGCGGCTCCTCCGAATTGCTGCCCTGCGGAAGCCTGCCCCTGCCATGCAGACCGGACCTGCAATTTCCCACGATCCCGAGCTGTTCGCCGATATCGTGGATGCAACGCACGACGCGATCGTGGTCATCGACGATCATGGCATCGTGCAGTTTGCAAACCGTGCCACCGAGCTGATCTTCGGCTATACCCCGGCCGAACTGGTCGGGCGGAGCATCAATCTGCTGATGCGCCCCGAAGAGGCGGCGGGCCATGACCGCCACCTCCGTACGGCCGATCCCGACATCCGCCAGCGGATCATCGGCCGGGGCCGGCAGCTGACCGGCCGACGCCGCGATGGCACACCAGTGCCGATCGATCTGGTCGTCAGCATGCTGACCCGCAGCAATGATGCCCGGCTTTACATCGGCACGATCCGTGATCTGTCCGACCGGCGACTGGCGGAAGAAAGCCTGAGACTGTCCTTCGAAAGCACCGGCGTCGGTCAGGCGGTGGTGGGTCTGGACGGGCGGATGCTGCGGGTCAATCTGGCGCTGGCGCGCAGCCTGGGCCGCGACGCCGCAGCCCTGGCCGGGGCGGATTTCCGCAGCCTGATCCATCCGGATGATCTGGCTGCGGCCGAACGCTGGCTGGCGGCTGCCCGGATCGACGGCCGGCCGCTCGACGGCATGCGCCGCTATATTCATGCCGATGGCCATGTCGTCTGGTTCCGCGTCGCCGGTGCCGTGATCCGCGATGCCGACGGCAATCCCGCCCATTGCATCACCCAGTTCGCCGATGTGACCCCGCTGGTCGAGGCGGAGCGCCGTCTGACCCGGGCACTCGCCGCCGCCGAGACCGCGAGCGCGGCCAAATCCGCCTTTCTGGCCCATATGAATCACGAGCTGCGCACGCCGCTCAACGCCGTCATCGGCTTTGCCGAACTGCTGATCTCGGGGCTGCACGGGCCGTTGCCGCAGCGCCAGCGGGATTACGTCACCGCCATTCATCAGGCCGGGCGACGCCTGCTTGCGATCGTCGACGACATCCTGGATCTCACCCGCCTCGACGATCCGTCGCTGCTGGCGGCCGAGGCCGTGGATCTTGGTCAGATCGTGCGTCAGGGGCTGGAACGGGCGGCGGCGGCGGAAGGCCGGCCGGATGTCACGGTCGATGTGGCGATCGCGCCCGATGCAGCACTTGCCGGCGATGCGACCGCGATCGTGCGCATCATCGCCAATCTGGCCTCGAACGCGATCAAGTTCGCGCGCCCCCACGGCCGGGTCCGCATCGAGGCGATGCCCGGAAAGACCGGGGTCGTGGTCCGGGTCGAGGATGATGGCCCGGGCATGCCAGATGCGCTGGCCCGCGATATCGGCCGCCCCTTCGAGACCGGTGGCGGCGTGCTGTCGCGCAATCATGGCGGGGCAGGGCTCGGCCTCGCCATCGTTCGCCGGCTGGTCACCCTGATGGGCGGCCGGATCCGGGTCGAGACCGGCCGCATGGGAGGTGCCGTCGTGCTCGTCGACCTGCCGGACCGGCAGGCCGACGATCGGGCCGCCTGATCCGGTCAGAAAAAGGCCTGGATGCCGGTCTGGGCACGGCCCAGGATCAGGGCGTGGATGTCATGGGTGCCTTCGTAGGTGTTGACCGTTTCCAGGTTCACCAGATGGCGGATGACGTGGAATTCGTCCGAGATGCCGTTGCCGCCATGCATGTCGCGGGCGAGCCGGGCGATATCGAGCGCCTTGCCGACATTGTTGCGCTTGAACAGCGAGATCGCCTCGGGCGCAGCACGGCCCTCGTCCATCAGACGGCCCAGGCGCAGCACGCCCTGCAGGCCCAGCGTGATCTCGGTCTGCATGTCGGCGAGCTTTTTCTGGATCAGCTGGTTGGCGGCCAGCGGCCGGCCGAACTGCTTGCGGTCGATCACATACTGCCGGGCCTGATGCCAGCAGAACTCGGCCGCCCCCATCGCCCCCCAGGCGATGCCGTAGCGGGCCTTGTTCAGGCAGCCGAACGGGCCCTTCAGCCCCTTCACGTTCGGCAGAAGGTTTTCCTCGGGCACGAAGACGTCGTCGAGCACGATCTCGCCGGTGATCGAGGCGCGGAGCGACATCTTGCCCTGGATCTTGGGCGTGGAGAAACCCTCCATGCCCCGTTCGACCACGAAGCCGCGGATCACGTCGTCATCGGTCTTGGCCCAGACCACCGCGATATCGGCGATGGGCGAGTTGGTGATCCACATCTTGGCGCCGTTCAGCCGCCAGCCGCCATCGACCCTGGTGGCCCGGGTCTTCATGCCCCCCGGATCCGAGCCGTGATCGGGTTCGGTCAGGCCGAAGCAGCCGATCATCTCGCCGGTGGCGAGCTTCGGCAGATATTTCCGGCGCTGTTCTTCCGAGCCATAGGCATAGATCGGGTGCATGACCAGCGAGGACTGCACGCTCATCGCCGAGCGGTAGCCGCTGTCGACCCGCTCCACCTCGCGGGCGATCAGGCCATAGGCGACATGCGAGACGCCCGGACAGCCGTATTCCTCGGGCAGGGTCGGGCCCAGCAGGCCCAGCGCGCCCATCTCGTTCATGATCTCGCGGTCGAAATTCTCGCGGCGGGTGCCTTCGATCACCCGGGTCAGCAGCCGGTCGCGCGCGAAGTCGCGGGCTGAATCGCGGATCATCCGCTCGTCTTCGGTCAACTGGTCGTCGAACAGCAGCGGGTCGGACCAGTCGAAGGCGGCGGCGGCTTTGGGCGAGGTTTCCATATGGCTCATCGGTGTTCGGGCCTTGTCGCGGGTCTTGTGGAGCGTCTCCTGCCGTCGAATATAAGGAGACGACAGGGCGGCGTGGCCGAAAAATCGGCAAGGTCCGCTTTGCGAAATATAGGACTGCCACGCGGAATAAAATCAGCGGAGACGGAGCATGAGCGAAGCCCTGACCGGCGAGGATCTGGCCCCCTATGGCTGGAACGGACATGCGCCCCAAGACTGGGCGCCCGATCTGGCCGGGATCAAGCGCGCCTCGGCAGAGCCTGAGATCCTGCCGCTGCTCTCGGCACGCTGGAGCCCGCGCGCCTTCGCCGATGTCGATCTGTCCCTCGACGATCTGGCAACGGTCTTCGAGGCGGCACGCTGGGCACCCTCGGCGAACAACCAGCAGCCCTGGGTCTTTGTCGCGGCGAGCCGGTCCGAGGATCCCGAGGGCTTCGGGCGTCTGGCCGATTGTCTTCTGCCGGGCAACCGGCGCTGGGCACCGAAGGCGCCGGTGCTGATGCTGGCGGCGGCGCGCACGCTGCGTCCCGACGGCAAGCCGATCGGGACCGCTCTTTATGATCTGGGCCTGGCCGTCGGGATGATGACGGTGCAGGCCACCGCCGAGGGGCTGTGGCTGCACCAGATGGCCGGTTTCGATGCCGGAGTCGCGACCGGCACCCTCGGCCTGCCGGAAGATGTGCAGCCGGTGGCGATGATCGCGATCGGCCCGATCGGTGACGCCGCCGAGCTGCCCGAGGATCTGCGCGGCCGGGAAATCTCGGCGCGGGAGCGCAGGCCCCGCGCCGATTTCGTCCATCCCGGTCGCTTCCGCGGCTGACCCCGGGCTGTCCGCAGCCGGCCCGGGCGGGTCGGCTGCGGCCGTCTCACTTGAGGATCGGGCAGAGCGCCGGGTCCATGGGCCGGATGACGTCGGCTGCCGGCACCCGGTCGAGTACCTTGTAATAGTCCCACGGACCCGTCGACTCGGCGGGGGTCTTCACCTCCACCAGGTGATAATCCCGCATCAGCCGCCCATCCCTGCGGACCTCCGCATCCCTGGTGAAGAAATCGTTCACCCGGAGGTCGCGCATTTTCGCCGCCACCGCCCGCGGCTCGTCGGTGCCGGCGGCATCGACCGCTTTCAGATAGTGCAGCACCGCCGAATAGGTACCGGCATGGATCTGGGACGGCATGTTGCCGTTGGTTGCGGCCTCGAAGCGTTTCGCGAAGGCGCGGGTGCCGTCGTCCATGTTCCAGTAGAAGCCGGTCACCACCTGCAGCCCCTGGGCGACCTCCAGCCCCAGCCCATGAACGGTGTGCAGATAGAACACCGTGGCCGCCAGTTTCTGTCCGCCCTGGGTGAGGCCGAATTCCGAGGCCTGCTTGATGGTGTTGATGGTATCGACGCCGGCATTGGCGAGCGCCACCACCTTGGCGCCCGAAGCCTGGGCCTGAAGCACGTAAGAGGAATAGTCGGTGGTGCCGATCGGGTGGCGTGCAGCCCCCAGCACCCTGCCACCGGCCGCTTCCACCACCGGGGTCAGCGCCCCTTCCATCGCCTTGGCGAAGGCGTAGTCGGCCGAGATGTAATACCAGCTGTCTCCGCCCTGGGCGACCACCGCCTTGCCGATCGCCTGGGCGATCGAGAAGGTGTCGTAAAGCCAGAGGAAGCCGGTCGCGGCGCAATCCTGGCCATAGATCCGGTCATTGGCCGAGCCGACATGGACCACCAGCCGCCCGTCGCTCTTGGCGAGTTCCTGCACGGCCAGCGAGACCGCCGAATTGGCGATGTCGAAGATGCCGTCGACACCATCCTGGTCATACCAGCGCCGCGCGGTGCCGGCGCCGATATCCGGCTTGTTCTGATGGTCGGCCGAGACGATCTCGATCGGCTTGCCGAGTACGGTGCCGCCGAAATCTTCCACCGCCAGCCGGGCTGCGGCCGCCGAGCCGGGCCCGGACGTATCGGCATAGGCACCCGACTGGTCGTTCATCACCCCGATCCGGACCACCTCGCCGCTGATTTCCGCAGCCGACGCCATGCCCGCAACACCGCAGAGAAGGCCGGCCGCCAGCACGGTGCGCATGGCGCCCCGCGTCACCCGTTCCGTCATCGTCATCTTCCTCCCGTCGGTCCGGCTCGGGGCCGGACTCGTTGATCGTTTGGAGGTGAGCTTAGCAGAGGTCCGGGTTTTAAAAAAACAAGTGTTTGGTAGTTCTATCTGCTGCCGCTTTCCGCCTGGACAGGCCGGAGGATGCAAGCCAAAGTCGGCATAAGGAGCCAAACAATGGTTTGTTTAATATGCCGCCCGCGCGGCTTGTCCGGTGCGGGAAGAGCCAGACGGAGGACACGCAGGACATGACCGTGGTGACGCAGCCGGCCCTTTCTGACCGGACCGGATCCGAGGGGGGTGGGGGTGCCTGGGACCGGCCCGACGACATCCATGTCTATCTGCCCGAGATCTGGGCGGTTCATGCCCGCCATTTCCCCGGGAAGGACGCCATCGTCTGTGGCGCAGACCGGCTCAGCTGGCGCGGTTTCGACCAGGCGATGAACCGGCTTGCCAATGCCCTTCATGCCCGCGGGCTCGGCCGTGGCGACAAGGTTGCGGTGCTGCTCGGCAACGAGGTCATGACCATTCCGGTGATGTTCGGCGTGGTCAAGGCGCGGGCCTGTCTGGTGCCGCTCTCGGCCATGCTGACGCCCGACCAGCTTGCCCATCTGATCATCGATTCCGGGGCGACGACCCTGATCGTCGCCCCCGGACTGATCGACCGGATCGCGCCGGTCCGGGAGCGGCTCGACCGGGTGGCGCCGGATCGTTTCGTGGTGCTGGGCCGCGAACAGCCCGGCTGGACCGCTTACGACGACTTTCTGGGAGATGCACCGGACTCCCAGCCGCCCGTGCGCTATGCCCTGGATGACCCGTTCAACATCATCTACAGCTCGGGCACCACGGGGCTGCCCAAGGGGATCGTCCAGACCCATCGGGCGCGGCAGCACTGGTCGTTCTCCAACGCGATCGAGATGCGGTTCGACCAGACCTCGCGGGCGCTGACCACCACCGCGCTTTATTCCAACGGCACCTGGCTGATGGTGCTGCCGGTGCTGTTCGCCGGCGGCACGCTCCATATCCTGCCGCAATTCGACCCTGCGGCCTTCCTGGAGACGGTGGCGCGGGAGCGGATCACCCACACCTTCATGGTGCCGACCCAATACATCCTGACCCTGGCCTGCCCGGCGCTCGACCATGCGGATCTCTCAAGCCTGAAGACCATGCTTTCCGCCGGCTCGCCGCTCAGGCCCGATACCAAACGGGCGGTGCTGGCGCGGATGGGGCCGGGGCTTTACGAGCTGTACGGCCTGACCGAAGGCTTTGCGACCATGCTCAAGCCCGAATTCCACGCGACCAGGCTGGCCTCGGTCGGAACCCCGGTGCTGGGCTTCGAGGTCCGGATCATCGACGATGAGGGCCGCGAGCTGCCGGCGGGAGACGCGGGCGAGATTGCCGGGTACGGTGCCGGGATGATGACCGGCTATCACGGCCGCCCCGAGGCCACCGCCGCGGCCATCTGGCGCGACGAGCGCGGCCGCAGCTTCATCCGCACCGGCGACGTCGGCAGGCTCGACGAGGACGGCTTCCTCTATATCCTCGACCGCAAGAAGGACATGATCGTCTCAGGCGGGTTCAACGTCTTCCCGACCGATGTCGAGACCGTGCTTGGCGGCCATCCCGATGTGCTCGACGTGACGGTCATCGGCGTGCCGCATGAAAAATGGGGCGAGGCGGCTCTGGCGCTGGTGATCCCGCGCGACGGCGCTCGGGTCACCGAGGCGGATCTCAAGGCCTGGGCGAATGACCGGCTGGCCAAGACCCAGCGTCTGGTCGGCGTGGAGTTTCGCCACGAGTTTCCGCGCAACGCCCTGGGCAAGGTACTGAAGCGCGAATTGCGGGCCCCCTATTGGGCAGCGGAGGGGCGGGTGATCTGATCGCCGACCGGCCCCTGCGTCGATCATGCCCGCGCCGGCCGCCTGGAGATTTCGAGGGCGAGCATGGCCACCACCACGAAGGCGAGCGAGGCGGCGGGCAGCAGCAGCGGTCCCGCCCCGCCATGCACCGCCACGCCCACGCCCGAACCCAGCGACATGCCGGCATAGAGTGCCGAGGCATTGAGAGCCAGGGCCAGACCGGCGCGATCACCGGCCAGATCGACCAGGCGCTTCTGCTGCGGGGCCATGAACGACATGGCGGTGACCGCCCAGACCGACATCAGCAGATAAAGCGGGATCAGCCCGCCCGGCACCACCAGCGCCGCCGCGAAGCCCAGCCCAAGGGCGGTGAGGGTGATGCGCAGCGTGCCGACGGCGCCGAAGCGGCGTTCCAGCACGGCGCCCAGCGCATTGCCGATCAGCCCGCCGGCACCATAGATGAACATGGCGGTCGGCACGGCACTTTCGGGGAGCACATGGCCGCCGGCTTCGGCGACGGCGGCCATCCACGGGGCAAGCAGGGCGTAGGTGACGAAGATCCCGGACATCTGCATCAGCGGCACCATCAGCGCCATGCCGATCCGCCGGTCGATCATCATGCGCAGCAGCACCCGCGCCCCCGACCTGGAGCCGCGCAGCCCTCCGGGCACGGTGGCGCGCACCGCCAGGGCAACCAGGATGGCGAGCGCCGCGATCCCCCAGGTGACGCCGCGCCAGCCGATCGCGATGCCGGCCATGCTGCAGATCGGCACGCCGACCACGACGGCCGCCGTCATGCCGCCGAAGACGGTGGCGAGTGCCGAGGCCCTGCGGTCTTCATCGACCAGCGTGGCACCGGTGGCCGAGACGGTGGGGCCGACCAGGCCGGCCCCCAGCGCCATCACCGTGCGGCCGGCAACCAGCATCCCATAGCTTTGCGCAAGCGCGCACAGCACGGCACCCAGGCACACGCCGGCCAGGCCCGTGACCACCATCCGCCGCCGGTCCCGGTCGCCGAACAGGATCTGCATGGCCGGCGCGGCGAGCGCATAGGTGATGGCGAAGGCCGTGACCAGCCCGCCCACCGCAGAGGGGGGGAGGCCCAGATCGGCGGTGAGCGGCTGGGCGAAGCCGATCACCGACATGGAGGCGACGCCCACGATGAAATAGCCGCCGGCCAGTGCCAGAAGGGCTGGAAGACGGCTCGTGGCGCGGAAGTGACGGGGCATGCGGACGTCCTGTGCGCCCGCAAGGCGCGGGCGGTTGCGATGGGATGCGGGAGCCGAGATCGGACGACTCGGGCCGTTGAAGCTGCCCGCAGTCCTGACATAATTCAAATCGATGTTTCGTATAGGAAAGATAAGCTGTATGGATTTGCCGCGGCATGATCTGGGCCTGCTGCTGTCGCTGGACGTGCTGTTGGCGGAACGCAGCGTCACCCGCGCCGCCCGCCGGCTGGGGATCAGCCAGCCGGCGCTGTCGGCCCAGCTTGCCCGCTTGCGTGACCTGTTCGACGACCCGCTTCTGGTCCGCTCGGGCCGCGGCCTGGTGCCGACCAGCCGCGCGGAGGCGCTGCGCCAGCCGCTCAATCGTCTGCTCGATGAACTTCAGTCCCTGGTCGCGGCGGAACTGCCCTTCGATCCCATGGCCGGGCCGGTGACGGTGCGGGTGGTCGCCACCGACTACATCCACGCGGCGGTGACCGGCCGGCTGGTGACCGCTTTCGAGCGGCGCGACGGTGGCCCCGCTCCGGATACCAGGGTGGTGATGATGGCCCATGATCCGCAGCGCAGCCGCCAGGATCTGGAAGAGGGGCGCGCTGATCTGATCATCGCGTCAGAGCCGCTGCTGCCCCAGGGGGCGATCCGCAGCCGGCTGTTCGACGAACGCTTCGTGGCCGTGCAGCGGCGCGGTCATCCGCGGGGCACTGCGCCCCTCGATCTGGATGAATTCTGTCGCCTGCCTCATGTCCTGGTCTCGCCGGTGGGCGGCGCGCTTCGCGGGGTGACCGACGAGGCGCTGGCGGCGGTGGGGCGGGCGCGCCGGATCGCGGCCTCGGTATCGAGCTTCCTGCAGCTGCCGCCGCTGCTGGCCCGCACCGACCTGATCGCCATGGCCCCGGAACGTCTGGCCATGGCCTGTGCGCGCGATCTCGACATCTTCGAACCGCCGGTTGCGGTGCCGGGTTTCACCATCCATCTGGCCTGGCATCCACGCCGGGACCGCGACCCCAAGATCTGCTGGCTGCGCCGAGAGATCCAGGCGCTGCATCTGTGACCGCTTCGGCCCCGGCGTGCTATATCTCCGCCGTCACATTCGTGCAGGAAGGCGGCCCCGTCATGGCGAAATCCGGGAAAACCACGGCATCCACCCGCGCCACCCAGACCCTCGCCAGGGCCGGGATCGCTTTCGAGACGCTGACCTATGACTATGATCCCGATGCCGGGCGCATCGGCCTGCAGGCGGCCGAGGCGATCGGGGAGCCGCCGCAGCGGGTGCTGAAGACCCTGATGGCCGAGGTCGACGGCCGCGCGGTCTGCGTGGTGGTGCCGTCGGATCACGAGGTGAGCATGAAGAAGCTCGCCCAGGCTTTCGGCGGCAAGGCGGCGGTGATGATGCGCCCGACCGATGCCGAGCGCATCACCGGCTATCATGTCGGCGGCATCAGCCCCTTCGGCCAGAAGAAGCGGGTGCCGACCGCGGTCGAGGTGGCCGCGATGGCAGAGCCCTACGTCTTCGTGAATGGCGGTCAGCGCGGGCTTCAGGCGAAGCTCGCGCCGGCCGATCTGGTCCGGGCACTGGCGGCGGTGACCGCGCCGCTGATCGTCTGACCCGCCTGTTCCCGGCCTGGTCAGGCGGGTCCGAAGCCCAGCCTGTCGGCCAGGAACCGCCCGGCCTCCATGGCGCCGGCCTGAGAGATGGTGTGGCCGAGCCCCGGCTCGAACCGTGCCTCGACATCCACCCCGGCCGCGGCCAGCCGTTCGGCGGCCAGCCGGCTCTCTTCCGCCGGCACCACCGGATCCGCCAGGCCGTGGATCAGCAGCAGCGGCGTCAGATGCGCCGGCGTCAGCGGGTCCGCCGTGCCAAGCCGCCCCGAGAAGGCGACGCCCGCCGCCACCGGCCAGCGGCCGCGGGCGATGCCGTCCAGCAGCATCATCGAGCCCTGCGAGAACCCGACCAGGGCCACCCGGTCCAGCCGGT